>JBDSRF010000057.1:0-14735 GCA_039929445.1 Arachnia sp. | reverse complement strand
ACGCGAGTGATCTCTGCATCGAGCGTCCCGGGCGCCGGCTTGCGACCCACGATGACGCCGGCCTGCAGGGATCGGACATCCTGGGGTCCTGCGAACAGGAACGGAGCCGACCCGTCCCGGGCGGCGCCGTCGTTCAGTGTGACGACGAGCTCGCCCTGCATGCGACCCCCGGCGTACGAAGGACCCGCGAGGGCGCTCACCCCCGAACGCTGCCAGGCGAAGAACGTTTCGGTCATGGCTACAGCCCTCCCAGAGCGACGGGACGGGCGGCATCCGCTGCGGCCAGGGCGGCGCCGCCCACGATGATGGAGCGGCAGATCGCGGCAGTCGCGGAGCTGTGTTCGGCTCCGTCGACGGTGGTGACCCAGGGGGGCGGCGTCACCGTCACGCGCACATCCACATCCGCCATGACGGCGGGGCGGTCACGCTCGGCCACCATCCCCAGGACGCCTTCAGGGAACGGAAAGGCCATCAGCAGCAGGGCGAGTGAGCTGAACGTGAATTCACCGCGCACCTTCCGCAGGATCTCGGGTGCCGAGGAGCAGTCCTTGTCCGGCCCGGGGACCATGGCTCCAGCACTCACCTGTACGCCGGCATCGAGGAGGTCGTACGTCGGGCTGGCAAGTGCCTGCGCCCTCGTCAGGGTGATGAAGGAACCGGGGGCAAAGCGGTCGCGTTCCACGCCGCTCTGGCCGGGCGCCGTGGCCGTCACCGTCTGCCGGGTGCCGAGCGGCGTACCGTCCACCCGATCCACCGGCAGGCCCAGGGGAACGCGATGCTGCGTCCAGATCAGACCGGACAAGGGAGCGATCACCGCGAAGTCACCCTGGCGGTCAGGCGTCGACAGCACCACGGAGCGATCGATCCCCCCGATGGCCCGGAGGTTGGTGGGGGCGAACTCCTCCGCCACCAGAACGTCCACGGCGCGGCGCGGAGGGATCGCGGGTGGGCTCTCCGGTTCGCCGAACACGAACGTGTGTTCCCAGTCGAAGTCCTTCAGGAACGTTTCGACGGTGATCCTGCCGTGAATCGTCACGGGTCCGGGCCCGTCGAGTTGTCCCTCGAACCGGACCCCTGCGAAGGTGTGGCCGAGGAATTTCACTTCCAGTCCACCCACCACATCAGCGTTGATGTGGAACGGCGTGAACTGGATGATGGCGTCGAGCCCGAGGTAGCCCGACGCCGAGGCAATGCCCGCGTCGATACCCACCTCCAGCCGGCCACCGAACTGCAGGGTGTTGGATGTGGCAGCGAGATAGCCCTCCGCCCTGAACGTCAGGCCCGGCAGCGGCACGTCCAGCGCCATGCCGAGTCGGTTCAGAGGCCGGATCTTCGCGGGCTCGGGCGAGAAACCGGGGTAGAAGCCGCCGAGGGAGAGAACCGTGTACGGGTTCGCACCCCAGCTGATGGCGAAAGCCAGGTCGCCGTAGATGGTCAGGATCCCCAGCACGCCACTGTTGACGAGCGACGCGTCCACCGTCGCGGTCCGGGCGGGAAAGTCGAGGACGCCCAGGATGTCGGCACGGATCTGCACCACCGCCGGGATCCCGGCACGCACCGACCCGACGAGGGCGATCACCGGTCCCGGCAGCTGGATCAGTACAGCCAGGTCGACGGACGCGAACCCCGCCCCGGCAACCTCCAGCCACGAGAGGCGGAACGTGGGCCCCATCACCGCGCTGCCGTCCCTCGGCGGGAAGAGTTGGTCGACGGCTATCAGGGCGGCCGAGGCCGAGGGACCGATGTCCAGCGGGAAAAGCACCGCCGCCAGCGTGCCCTCGCGGAGTTTCGCCGCCATCGCGTCCCGGTCGATGGCTCGTTCCACCCCCACCAGCCCGCCGATCCGGCTGATCTGGAACCCGAAACCAAATTGCAGCCCCGGGGTGAAACCGGCGGCAAAGACGGCCAGGAAGGACGGGCCCTCGGCGGGGGTGCGGGCGAGACTGGCCAGTGCAGCCACCTCAATGACACCGATGCTGGCGCTGATGACGCCGGCGACACCGGTGTCTGTCACCCGCAGCGCCCCATTGCCCTTCACAGGACCCGCTTCCAGCTTGGCCTGGAACGTGTCCGGCGGCATGGGGCCGATGGCGATCAGCGAACCGCCACGCGGATCCGCCAGGCGCGCGGCCGGGGACGTCACACTCACGAACAGCGGGCCGAGCTGCGCCTCGGCGTGCAGTTGGTACGCATCCAGCAGGCCGGTCTGCTTGGCCTCGTTCTTCAGTTCTTCGATGGGCACCATGGCCAGGGCGTGGTCGATGAGGTCATCCTTGATGGCTTCCAGCCGCTGCTGGTAGTCGCGGATCGCGTCGTCGATGCTGCCTGCGTTGGTGTCGACGGCGGTGTCGAGGGTCCGGGCGGCCTGGACCAGCCCGGCTACTCGGGGATCGACTGCGGACAGCAGCCCCGACACGATTCCGGCATATTCAGTGGCCC
This sequence comes from Arachnia sp., assembly GCA_039929445.1. GTDB lineage: Bacteria > Actinomycetota > Actinomycetes > Propionibacteriales > Propionibacteriaceae > Arachnia. The sequence goes on along the minus strand of JBDSRF010000057.1, from coordinate 12,296 downwards.
GCATGCTTCCCCCCCGGTAGCGTGCTGCGTCGTCGCGTACTTCGACTCCTGTGCGCTGGGGAGGCCCAGCTCGTGACCATCGTGAACCGTACAACAGACCAATATTAGAGCTCGCTATTAGCTCATGGCAAGGGCGGGTTTCCCGGTCTGTCATCCCCAACGGGGGGGTTGGTCGGTGGCGCCCCGGTCACTCAGGTCTCACAGGGGCCCTGTCAACAATCCGCGACCGTGGGATCCCCCGGAGCCCGGGAGAGTTCGTCGGATCGGACCACACGTGGGTCTCCAGGAAGGTCTGGAACCGGCGCGCCTCGTCGACTGTGGCGAACTCGAGATCTATCAGCACGTAATGCGGGTCATCGATGGGTTGCAGGACCCGCTCGACGAGCACGCCACCCTGACGACGCCGTGGCGCAAACCGCCCGAACGCCTCGTCCCACGTCGTGAAGTCGGTGATGGAATGCTCGATACGCAGTGTGGACATGGCCCCTCCCGGGATCTCTGTTGTTCCTGGATTTCACGATAGGCAACGCCCCGGACCCTGACCATCCCGGGAATCTGGGGGTCCCCCGGCCTAAGCTGACTGGATGAGGGTGCGTGCAGCCGCTGAACGTCTGGCGCGTGCGGTGCAGCAGATGCCGGACGTCGCCCCGGATGACCGCAGCCTCCGAGCAGGGCTCCTGGACATGATCCACGACTGCATCCCTTTTGATGCCCACGCATTCCTGCTCACCGACCCCACCACCAGCGTCGGGTGTTCACCCGTGGCGGAGGTGCCTGACCTCTCGTCCCTCCCGGCCCTGATCCGTCTCAAGTACCTCACTACCGTGAACAGATGGACCGGACTACCTGCGCGTGGATGCGCGACGCTGCAGCAGACCACCGGTGGATGTCCCGGGTCGAGCCTCGTGTGGCGCGAATACCTGGCGGCGCTCGGTATCGTCGATGTGGCCTCCGTGGTCTTCACCGACCGATTCGGCTGGTGGGGTTTTCTGGACCTGTGGCGCCGCGAGGACCGCTTCACGGACGACGAGGTTGCTGCCCTGAGCGCTGTACGGCCAGCCATCACTTCCCGCCTCCGCAGGCTTCAGGCGGATGGCTTCCGGGTGGCCGACCCTTCCCCGCAACACCGGCGGCCAGCGGCGCTCATCCTGTCCCCAGGGCTGATCATCCGATCCAGAACTGCCCAAACCGACGCCTGGCTCGCCACGCTGATCCCACCCGAAGGGGGACGAGGTCCTATACCGGCGAGCGCCTACAACGTGGCTGCCCAACTCCTCGCGATCGAAGCAGCTGTCGATGACCATCCGGCACAGGCGAGGATCCTTCTCGACGTCGGCACCTGGCTGACCCTCCGGGCCGACCGTCTCGCAGGTCCCGAGCCAGCGGCTGCACGAGACATCGTGGTGACCATGGAGGCGAGTTCACCGACGGAACGCCTGGACCTCTACTCCCGTGCCCACGGGTTGACTGCCCGGGAGACGGACGTTCTTGGACACCTCGCTGATGGGTGCGACACCCGCACCCTCGCCCGTTTGATGTCCATCAGCGACTTCACCGTGCAGGATCACCTGAAGTCCATTTTTACCAGGACGTTGACGTCGAGTCGGCACGAACTGCTCGCCAGAGCACTCGGGAGGTGAGGCCGGTGAAGAACGGCCTCCTGCCCGCGCAACGCTGTCGGTCAACCGTAGGTGTCGCGGGGGCCGCGGCCGTCGCGGACCGAACGGGGGCCCTTCTTCCAGCTGCGCTGGTTGGGGGCGCGGATGTCGATCCGCTTCACCGTCTGCTCCCCCAGTTCCTTGTTGAGGCGGGCGACAAGGGCGGCGGCGGAGAACTTCATGCCCGTGGCCCACGACGTGGAGTCACACTGGACCGTGAGGACGCCGTCGACGAAGTTCACGGGCTGGCTGTGCTCCGCATTGTCCGCGCCGACGAGGCCCGCCCAGTTGCGCAGCACGGTGGACAGCGAGATCCGCTTCACCCATCCGCGCCGGTTGCTGACCTGGTTCAGGACGCTCCCGAGCGGCTGCGGGTCGCGATCATCGGGGCGCGCACCGGAGCGCTGCTCCTCGAAGCGGCCCGGTCGGCGTCGTTTCATCGACGATCTCGGTGGCGGAACAGGTGGCAGCAACGGGGCGTTGCGGGCGGTCTGGCGTGCGATCTCGCTGGCGAGGTCCAGGCCGGTGGGGTCGTGGGGTTCGGTTGGGAAGTCCTCGGCCTCGCCGCCCTCCGGCTCGGCTGGCTCCATGGGGTCACTCATCGCCCACCACCACCTCCTCCACCGTTCCGGCGTTCACACGGAAGCGCCGCTCGGAGGGGAACCCCGGCACATCGGCGCCCACGGCGGCCGTGATGAGCACCTGCTCGGCGTCGACGATGGCACCGGCCAACCGGTCGCGGCGGGAGGTGTCCAGCTCGGCGAAGACGTCGTCCAGCACCAGGACGGGTTCCGTGCCGTCGTCGCGGACGAGCGCGAAACCGCCCAGCCGCAGGGCAAGGGCCATCGACCAGCATTCGCCGTGCGAGGCGTAGCCCTTGGCGGGCAGCTCCCAGATGAACAGCTCCACGTCGTCGCGCTGCGGCCCCACGAGCGTCACGCCCCGGGTCACCTCGTCAGAGCGCCGCGCCTCCATGGACGACAGCAGCCGCTCCTGCAGGACAGCGCGGACGTTCTCGCTGTCGGCGACGCCGTCGAGGTCCAGGCCGGTCTTGTAGGTGGCCTGGACCTGGTTGTTGACGGGGGCGATGGTTTCGTAGGCGCGCTGGACGTGGGGCAGCACGTCGGCGAGCGTGTCGAGGCGGGCGTGCAGCAGTTCCGCACCGACGGCTGCGAGTTGCTCGTTCCACGCGGACAGCGTGGTGTCGGCGTCGCCGCCGGAGGGACGCATCGAGCGGCCGGCCATGGACTTCAGCAGGGCGTTGCGCTGCTTCAGCACCTTGTCCAGGTCCTGCCGGATCCCCGCCATGCGTGGCCAGCGCGTGACCACGAGGGAGTCCAGCCAGCCGCGACGATCGGCCGGGTCGCCGCGCACGATGGCGAGGTCCACGGGCGAGAACACGACCGTCCGCAGGGCGCCGACCATGTCACGGGGACGCGCCACGGGCGCCCGGTTGAGACGCGCCACGTTGGAACGTCCGTGGGCCACCTCCATCTCCACCGAGATGATGCGCGGGTCGTCGTGGGCGGCCTGCACCTTGGCGCGCAGAATCGCGGAGTCGCAGCCTGCACGGATCAGTGGCGCAGTGGACGCAACGCGGTGCGACGTCATGGTGGAGAGGTACTCCACGGCCTCGACGAGGTTGGTCTTGCCCTGCCCATTGGAGCCCACGAACACGTTCACCCCGGCCGACAGCTGCAGGCTGGCGGTGGTGTAGTTGCGGAAGTCCGTCAGGGACAGCTCGGTCACGAACATGGTGCCTCGATCCTAGGTGAGGTTTCCCTGGACCCGTCAGTGGTGCCATGGGCACCCGGCCGAGGGCGCCCGTCCCACCCCGATGAGGGGGAAAATCCCGGGATAAAGTATGTCTGACCGGGCCGAGTGCTCCGCACTCGACCCCTTGTCGCGGCCCACATCAACCCGCAGCGGGTTCGTCCGGCTCGAGGAGTCCGCGGATGTCGTCGGCCGAGAGGGGCGCCGACACGTTGGAGGCAGTCCCGACGACGGCGTCGAAGAGGTCGCGTTTGCGCTCCTGCAGCGCCACCACCTTCTCCTCGATGGTGTCGGCGCTCACGAGCCGGTACACGTTGACGGGCTTGTCCTGGCCGATGCGGTGGGTGCGGTCGATGGCCTGGGTCTCGGCCGCGGGGTTCCACCACGGGTCGAGGATGAACACGTAGTCAGCCTCCGTCAGGGTGAGACCGAAGCCGCCGGCCTTGAGGCTGATGAGGAACACCGGCGCGTCGCCCTCGCGGAAGGACTTGATGCGCTCGGCACGGTTGCGGGTGCGTCCATCCAGGTACTCGTAGGCGACACCCTCCTCCGTGAGCCGCTGCTTCACGAGCGCCAGGAAGCTGGTGAACTGGCTGAACACCAGCGCCCGGTGCCCCGTGGACGTGGCCTCTTCCATGAGCTCCACGAGGGCGTCGATCTTCGCGGAGACGGCAGGGTAGGACGGGTCCACCAGCGACGGCGCCAGGCTGAGCTGCCGCAACAGCGTCAGGGAGCGCAGGATCGTGATGCGGTTGCGGTTGATGTCGCCCACGAGACCCAGCACCTTCTGCCGTTCACGGGTCAGGTGACGGTCGTACAGCTTGCGGTGCGCCGACGACAGCGGCACGGGCACCACCTGCTCCTGCTTGTCGGGAAGCTCCGTGGCCACTGCCGACTTGGTGCGGCGCAGCATCAACGGGCGGATCCGACGATGCAGCCGGGCAAGCGCATCGGCGTCGCCGCCCTCGATGGGCTTGCGGTACAGCTCCGCGAACCGTTTCGGGTCAGGGAACAGGCCCGGTGCCGTGATCGACAGGAGCGACCACAGGTCCATGAGGTTGTTCTCCAAGGGGGTGCCCGTCAGCGCAATCTTGACGCGGGCACGCAGTCTCCGCACGGCCTGGTAGGCCTTGGAGGAGGAGTTCTTCACGAACTGGGCCTCGTCCAGCAGCACGGCCGACCACGTCAGGTCCAGGTATGCCTCCGCCTCCAGCCTCAGCAGCGTGTAGGACGTCAGCACGATGTGGGCGCCGTCGACGGTGTCCGCCAGTGACACTCCCCGGCGCTTGTCGGTCCCGGTGATGGTGACCACCTTCAGCGACGGCGTGAACCGGGCGGCCTCCGCCTCCCACGTCCCCAGCACCGAGGTGGGGGCCACCACCAGGACGGGCCGGTCCAGCTCCCCCGCCTCCAGCGCGCCCTGCACCATGGCCAGCGACTGGAGTGTCTTGCCCAGCCCCATCTCGTCGGCCAGCACCCCGCCGAGCCGCGTCTTCCACAGGAAACTCAGCCACGCGAAGCCGTCGCGCTGGTACGGGCGAAGCGTGGCGTGCAGACCGACGGGCGGTTCAATGTCCGCCAGTTCGGTGTGGTCGAGCAGCGCACCCACGGCCGACTGCCACGCGGACGACTGCTGGGCCACCACACCCAGCTCCACCAGTTCCTGCCACAGTCCGGCGTGCTCGGGGCGCAGCTGAAACGTGTCGCCGTCGTGGTCGACGAGGACGCGCGCCTCCTCGATGAGGGACCGCAACTGCTCCAGTTCGGGGGCATCCAGCATGAACCAGGTGCCCGATTCGAGGATCATGTGGTCCTGCCCGGCTGCCAGGGCCTGGAACAGCGGCCCGAAGGGCACCTTCTCCCCCGCGACGGTGACGTCGACGGCCAGATCGAACCAGTCGCCCCGCGTGGAGTCCTCCAGGTTGAGGGAGATGGTGGGCCCCTCAACGGCGTGGGTGAACGAGGGTGCTTCGTTGCCGGTCTCGACGACCACGTCATCGCGCGCCTCGAGCCCGGGGAGGACGTCGTCGACGAAGGTGATGAGGGGCAGGCCCACGAGGGTCGTTTCGTGAAGACTCGGCTGGCCACGGCCGTCCAGTACCCGCCACGGACCCTCCGGCACGCTGGCTGCCAGCTCCTTCTCAGCAGCCGGGTCCCGCAGCGGCGGCTCCGACGCGGTCGGGTGTAGCGCCAGGTCGTGGGGTCGGTTGTCGAGCAGGTAGCGGAAGCCCCATTGGAGGAGCGCGGCATGGCCGTCGAACGTCACGCTGCATCGCAGGAGCGGCGGGTGCGGCTCGGGCAGCGCCACGTCGGCGGCCACCGTGACCGTGAACCGTTCCCGGAGCCGCGGCAGGTAGCCGGTGGCGAAGACGCCGACGTCGTCGGCCGGGATCTTCATGCCACCCGTGGTGAAGAGCGTCTGCTCGGAATCCGTCAGCGCGTGCGCCAGGGGGGCCAGCAGGTAGCGGTCGCGGGTGCGGACGGCGACGCCGTGCGCGGGGGATCCCAGGAGGTTCTGCCACGTGAACGGGAACCGCTGCCCGTCGACGTACAGCTCCGGCGTGAGGTCCACCCCGTCCGGGGCGTCGTTGACGGCGAACGTGAGTTCGGCCGGCTCGTCGAGCAGCTCGGGAGCAGGGAGCACGGATCGGCCCGGCCCCTCCCCCGGCCGCAACTCCACGCCCGCCTCGATCGCTCGACGCAGCAGACCCCACATGTCGGCTTGGAGCGTGCGCAACGGCAGTTTTAGGGGCGTGCCGTAGTACAGGTCCGGGCGGTGTGCGGTGCGCAGGGCGTTGACAAGCTCCAGTTGCGTGCGGTCGATACCCTCGCGCGTGAGTTTCAGGTCACTCCAGGATGCACCCGTCTTGATCCACCGCTCCTTGCCCCACCGCAGCGGCAACAGGACCGGCCCGTGGCCGTCGTCGTCCACCTGGAGCGCGAGCCGGATGCCGTCGGGTCCGGACGTCGCCACCTGCACCACTGGGTCCAGCGCCCTGCGCCAGTGCGGCACGTTGCGTCGTGCCTGAGTGGTGCGGACGTGGATCAGCAGTGCGGCCGCATGTTTGCAGGCGTACCCGACGGGGCAGGCGCAGCGGGACGTCAGCGAGTGGGCGTCGGACTCCCGCACGACGGAGACCCGGTAGGAGCGGTATCCCGACCCACGGACCTGCGCCGAGATCAGCTTCTCCGCGGACAGGATGGCGCCCACGCGATCCTGCGCGGCGTAGTCGCGTCCGCGCTCATACGTCTGCGTTCCGAAGAACTGCACGAGGTCGGCTTCGGTGGGTTCCAGCACCCATGGGGGATAATTTTTCATCAAGCTGGCAATGGTAGTCGACGGCTCCTGCAAAGCCGTCGACGAAGGTTGTGGCCGTCCCGCACTGCGTCGCCCAATCAGCTGGGCAGACGCATCAGCATGATGACATGGCGGTAGTCCAGCAGCTGGTCGCCGTCCATGCTCGGCAGCCCCGTGATGAGACAGGGCTTGCCAGGTGCGGTGAAGGCGAAGTGCGCGTACGGCGCGTCGATGGAGTTCAGGGCATCCAGCAGGTAGTGGGGGTTGAACCCGGCAGCCGTGATGGACTGCTCATCGGTGGTGACCTCCACCTGGGCCGCGATGGCCTCGGATGCCTGTGCCTGGTCGCCGGTGGCGGCTTCGAGCGCGATGTGGTCGTCGTTGATGATCATGCGCAGCGGAGTGTTGCGCTCCGCGACCAGCGAGACGCGCTTCACTGCCGCCAGCAGGTCAGCAGTGGAGACGCGGACGGCGACGGTGGCGTCGACGTCCATGAGGTGGCGCACCTTCGGGAACGCCTGGTTCAGGAGCCGGGTGGTGGCCTCGCGGGTGCCCTTGACGCCCTGCCCGATGAAACCGGCCAGGCCTTCCCCCTCGGACTGGGTGGTGGACAGCGACACGGTGACCTTGTCGCCCGAGGTCAGGGACTTGGCGGTGTCCGCGAGCACCTTGCCCGGCACCAGCACGGCGCCCTCCACCGACGGCGACGACGGCTTCCAGTTGATCTCCTTGAGCGCCATCCGGTACCGGTCGGTGGCCAGCAGCGACAGGTGCTCGCCATTGATCTCGACGCGCACACCGGTGAAGACGTTGAGCAACTCGTCGCGTCCGGCGGCGACGACCACCTGGGAGACGGCTTTCTCGAACACGTCGGCGGCCACCTCACCGGTCTGCGTCGGCATCTCGGGCAGGCTCGGGTAGTCCTCGACGGGCAGCGTCTGCAGCGTGAAGCGTGCGGAACCGCAGGTGAGCTCCACCTTGGAGTGGTCGGCGTTGAGCTCGACGGGCTTGTTCGGCAGCGACCGTGCAATGTCTGCCAGCAGGCGACCTGAGACCAGGACGGTGCCCTCGTCGCTCACGTCAGCGGGCATGCTGACCTTCGCCGACGTCGTGGAGTCGAAGCTGGACAGCGTGACGGCGTCGCCCTCGGCCTCGATCAGCAGACCCGCGAGGATCGGTGCCGTCGGCCGGTTCGGCAGGCTGCGGGCCACCCAGGCCACCGCGTCGGCCAGCGCATCGCGCTCCACTCGGATCTTCACGTCGTTGGCTCCTCTAGGTTCTCTGCATCACGCGCACACGGCGTGGGGCTGTTCGCGGGACAGCATACCGGCTGGCAGCATGCCCCAAAGGCTGCGGCCTCAGTCCATCGCGATGGACTCAAGGATGTTCATGCGTGAGGCCCGGCGGGCCGGCGTGATGGCCGCCAGCACGCCGAACAGGGCAGCCACCACCACGTACAGGGCCAGCTGCCACCAGGGGATGGCGAGCTCGGTGATGCCGCTGTCACGCAGCAGGCGGACGAGCACCACCCCGAAGCCGAGGCCCAGGGCCACACCCAGCAAGGATCCGAGGACCGCGACCACGATGCTCTCGAGGCGGATCACCCGCCGCAGCTGCGGACGGGTCATGCCGACGGCCCGCAGGAGCCCGATTTCACGGGTGCGTTCCATGACGGAGAGTCCCAGGGTGTTGACGATGCCAAGCACGGAGATCACGATCGCCAGGGCGAGCAACGCGTTGATGATGGCGAAGACCTGGCCGAACTGGCCCACCAGGCTGTCGGCGTACTCGGCGTTGTCGGTGACCACCACGGTGGGCAGGTCGGCGGCGGCCTTGTCCAGACCGGCGCGGACGTCGTCGTGGTTGGCGCCCTCGGCCACCTTGATCTTGGCCACGGAGACCAGGCTGGCGTCCGCCACCTGTTCGAACGTCCCCATGTTGACGATGATGCCGGCGCGCTGGCTGGGGTCGGAGTCGCCGTCGAAGATGCCGGTGACCAGCAGTTCGATCGTGCCGCCCTTGAGCGTGGGGAGGGTGAAAGTCCGCCCGAGTGGGAGGTCCAGGTTGCGGGACTCCTCCATCGACAGCAGCGCCGAGCCGCCCTGGGGGTTGAGCTGGCCGGCGAGCACCTTCAGCGCGGTGCCCTCGGTCACGGCGTCCGGAGTGGTGCCGGTGACGAATACCGGCTCCCCGTCCACCTCCGAGGGTCCGTTGGAGTACGTCCAGACCTTCTCGACGCCCTTGACTTCGGCGGCGGCGTCGGCGACCTTGCGGTCGAAGGGCCGGAAGTTGACCGGCGACATCAGGAAGTCGCCGCGCTGGGTGTCGGTCAGCCCCGCGCGAACCGACGTGGTGGTGCTGCTGGCGAGGATGGTGACGGTGGTCACCAGGGCGAGTCCGATCATGAGCGTGGACGCGGTGGCTGCCGTGCGTCGCGGCTGGCGGGTGGCGTTGCGTTCCGCGATCTTGCCGATCTCCCCGAAGAGCACCTTGTAGACCCGGCCGAACAACCACACGATGGGTGCTCCGATGACGGCAGCCGCCAGTACGCAGCCGATCAGAATGGCCACGCATCCCACGCCAGCCCACACCAGCGGCTGCGGGAGGCCGTCGAACAGCACCCCGCAGATGACACCGGCCGCACCCAGCAGGATGAGCGCAAACCCGATGAAGACGCCCGTGCCCATCGACTCCGTCTCGGACGCCGCGGTGGTCATGGCCTCCACGGGCCTGGTGGCGGATGCCTTGCGGGCAGGCGCCCACGCGGCGAACATCGTGATGATCAGGGCCAGCGCGTACGACGTGACCACCGCCTGCCACGTCAGCGTCGGCACCGCCGTGCCGATGTCGATGCCAAACGCGCTCAGCGCCAGGCCGATCAGTGTCGTGAGACCGAATCCGGCCGCGATGCCGATGGTGGCCCCCACGGCTCCGATGACCGCGGCCTCCATGAGCACGGAGTTGCGGACCTGGTTCCTCTTGGCGCCGAGCGCCCGGAGCAGCGCCAGCTCGCGGCTGCGCTGCGCCACGAGAATCGAGAAGGTGTTGAGGATCAGCAGGGAGGCCACCACGAGCGCGATGGCGGCGAACACCAGCAGGAACGTGTTGATGAACGACAACCCGATGGAAAGCTGTTTCTCCAGCTCGTCGGCCTGTTCCTGGCCTGAGACGGCGGTGAGGCCCTCGGGAAGCAGATCGGTCACCTCGGTGGTGACCTTTTCGGTGTCGACGCCGGGATCGGTGGCAATCCAGGCGGCGCTGAAGTCCGGTGCGCCATCCAGGACGAGGGCACGCATTTCGTCAAGTGTGAAGAACAGGTAACTGGCGCCAGCCGTGGCGCCGGATCCGAAGGTGGCGGTGCCGACGATCGTGTAGGTGCGGATGCCGTTCTTCGGTGTGGAGACCTCCAGCTTGTCCCCGACGGCGTAGCCACCGCGGTCCATGGTGCTGGGGTCGATGGCCAGTTGGTCGTCCTTCTCAGGCGCTGACCCGTCGATGACGCGCGCACCCTCGGCCCCACCCGCGGCCGCGGTCGTGTACCAGTTGGTGCCGATGCCGGGGGCCCCGCCGAAAGCCAGTACCTTGCCGTTCTTGTCGAGCGGGTACAGGCTCGTGCTCACCACCACGCCGGTGGCTTCGGAGACACCGTCGATGGCGGAGATCTTGTCCAGCAACTCGGGAGTGACGGTGGCCTGCGGTCCGGTCGCGCTGCTGCTGAAAGCGCCCCCACCGGAGCTGACGTTGACGTCGGCGATACCCGACTTGAGGATGGAATTGAAGCTTGAACCCAACAGGTTCGTGAACATCAGCGAACCCGAGACGAACGCGATGCCGAGCACGATGGAGAATGCGCTCAGCAGCAGGCGGAGCTTGCGTCCCATGAGGGATCGCCAGGTGGCATGCAGCATGGATCAGCCGAGGAGTGCGCGGCGAGGAGTGGTCTGCTCGAACTCGTCGTCGTCGTCCTCGAGCCCGCTGTCCTGCGGTGCTCCACCGCCGTTCCACTTCACGAAACTCGGGGTGGTGCCGGAGGCCGTGCCGTTCTCGGGCACCTGGGGACGTTTGCCGTTCCGGGGGTGCTCAATGACTTCGGTCTGGTCGTGTCGCGGGTAGATCCGGGCCATCGTCTGCAGCAGCTCGTCCTGCGTGGCGTTGCGGAGTTCCTCGATGATGTGGCCGTCGGAGAGGAACACCTGCCGGTCGGCATAGCTGGCGGAGAGCGCGTCATGGGTGACCATCACCACCGTCTGACCGAACTCATCAACGCTCCGGCGGAGGAAGGACAGCACCTCCGCGGCGGACGTGGAGTCGAGGTTGCCCGTGGGTTCGTCCCCGAAAACAATGTCCGGGCGGTTCATGAGGGCCCGGGCGCACGCCACGCGCTGCTGTTGCCCGCCGGACAGCTCCGACGGCTTGTGGGTGAGGCGATCCCCGATCCCGAGTACGCCAACGATCCGGTCGAACCATTCCTGGTCCACCTCTTTGCCGGCGATGGCGAGCGGCAGGACGATGTTCTCCCGAGCCGTCAGCGTTGGGACCAGGTTGAATGCCTGGAAAATGAAACCGATCCGGTCGCGGCGCAATTCCGTGAGGGGGGTGTCCTTCAGGGACGCCACGTCGGTGTCGCCAATGAAGACCGAGCCCGACGTGGGTGAGTCCAGTGCGGCCATGAGGTGCATCAGTGTCGACTTGCCGGACCCCGAGGGGCCCATGATGGCGGTGAACTCACCGCTGATCACTTCGAAATCGACGTCGTCGAGGGCGACGACCTCGGCCGAGCCGGTGCCGTAGTGCTTCGACAGTCCGGTGGCACGCGCTGCAATGGTCACGGCGCAACGCTACCAGCGGCTGCCCAAGAGCTCTCCGACAAGTTTCTCCCCCGTTTTCCCCGGGTCCTACTTTGAAGACATTGATGAGAGTTGTAAGTCAGTAGAGGTCATAGCTTCTGTGAAACCTGTGGGGAACTCATCCAAGGGCTAGTGACACAGGAAATGGCCTTGTGGACTCACCATGGGAGAACTACGAACTACACGAGGAGGATTTGTGGGTAACCCCCGAGCGTCACGTGGGATTGGGGGTTTCAGCTCCCCGTCCACAGGCTGCTGGGCACAACATGTGGAGAAGAAGGAAAGTCGCGGCACCACAGGTACGCAGAGCGCGAGGAAACTGGGCGACAAACCCGCGTCGTGAGCCGCCGGCGACGAACGAGAGGGGCGTCCATGACCGTGTCCTGAGTAGCCCGCGAGGAACGAGTTGGACCCCACATTTGTTTCCTGAGTAGCCCCGCGACGAAGGAGCAGGGCGTATCGAAGGACCACCCGCACGAGGCGAAGCTGGTTGTCAGGAGCCCTTGATGCGGTTGGTGAGCTCGGTGACCTGGTTGAACAGGTCCCGGTCGACGCCCATCTTCTCGTTGATCTTGCGGACTGAGTGCAGCACCGTGGTGTGGTCGCGTCCGCCGAACTTGGCACCGATCTTCGGGAGCGACATCTCCGTCAACTCCCGGCACAGGTACATGGCGATCTGTCGGGCTGAGGCGATGGTGGCCACCCGGCTGGCGCCGGTGA
>JBDSRF010000056.1:0-3979 GCA_039929445.1 Arachnia sp. | reverse complement strand
GTCCCGGCAACTCCTGGCTCCAACTGGGCGACCGCATGCCCGTTGTGGGGGCGCCCCGCAGCCCCAGCAGCGCGCCGGAGCGTCAGCGTCCCGTGTCTCCGAATCCCCAGCTTGAAGAGATCAACGTCCAGCAGACCGTTCGTAAGCCGTACCGCATGCTGCTCGTGTGCACCGCCAACATCTGCCGCTCCGCCTACGCCGACGTTGTGGCGCGTGGCGCTGGCATGACCGGCATCGAGTTCTCTTCGGCCGGCACACACGCGCTCGTGGGACAGGGCATTGACCCGCCCATGGCCGCCCAGGTCGGGGATCGGGGCAACACCTCAGCCCATCGGGCACGGCAGCTGACCGGGCAGATGGTTGCAGACGCTGACCTGATCCTGGCCATGGGCGTCGAGCATCGTCGCTATATCCTCGACGAGTGGCCAGCTCTCGGGCGCAAGGTTTTCCTCATGGGACACGTCGCACGGGAAATGGCCAGACTGCCGGAATCCGTGACGTTGGAAGAGCTCACCTCCCACCTGTGGAGGCACAGGAGCGCCGACCCCGCCGACGAGGTGGCCGACCCCTACCGCCGGGGTCCGGAAGTGGCCGCCACCTGCGCAGGGGTCATCGACGCACACCTCAATGCCATCCTGGGGGGATGCACGAATTTGATTGACCGAATGGAGCACGCATGACCGACGACCCCTTCTTCCGCGGCGAAGACGAGCAGCCCCCCACGTGCGGGCGCCGCAAGAAGCGGTTGCGGGAACGCTGGCTGCTGCTGAGCATCGTCGGTGTTCTGGGTGTGGCGCTGCTGGTGGCTGCCGCGTTTGCCGGCTATTACGGCAAGGCAGCCAAGGACGCCCTGGACTCGGTGCAGCGCGAACCAACGCTCATGCCCACAGCCACCACCAACCGCCCTGAGCCGATTCCGACGAAGACCGGTGAGTCCAAGCCGCCCCTCAACTTCGTCCTCATGGGAACGGACGCAAGGAACCCGGACGAGCGTGGCCGCTCTGACGTCCTCATGGTGATGCATATCCCCGGCAATCGAGGGGATGCATACCTCATCTCCCTCCCGCGCGACTACTGGGTGGAGATCCCCGGCCACGGCACCGCCAAGATCAATGCTGCCTACTCGTACGGCGGCCCTGCGCTTACCGTGGAGACCGTGGAGCAGTTGCTGGACATCCCCATCGACCACACCGCCATCATCAACTTCGAGGGCTTCATCCGCGTCATCGACGCCCTTGGCGGCGTGACCGTGGAAAACCGGCACGTCTCGGCCAGCAACGGCTTCGCCTACCCGAGGGGCCCTGTTGAACTCACCGGTGAAAGCGCCCTGAACTTCGTGCGGGAGCGCAAGAACCTGCCCAACGGCGACTTCGACCGCGCCGAGCGTCAGCGCGACGTACTGAAGGCCATCGTCACCAAGCTCACCTCGCGGGGAGTCCTGACGAACCCGGGCACGTTCCGGGAGGCCATCACCACTCTGGGCCCGAACTTCACCGTGGACAGTGGTCTGGACAACGGCACCATCGTTGACCTCGGCCTGGGCATGAGGATTCGCGGCGGCGATGACATCAAATCGCTCGTGGCCCCGTCCGCGGGCTTCGGCACCAGCTCGGACAAGCAGTCCTACGTGAAGGTGGACGGCAAGAAGCTCGATGAGCTGGCCACGGCGCTGCGCACCGACACGATGGCCGAGTACTACGCGGCCAATAGCTGACCAGCGGTCTGCTCGTCGAGTAGCGAGCACCAGTGTCCGAAGGCCATCTCGACATCAAACCGTCACGGGTGGCCGGCTGCTGCCGGCCACCCGTTTCGTGTGTCAGCGTCCGAAGCGGACGATGTTGTTGAACACCCACCCCTTCGAGAGTTCGTAACCCGTTGAGCCGTCGGCGCGGGTGACCTGCTGGGCGATGTCGTTCATCCAGATGTAGGACCGGCAACCGTTACGCCCAGTCGCTGGCGTATCGCACTCGGTCCGCCACTGGCGCCCCTGCGACGTGAACTCACCCCGGAACCCCAGTGGGTTGTTGACCCATGCGGAGCGCGGCATGAAGGGCAGGTAGGTCAAATTGTTGAACTGCCATCCAGTGACCGCCACGTAGTTGCCAGGTCCGCGGTAATGCACTTGCGTGCCCCAGATCTCCGTGCGGCAACGCATCGTCTGCGAGTACGGCTCGCAGGTGGTGTACCACCAGCGGCCGTTGACGAGATGGATGCCCGGGACCTCATAAGGCATCTGGGCCATGCCCCCCGGGGTGCTCTGGGAGACGGACGGTGTCGGCGACGCTGTCGGACTTGTCGACGGCTGCGGCGACGCGGACTGGCTGGGAGTCGGGGTCGGGGTGGGGTCCGGACCCGGATCCGTGATCGCCTGAAGGGAGAAGTTGTCCCCCTGCACCCAGCGGTCGCCGGTCATCGTGGACCCGGCGAAGACCTCGACCTTGTTGAGCGACCCGCTGTCGAACGTCACAGAGAACTTGTGCCAGCCATCCAGGTCAGTGAAGGTCTGTTGCTCCACGACGGTGGCGCCGGGGCCGACGCCGCGCGCGCCGATGCGACCCTCCCCTGCACCGCCACCCACGGTGTCGCCCGTCTTGAGCCAGCCGGTCAGTTGGTACTGCATGTGAGGTGTGACGCTGACCTGCTGCGCCATCAGTTGTTCGCCCTGGTTACCGCGCACCCAGAACTGCCTGCGCCCCACCTTGGCCCACTCCTGGTTGGTGTCGATTCCTCCCGTGCCGATGGCACGCCAGCCGCCGGACACGTCCAGCAGGGCGCTGCGCTCGAATGAGGGGTCCACCAGAAGGTTGGGCCGGATGATCTTGCCCTCGTCGTCCAGGGTCACCTTCATGAGTGCGACGTTGTACTGGTTCCAGACGGACATGAGGAAATACACCTGCCCGTCCGCCGACCACGGGTGGATGTAGCCGCCGTACAGGCCGGGGTACTCGGCCTGGGAGGCCAGGAGCTGTTCGTCGCCCCATGGGCCCTCCGGCGCGCTGGCCACCCGCAGCACCAGGTCCGCGTTCCCGTTCAGGGTGATGAGCTGCCACAGCCCGGATGCCTCGTCGAAGTGGACGGACAGCTCCGCTACGGCCGGAGGCAGGATCTGTGCGGCGGTGGAGTAGTCCACGGCCCAGTCTGTGCCGTCCCAGTAGCGGTAGGCACCCTTGTCGAGCATCTGCGCAGCCGGCACCCGGGCCAGAGAGGCAGCACCCACCCGCCCGTTGGGTGTGCCGAACATGTAGACGAAGTCGCCGTGGTGGACGTAGGCCACCATCTGGAACGGGTCCGTGCCCTCAGTGTTGTTGTCCCAGCGCGGCGCCCCGTCGATGGACCAGGTGGCGCCCGCATCGTCGGAATAGGCGAGCTGGCTGAAGTTGGTCCTCCACTGACCGGGGAGCCCCCACTCCTTCACGGACATGTAGGCCATGTACTGCCGGCCGCCGACGGCGATACCCCCCGTCGGGATGGTGGTGTGCTCATCGCCGGGGATCTTCTTCGAGCCGACGATCTCCTTGGCCACACCTGAGTCATCCGAGAGCGCCCAGTCGAAGGACATGCCGTCGGCAAGGCTGTGATCAGAGGAGCGGAACAGGACGTTGGAGCGCCAGTTCCCGACCCCGGCGCCGTCACCACCGGGGGTGGAGAAGGTGTCCCCGAAGGCCACGAGAACGTTGTTCTCCCCGTCGTCCCAGATGACGCCCAGGTCCGTGGCACCCACGTCCCACGGGACGGTGGTGTCCGTGGTCGCGTCGGCACCCGTGACCTCGTCCACGAGGATGGCCGGCGAGATCGGCGCGTCAGTCTCCTCGGCCTGCGCAGGAGGGGCCCCGAGAAGTGGGATGGCCATCACAGCGCCGGCTGCGAGGATTAGAAATCGATTTCTGAAGAGGTGGACCATGTTCAGTCTCCAATCGGTTCGTCGATGTGGTCTGTGATGGGCGCCTCCGTTGGCGCCCATCAGGTGTGCTGGTGCTGT
>JBDSRF010000055.1:0-9233 GCA_039929445.1 Arachnia sp. | reverse complement strand
GGCCACGATGGGCTGCTGGGTGTCGCCAGTGCGGCGCGGCAGCGTGAGGGTGACGGCGACGTCGCCCTTGATGGCGGCGGTCAGGCGGTAGGTCTTGTTGAGACCGGCCGTGATCTCCTGCGTTGCGGAGCCGCTGGCCAGGGTCGCGGACTTGGAGCCGTTGCGGGCACCCGTGGTCGCGACCGTGGCGTCGGCCAGCGTCCACGCTGCCGGTGAGGCGTTCTCGAAGCCACCGTCGGCGATGGCGACGTCGGCAGACTCGTCAAAGTTCGTCAGCTGCCATGCGCCGGCATCCGGGGCGATGTGCGAGGGGACGCTCTTCTTGGAGATGTCGACGCCCATCGGGATCTGGCTGTCAGCCAGGCCCTCGTCGACGGCGGGATAGATGGGACGACCGGCGCCGATGACCGAGGTGGTGTTCACCTTGAGGCGTTCAAGTCCCACACCGTCGAGCATCTTCAGGCCGGGGACCAACTGGTTGGTGCCGTTGCTGGGAAAGGTTTCCCACGTGCCACCAAAGACGTTGGAGCGCCAGACTTCGGCCTTCTCGATGGTGGAGCGGACGTCGCCCTGGGCCAGGAACACGTTGTTGGCGAACAGGACCGCCGTGCTGCCATTCGCGCCGCCCTTACTGAGCTGCACGTTGGGGTAGAGCAGGAAGGTGTTGTTGTAGACCTCACCGTCGGACTGGCCGGCGTTGAAGAAGACGCGGGGACCCTCGGTGTGGCTGTCGGCGCCCCCGCCGTCGTTCAGCGAGACGTTGTAGCGCATGACGGTGTCGGTGGACAGGCCGCCGCAGCCGCAGAACAGCATGAAGCCGCCCTGGTTGTCGTGCGTGACGTTGTACTCGAACAGGTTGCCGGCGGTGCCGTAGTCGGCGTCGAAGGCGGTGCCGTCCCACGTGCCCGCCACCATCCTGGTGTCGAAGATGTGGTTGGCGCGGAACGTCACGTAGTCCGAGTCCCAGGACCAGACAGCGGCGTTGTTGCCGTTGTTGGACTTGCCGCCGTGCATGTTGGCTGAGTTCCAGACCGTGTTGTTCTCGATGACCGAGCCCTGGGCGAACTGGTTGACGATGGCGTCGCCGCCGACGTTGGAGACCAGGTTGTCGTGGATGTGGAGGGGGCCCCAGGGGTAGAAGTCGTTGCCGCCGATGCTGCCACCCACGGAGTTCCGCTTGCGGAAGTCGGAGCCGACGTTGATACCGGAGCGGTTGACGTTGCGGACGTCGTTGTAGGCAATCTCGACGCCGTCAAAGGCGGTCGGAATTGTGGCCGTGCCAGCGTATGCCTCGAACTGGATGCCGCCGGAGCCGCCGAGGTCCTTCTTGTTCTGGCCCCAGACGTGGTGGACATAGTTGTCGGTGACCACGTAGTCGGTGCCGCGCCCGAAGTCGGTCAGGGCCACGACGATGCCGCGACGGCGGGTGGTGTAGTCGCTCGCGCTGTCAGTCTTGTTGGTGATCTCGAGGTTGCGGATCTCCCAGTGCTCACCGTTGTCGATGCGCACGGTCTCCGGGACGCCCGCGCCGTTGATGACTGGGGCATTGGCCGCCACGTCGCCGTAGGCGTTGATGACGATGCGCTTGCCCGCTTCGCCGGAGAAGCCCGTATAGGTCAGGGCGCCGACGCAGGTGGTGCCGCGCTTCAGCAGCACCTCGTCGCCGGCGGCCAGCGTCAGCGCGGACGCGGCGACGAGGGTGTTGAGTGGGGACGTCTCCAAGATGCCGGTGCCGCCCCCGGCTGCCTGGCAGTCGACGAAGTAGCGCTTCCCTTTGGATGTGACGGAGAGGTCGACGGCCTTGGCCTGCGTCGACTTCTTGGCGCCGACGATGCGGCCATCGATGTCGAGGGCGATGGGGGTGAGGTCGCCGTCGCCGGCCACCCGCTCATCGAGGGCATGGGGTGTGAGGAGGTCAATGGAACTCACCGGCCCGGCCGCCTGAGCCTGGGGGGCGGTGGGCACCAGGGAGACCATCCCTGCCACCAGTGCTGCGCCCATCACTGGTGCGAGCAATTTTCGGAATGTAGACAACTTCGTCCTCCATCGGAGTGGATCCAACAAGCCCTCGCAACCTAACAGCGGGATCCACCCATGCGCCACGCGTCAGGGGCGTTTGAACACCGGGCTTGCGCGTGTTACCGCTTGCGAACCGGCAAACGACGCGCCACCTCCTCCGCGGCCCCGGCCGAAGCATCTCCACGGAATCTTCGACGCTGCCGATGCAATCCGTCACCGACAAGCCTGTCCATAAAATGAGATCGTTCACATGTGATGTCGCTCTCGGCACGGCGCCGTCACGAACCAGCGCCACCGGTCCCGATTCCCGTTTCGGGGCGTGGAGGGGAGATTGACGTCATGGTCCAGTGCGAGGCAGAGGCGGTCCCGCGCCTACTTGCGGATGAGGACAAGGGCAAGGCTGGGAGCAAAAATAGACGCCAGGAACAGGGGCAAGAACCGCTTTCCCGTGCACCGGAAGGCGACGACTCCGCCTTCGGCGGCTTCAAATGTCACAATGCGGCTCGAATTCCTCCCCTCCCGTATGTGGAGGGTCTGGGAACCGGAGGCGACTGGCACCTCGATCGTGCCATTCATATGGACAGACCCGACACGCACTGCGTCAACGTCGACCTCGTAGTCACCGCGACGAACCTCCGCGCCGATTGCCTTGTGTGTGAGCTTCAGCGTTGCGGACATTGTCCTTCGAATTACTGTCTGGAGGACGTGTTCCCAGAGTCCGGCGAGAGGTCGCCCCTTCAATTGTAGGTCCGGGGCACATTCCCCGGGTGTTCACAACGGGCACACGCCACGACCTCATCGACATGTCCGGGGCCGTCCCGTGCACACGCTGTGGTCGACGCCGGCGAGGCATTCCGGTACCGACCACCAGTTCCGGTCAGCTGATGGTGACCTGGGACTTGTCGAAGGCCACGTAGCCGCTGTAGTCGTGTCCCACACGATCGAACGAGGCCGGGTACGGCGTGGGATAGCTCCAAGCGGCGTCGTGATGCGTCGCCCCACCGGCCGTGACGTCGTGGTACTGGGCCTTGCCCTTCCACGGGCAGGTGTAGGGAGTGGGGCTGTCGGAGAACGACTCGCTGCTGAGCGAGGAAGGCGGGAAGTAGTAGTTCCCCTCGATCTTGATCAGGTCCTGCTCGGGTGCCTCAGCGACCACCACTCCATTGATCGATACCTTCATGTTCGTGTCCTCTCGTGGGCCCAGCCCTCGGTTGCACCCTCGCTCAGGTGGTCGGGGTGGGTGTGGCCAACAGTAGTCCGGCGCGGACCGAAACCCACCGAAACTTCAGCAGCGGGAATGAGCCGGGCACCGGGTGAGCCCAGGCGCAATCACCGCAGAGGGTCTCTCCCCGGAGACGGCTTGCGGAGGCGGACCGAGGTGGATCACAGAGCGGGCACCGGGGCCGGGCACAAGTGCCAGGACCCGAATCACCGGCGACGGCCGGGCAACCGCCACCCCACATCGCCGGCCCGTTCCAGCCAGCCCAGCTCAACAAGTTCGTCGACCCCGGCGAGGCATTCCGGCACCGACAATCCCGTCCTCGTCATGAAGTCGCTCACAGTCACCTCCTCCCTGGGTGCCACTGCTTCCCGCAGCAGTCTGAGCCGCTCCGGCAACCGGTCCAGAGGCCGATCCTCGCCCTGCAACGTCAGTTCCAGCTCCGGCTGCAGGGGGGACAGCAACTCGATCACCTCAGCCACCGACGTCACGAGCGTGGCGGTGGCCTCCCGGATCAGGCGGTGCGGGGTCACCGACAGCGACGACGTCACCGGGCCCGGCACCGCCATCACGTGCCGACCCAGCACCGCCGCCCAGCTGGCGGTGTTGCGTGCACCGGAGCGGGCGGCCGCCTCCACCACCACGACGCCATCGGTCAGCGCCGCGATCAGGCGGTTGCGCGCCAGGAACGCCGCTTTCAGGGGTCGGCACCCCGGCGGCGCCTCCGAGATCACCGCACCCCGTGCCATCACCCCCTCCATGAGGCTGGTGTGCGCCACGGGATAGGCAGCGTCGACGCCGTTGGCCAGCACCGCCGCCGTCTCGTGCCGCGACGACAGAGCCCCGCGATGCGCGGCAGCATCAATCCCGAACGCGAGCCCCGACACCACCACGCGACCCGCGAGCCCCAGGTCCGCGCCGAACTCAGTGGCCACGTGGTTCCCGTAGGAGGTGGAAGCCCGTGCCCCGACGACTGCCACCGAACCCGCCAGCTCATCCAGCCGCATCGTGCCCCTCACCCACAACCCCAGCGGTGAGCCGCCCTGCCCCGACAACCGTGCCCCATCCAACAGATCGAGGGAGTCCGGCCACTCCTCATCGCCGGGCACAACGAAGCGGGCGCTGCACTTGTGGGTGTCGGAAGCGAGCTGCCCGGGCTCGATGATGGAGGCGCGCCGCCCCCATGTGCTCTCGGCATCGCGCCCAAGGATTGCCTCCCACACCTCCACGGCGCCGTGGACGGCCACCAACTCTGAGAGTTGCGGGTTGCCCAGCGGCTGCAGCGCGCACAGCGACATCCGGGCGCTGCGCTCGTCCATGTCAGTCACCTCAGCCCACCCTCGCCAGTTCGCCCTGACGCATGAGCATGGCCACCCGCAGGTTGCTCGTGGTGATGTGGCCCTCCCCGTCCAGATCCGCAAGCGTCCACGCCAGCCGCAACACCTTGTCCACGCCCCGAGCACTCAGGGTGCCGTTGGACAACCCACGCTCCAACGGCCCCAGGTCCTCGGGCAGGGGTAGGTGCTTGCGCAGATAGGAACCGGGCACCTCCCCGTTGGTTCGCCACGGCGTTGCCATCAGCCGAAACTCCTGTCGGTCCCTGGCCTGGATCACCCGCGCCAACACCTGCACGCTGGTCTCCGGGGGCTCGTCCGAGTCGGCCAGGAACGCGCGTGTCAGCGGCAACATGTGGTGGCGGATGTCGATGCGGTCCAGGATGGGTCCGGACAACCGCTCGCGGTATCGACGCACCGTCATGGCCGGGCAGGTGCACTCCTTGCCCACCACGCCTGAGAATCCGCAGGGACAGGGATTGGCGGCGAGGATGAGCTGGAACCGGGCCGGGTACCGCACCACCTGGTTCACCCGGCCGATGGTCACCCACCCGTTCTCCAGCGGCGTCCGCAAGGCATCCAGGGTCCGGCTTCCGAACTCCGGGGCTTCGTCCAAGAACAGGACGCCGCGGTGGGCCAGGGAGATGGAGCCGGGGCGGATGTCGCGGCCTCCCCCACCGATGAGGGACGCCATGGTGGAGGTGTGGTGGGGATCCGAGTACGGCGGACGCACCAACAGACCGGACTCCAGTTCGCGACCTGCCAGCGAGTGCAGTGCGGAGACCTCGATGGCGTCCTCATGGCCGAGATCAGGAAGGATCGAGGGCAGCCGCGACGCCAGCATGGTCTTGCCCACCCCGGGCGCACCGTGCAGGAACACGTGGTGCCTGCCCGCAGCGGCCACTTCCATGGCCCACTTCCCGTCGTTGTGGCCCTGCACGTCCGCGAAGTCAGACGGTTGCTGGTCCACCTCCTCATCCGGCTCACACGCCTCGGGTGCCAGAACGATGGGACGGCCGTGCATCAGGTCCACCATCTCGTGGAGGTGCCTGACCGGCCAGATGGTGAGTCCGGGCACGAGCGCAGCCTCCCGCGCCTGACCGTGCGGCACGATCACCCGCTCAAAACCCGCCCTCGACGCGGCCAGCATGGCCGGCAGGATTCCCCGCATGCGGCGCACGTTCCCGTCGAGACCCAACTCGCCGAAGAACATCGTGGATTTGACCATCTCGGAGGGCACCTCCTCGGTGGCGGCCAGGATGGCGGCGGCGATGGCCAGGTCGTAGTGCGACCCGTTCTTGGGAAGGTTCGCCGGTGACAGGTTGATGGTCAGGATGCCCTTGGGAAACTCGTACTCGGCCCCGCTGATGGCGGCCCGCACGCGATCCCGGGCCTGCAGCAGCGCCGCATCCGGCAGCCCCACCAGGGAGATCTTCGGGAGGCCCTGCCCGGTGGCGGCCTCTACCTGCACCGGGAATCCCTCCAGCCCGGACAGGGACACCGACCAGGCGCAGGCAATCCTCATGCCCCAATCCCCCGCACATGCGTGACCTCGGGCTGGCTGCCGCGTGGGAGGAGGACGCCGATGGCGTCCAGGCGGATGTTGCGGACCCGGGGCCTGGTCATACGCAACCACAGGATGGCCAGCTCCCTCAGCTTCGCCTGCTTGCGCCAGGTGACGGCCTCCAACGGGTCACCGAATGCCGCACTGGAGCGGCTCTTGACCTCCACGAACACGATGGCGCCTGCGCACTGGTCCCACGCGATGATGTCCAGTTCGCCTGAGGGGCAGCGCCAGTTGCGCTCGATGATGCGCCAGCCCAGCGCCTCCAGATGCTGCGCGGCAATGTCCTCACCGCGCACACCGAGGGCCGCAGCCCGGGGATTGATGGCCATGGTTCCCACCTCCGATGGCCAGTTTGGTCACGGCCAGTGGCGGGAAACCACTACTCCACAGCTTGGGTCTCAGCGGTCCTCGGGGACCTGGAACTCCGAGTGCGCGATCTCCTCGATGGACACGTCGCGGAAGGTGAGGACCTTGGCGGACTTCACGAAACGCGCCGGTCGGTACATGTCCCACACCCAGGCGTCACCCATGGAGACCTCGTAGTACACGTCACCGCCCTCGGTGCGGACCTTCAGGTCCACGGCGTTGCACAGGTAGAAGCGCCGCTCGGTCTCCACCGCGTAGGTGAAGATGCTGACGACGTCCTTGTACTCGCGGTACAGGTCAAGCTCCAGCTTGCTCTCGTACTGCTCCAGATCTTCCGCGCTCATGATGCCCCAACCCTAGCCGTTCTGACGACGTTGTCGAAGCACCAGCGGTGGATGTCACAGGGCCCGTGCTCCTCGAGGGCCGCCTGATGGACGGCCGTGCAGTAGCCCTTGTGCACCGCGAACCCGTACTGCGGGTAAACGTCGTCGTACTCGGTCATGATGGCGTCGCGGGTGACCTTGGCCACGATGGACGCGGCACTGACACAGGCCGCCACCTTGTCGCCCTTCCAGATCCCCAGCCCCGGGACACCGAGTCCGTCCACGGGGAACCCGTCGGTGAGGACGAATGCCGGCGCCACTGACAGCCGGGCCACGGCCCGACGGAGGGCGTGGAGGTCCGCCTGGTGCATGCCGAGGCGATCACACTCGTCATGTTCCACCACGGCGGTGGCCACGGCCACCGCCTTGGCACGGATCTCCTCGTGCAGCCGTCCCCGCTGGAGGGCCGTCAGCACCTTGGAGTCGTCAAGGCCCTTGATGGGCCTGTTCGGGTCCAGCACGACGGCGGCCGCCACGAGCGGACCGGCGCAGGCGCCACGTCCTGCCTCATCAGCTCCGGCGACCGGCGAGAGCCCCGCCCTGAAGAGCGCCCTCTCGTAGCCGTACTGGCCCCTTCCCGGCCGGATCACTCAACAACCCGGGCTGGCTTCGAGGATCTCGGGGTCAGCTGGAGCCGGCTGCTGCGCGTCGGGAACGTCGGCGAAGGTGGCTGGCACCGTGAACGTGGAGATCCGGTCGAGCGGGGACACGATGGCCCACGAGGCGCCCACCACCTTGTCCACGGGGACGAACGCGGCCATGCCGGGCGCCTCCCCGGCGGTGAGGTTGGTGAGACGGCACCGCGAATCGGCGGACTGGTTGCGGTGGTCGCCCATCACGAAGATGCGGCCCGCCGGCACGATGACGTCGAACGGGATGTTGGCAGGTGCCACCTGCACGCCCCCCTCCGAGAAGAGGTAGGAGGTCTCGTCCAGCGCGACACCGTTGACCGTGACCGGGCCGCCGTCGCCAGCGGACTTCACGTGGTCGCCCGGCATCCCGATGACACGTTTGATGAGGTGCTCAGTGGCCGAGTTGGGGAGGACGCCGATGAACTCCAAAGCCACCCGCACCGGGTTCTCGGACACCTGCGCGGGGCCGAGCCAGTTGTCAGGATCCTCGAACACCACCACGTCGCCGCGATGGAAGCCACCGAACTTGGCCACCAGCACACGATCGTTGACCTGCAGCGTGTTCTCCATGCTGCCGCTCGGGATGAGGAACATCTGGGCCACGAAACTGCGCAGCAGGGTGGAGATGATCAGGGCACCGATGATGATGATGGCACCCTCGGAGAGCCAGCCGAGCGCCCGCCGCCCGAAGGACTTCCGGGGCGCGTTGGCGCGGCGGGGCTGTCCGTCGATCGTTGCATTCTCGTCAGCATCCACAGACAAATCCTTCACCGATCCCCACACTTCGCGACAACGCCGCAGATTGGATGATACCGCCGTAGCCGCCACAGTCCCGGCACGGGGACACGACGACGGGCCACCGGCAATGCCGGCGGCCCGTCGTGTGCTTGTCGCTGTCCGCGAGGATCAGCGCTTTTCCTTGATCTTGGCAGCCTTGCCGCGAAGGTTGCGCAGGTAGTACAGCTTGGCGCGACGCACGTCGCCGCGACGCTCCACCTCGATCTTCTCGATGATGGGGCTGTGCAGCGGGAAGGTGCGCTCCACGCCGACTCCGAAGCTGACCTTACGGACGGTGAAGGCTTCCTGGATGCCGCCTGCGTTGCGGGCGATCACCACACCGGCGAACACCTGCACACGGGAGCGGGCGCCCTCGACGACGCGCACGTGCACCTTGACGGAGTCGCCGGCGCGGAACGCCGGGATGTCGTCGCGGAGAGCGGCCTGGTCGACGGCCTTGATGAGCGGATTGGTCATATTGTGTCCTCGTCAGTGCCACAGGTCACCGCGTAAGTAATTGCGCACCGGTTGTCCAGGCAAACCCCCAGTGGCAGGAGCTGGTCATCCGATCGGCCGCCACTGATGGGCAACAGCGTCAAATTATGCCACAGCGGGCCACTGCGGACCAATGCAGGGGCCGGGAGCACAAACGACGGAGGGCGCCCCCGCACCGGGGGCGCCCTCCGTCGTGTCCAACAGGTGTTACTTGCCGTCCTTGGTGAACATCGACTTGATGAGGTCGCGGTTCAGCTGTGCGATCGACTCCAGCGGAATGCCCTTGGGGCACACGGCTGAACACTCGCCGATGTTGGTGCAGTTGCCGAAGCCTTCCGCGTCCTGCGCAGCCACCATGGACTTCACACGCGAGTAGCGTTCGGGCTGGCCCTGCGGCAGCATCGCCAGGTGGGTGATCTTGGCGGCCGTGAACAGCATCGC
>JBDSRF010000054.1:0-13616 GCA_039929445.1 Arachnia sp. | reverse complement strand
CTGTGGACTGAGGGCGCCGTCCTGAAGGACGCATCCGGCCTGTCCCGCTCCAACCTCGTGTCGGCGGCCATGCTGGCGCTGGCGGTCGGTCACGACGCCGACGCCCCGCGCCTCTCCGTGATCCTCGACGGGCTGCCCGTGGCCGGCGTCACCGGCACGCTGGCCGACCGCTTCAGCGACGATGTCTCCCGACCCGCCCGCGGCGTCGCCAAGGCCAAGACGGGCACGCTCAGCCGCGTCGCCTCCCTGGCGGGCACCACCACCACGGCGGACGGCAGGTCCCTGGCTTTCGCCTTCCTCACCAACGGTTCCGCGGATGGCTGGGCCGCCAAGGTGTGGGGCGACCAGTCCGTGGGCGTCATCACGGCGTGTGGTTGCTGATGCAGACCCTGCCTCCAATCGATTGGCGCCTGGCGCGGAGAGTGGCGGTGCCCGTGGCCGGGCCGCTGCCCGAGGTCACCCGGCGCCAGGCCCTGTCGCTGGTGGCCTCGCTGCGGCTCGCGGCTGCGCGGGCCGGTGCGTTGGCCGTCGAGGCCAGCCAGCTTCCCGGCACACCCGCCCGGCGGGTGGTGGTGTGCGACCGCGACACGTGGGCGGCCGGTGCCGGCGCCATGGCCGGCAGCCTCCTCGGGGAGCTCCCGCTGCTTGACCCGGGGCCGGGAGCGATGCGGAGCGTCCGCGCCGCGGGCCACGGGCTGATCGCCGGGCTGGCCATGGGTGTGGTGGGGCGTCAGTTGCTGGGGCAGTACGACCCGGCCACGTCGCGCCTGTTCCTCCTGGCGCCCAACATCCTGCACCTCCAGCGCCTGCGGGGTTTCGACCCCGCGGACTTCCAGCTGTGGGTGGCCGCGCACGAACAGACGCACGCCGTGCAGTTCAGCGCCGCCCCCTGGCTGCGGGCCCACCTGCAGGACCGCTTCGACGCGGTCGCCCTCGACGAGGTGGCCGCCGCCGACGTGGTCCGTGGCCTGGCGGGGGGCAAGGGCCTTGCCGCATCGATGTCCTCGCCTGAGGCCCAGCGGGCACTGTCCGAGGTCACCGCCACCATGACGCTGCTCGAGGGGCACGCAGACTTCGTGTCGGACCTCGTCGGCGCCACCCACATTCCCAGCGTCCGCCGCCTCCGCGCCGCGTTCTCGCGCACGGGGAAGGCGTCGACGGTGGCGCGGCTGGTCCCCATGCTGGACAAGGGGGCGCAGTACCGCGACGGCCTGCGGTTCTGCCGCCAGGTGACGTCGCGGGCCGGCGCGGACGCGCTGGCGCCCGCCTTCGAAGCGCCCGAGAACCTGCCTTTGCTGGGGGAGATCACCGAGCCGCACACGTGGCTGAAGAGGGTGCATGGCACGGCGTGAGCTGGGGCCTGCGGGCCTGGAGGTGGCCCTGGCCGTCGCCGCGGTGATGCCACCGGGCCCCGTGGTGGTGGGCTGCTCAGGCGGGGCCGACTCCCTTGCACTTGCCATGGGCGCGCGGTGGGCGGCCGCCCGCCGCGACGCTGACGTGACGTGCATCGTGGTCGACCACGGACTGCAGGAAGGCTCGGCCGAGGTGGCCTCGCACGTGGTCCGTGTACTCCGCGGGGAGGGCATGACCGCCGCCGTCCGTATCGTCCGCGTGCCTGCTGCGGCCCCGGGCGGCGTGGAGGCCGCAGCCCGTGAAGCCCGGCTCGGGGGGCTCGCGGCCGACGGCCACCCCGTTCTCCTGGGTCACACGCTGGATGACCAGGCCGAGTCAGTGCTGCTCGCGCTGCTGAGGGGGTCGGGGACACGCTCCCTGGCGGGCATGGCGCCGGCCCGGGGGCCGTTCCTCCGGCCCCTCCTGGAGCTCCGGCGCGCCACCACCGTCCAGGCGTGCCGGGAGTGGGGCGTGGAGCCGTGGCAGGATCCCCACAACGCGGATCCCCGGTTCCGTCGCGTCAGGGCGCGGCGCCACCTGGAGGATCTGGCGTCTGCGCTGGGCTCCGACGTGGCCCCCGCACTGTCGCGTTCCGCAGCGCTGGCAAGGATGGACGCCGACTTCCTCGACCACCTCGCAGCGGAGGCCGCCGCGGGCTGGGAGACGTCGCAGGGTCTGCCCGTCGGGTCAGTATCTCCTTTGCCCGACCCGTTGCGGCTGCGCGCACTGCGCGATTGGGTGGTGTGCTCTGGCGTGCCGAACCCCGCCATGGTGCACGTGATCGCCGTGGATGCGCTCGTGACCTCGTGGCGCGGGCAGGGCCCCGTGCACCTGCCCAGTGGCAGCGTGCGCAGGGACGGCGACATGCTGCGCTTCACCGCACCCTGACGGGCTCTCAGGCCCGGGAGGCGTCGTCCTCGCGGAGGGCTTCCGTGTCGATACCGGCCGGGTACTTCTTGGGTCGCCCGTCCGCGATCTGCTCGGCCGCGTCGGCCGGTGGTACGCCGTCGTTCATGCCGACGCCGTCGTCGCCGTCGGTATTGCCGTCGAGAGTCATCTTGGCGCTCTCCGAGATCTCACCTGACATTGCTGCTCCCTGCCGTTGTTGGAGGCGATCGTGCTTCCTGTTCACCATGCTGCCACGCGCTGCAGGCACTCCCGCGGTGGATCAGTCGAGTGGGTCACGTTCCACGGGGCAGGACATGCACCGGGGCCCTCCCCGGCCCCGGCCGAGTTCCGAGCCCGGCACCTCGATGACCTCCACCCCGTGGCCTCGAAGGTGCTCGTTGGTGACGACGTTGCGGGCGTAGGCGACGACAACGCCCGGCTCCAGGGCCAGCACGTTGCAGCCGTCGTCCCACTGCTCCCGGGCCGCACCGTGGGCGTCCTGGTCCGCGGCCAGGAACCGCACGGACTGCAACCCCAGGGCGGCGGCGATGACGCGATCCATGTCCCCGGGCGCGTGCGACTCCACCGCCAGCGACCCGGGACCGGGGGTGGCGGAGCCTGCCGTGATCGTCCAGGAGCGCAACTGGGGCAGTTCGCCGTAGCGGACGAACGTCTCCCGATCCACCATGGTCAGCACCGTGTCCAAGTGCATGAAGGCGCGGGCGCGTGGCAGCTCCAGCACCACGACCCGTCGCACGTCACCGTCCTGCAGGAGACGCATCGCGAGGCGTTCGACGCCCCGGGCGTTGGTGCGCTCGGAGAGCCCGACGATCACGGTCTGCGGATTCGTCACCAGGATGTCGCCCCCCTCCACCGTGGCCGGTCCCTCGCCCTTGCGGGGTGACCAGAACTCCACGCGGTCGCGGAACAGCGGATGGTGGCGGTAGATGGCGTCGTAGTGCAGGGTTTCGCGGCGCCTGACGTTGCGGTGCATCGAGTTCAGCGCCACCTTCGACCCCACCCAGGTGGAGGCGTCGCGCGCGAACAGGTGGTTCGGCAGCGGCTCCAGTATGTGCTCGTGCGGTGCCAGGTGCTCCAGCACCACGGAGCCCGGGCAGTCGGGTTGGGCGGCCAGTTCGGCGCGGGTCATCCCGCCGAGCAGATGCCCGACAAGTGCGGCGTCGTCCATGCCGAGGAACATCTCCATGAGCCAGCCGGCCGCCAGCGGACCCACGTACCTCTCGTCCAGGGAGCGCCGGAGGATGTCGGCCCGCGCCTCCTCCACGGCGAGCGTCTCCTGCAGCAGGTCCTCCAGGTGGTGGACCACCACGCCCCGGTCCCGCAGCACAGAGACGAAGAGGTCGTGCTCCTCCTGGGCCCGCTCCACCCACAACAGTTCGTCGAAGAGGTACCGCTCCTTGTTCAGGGGCCCCAACGCCCGCAGTTCCACACCGGGGCGGTGCACGATGACCTGGCGGAGGCGCCCCACCTCCGAACCCACCTGGAATGGCATGCGCTGATCCTTGTCTATGACGGTGTCGGCAAGCCTCGCACGCGCCGCGGCACGGCGGGCAGGAACACGGGGGACCGGGCCGCGGGGTCCGGGTCCCCACGCATCACCTGCGGGCCGGGCCGAAGGACTAGGCTGACGCCCGTGGATGCACCTGACGTGATGAATGACCTTTCCGAAGTCCTCTACACCTCCGACGAGCTGGCCCGTCGGATCGAGGAGGTGGCAGCGCAGATCGACGCGGACTACGAGGGCCGCGAAGTACTCCTCGTGGGGGTGCTCAACGGCGCCGTCATGGTGATGAGCGATCTGCAGCGTGCGATGAAGAGCCACGTCCAGATGGACTGGATGGCCGTCTCCTCCTACGGTGCCGGCACACAGTCCAGCGGCGTGGTGCGGATCCTCAAGGACCTCAACACCGACCTCGAGGGCCGCCACGTCATCGTGGTGGAGGACATCATCGACACCGGCCTCACGCTGTCGTACCTGATGAGCAACCTGGCCTCCCGCAAGCCTGCCAGCCTCGAGATCATGACCATGTTCCGCAAGCCGGAGGCGGCCAGGATGGAGGTCGAGGTCAAGTACGTGGGCTTCGAGATCCCCAACCAGTTCGTCGTCGGCTATGGCCTGGACTACGGCGGCCGTTACCGCAACCTGCGTGATCTGGGGATTCTCGCCCCGCACATCTACGCCTGATCCACGGGAGAGGTGAGGGCGGTGATCCGTCAGCTCGAGGTGAGTATCCCCATGGCCGACCTTGGCCGCGAGGGGCTACCGGTGCTGCAGATCCAGCAGCCGCCCGATCTCAGTTCTGCCGACAGGGTCCTGCTCGGTGAACAGCCGGGACGCCACCTCATTGACCGGCCGGGCAGCGCCCTGCCGTACCGTCACCAGAACCACTACGGGCGCCAGGTCACGGCCCGGGTCCTGCCCGCCATCGAGCTGAGCAACAGCCACCTGCGGGCGGTCTTCCTGCCGAGTCTCGGCGGGCGGTTGTGGAGCCTCGAGGAGGTGGCCACGGGCCGCCAACTGCTGTTCCAGCCGGACGCCATCCAGTTCGGGAACCTGGCCCTGCGTGATGCGTGGTTCGCAGGCGGGGTCGAGTGGAACCTGGGGATGACCGGGCACTGGGGCCTCACGTGCTCGCCCGTGGGTGCTGGAATCGTCGAGGTCGACGGGCAGCAGGTGCTGCGGATGTGGGCGTGGGAACGGCTGACCCGCATGGTGTGGCGGATGGACGCCTTCCTGCCCGAGGACTCGCCCTTCCTGTTCACGAGTCCCCGAATCGTCAACGGGGGCGACACCGCCGTTCCGCTCTACTGGTGGTCCAACGCGGCCGTCCCCCTGACAGCGGATTCGCGCGTGCTGGCGCCGGCGGCCACCGCCGTCTTCAACAACTATGAGGGCATTCTGGAGCGCGTGGCCTACCCGGACAGCCCAGACCGGTCGCGGCCCGCCGATGCGCCCCAGGCGGTCGACTACTTCTTCGACACCAGTGCGGGCGACGGCGTGCCACACCCGTCGCCCTGGGTGGCCGGCTGCAACGTGGACGGTACCGGCACCCTGCTGGCCTCCTCCTCCGAACTGCGGGGCAAAAAACTCTTCGTGTGGGGCAACACCCGCGGCGGCGGCAAGTGGCAGGACTGGCTCAACGGCAGCGGACGCTACTTCGAACTGCAGTCCGGTTGGGCGAGGACGCAGAAGGAACACGTCGCCCTGGAGTCGGGCAGCACCGCCACCTGGGTGGAGGCCTTCGGTGCCGTGGTCGCCGACCCGGGCGTGGACTTCATGCAGTCAGTCGACGCCGTTGCATCCCAGGTGCCGACCGAGGGCATGCATCGTGCGGCGGCGGTGCTCGACAGGGCCGCCGCGCTCGTTCCCGTCGTCTGGCACCAGCCGGATGGTTGGGGGCGGGTGGAGGTGGAGGCCGGACTCCTGGCCCACGACGCCTCCGCTCCCTTTGGTGGCGCGCCGCTGGATGAGGCCCAGCGGGCCTGGCTGGACGTGGCCGCCGGCGCCACCCCCGACGCCTCACTGGCCCGGGCACCCCAGACCGGGGCCGCGTGGGAGGCGCTTGTCGCGCGCACCGACCCCGGGGCGCACCGCGAACTGCAGTTGGGCTATCTGGCGTGGGCGGGGGGCAGGCGCGAGGTGGCCGAACAGCACTGGCGGCGCTCCCTGGCTGAGGAGGCGCGCAACCCCATGGCCCTGCACGCGCTGGCCACGTGCTCCGAGGACGGCTGGGACTCGTTCGACTTCGCCGAGCGGGCGCACGAGGCCGACCCGCACGACGACGACCTGCTCGTCGACTATCTACAACGCGCCCAGGGCGTTCCCACCCTGGTGCTCTCCGTGGTGGAGCGACTGACCCCACAGCGTCGTGCGGTGCCGCGCGTGCGGATCGCCGAGGCGAGAGCGCTGGTGGCGCAGGGGCATCTCGCTGAGGCCAGGGACATGATCGAGGACCTGGTTCTGCCCAACCTGCGGGAGGTCAGTACGGAACTGGCCGACCTGTGGGCGGAGTACTCCGCCGCATCGGGCACCGACGACCCACTGCCGGAACACCTCGACTTCGCCATGCACTGAGCCGGCACAGCAACGGGGTGGACTGCCCTTCCGCTGCTGCCCGTTCCCGAGCGCTGGTAGTGTTCACCTGCCATACTCCTTACCCTGAGATCGCGGGATTCCGTTGCAGAAATTCATGAAGAGCCCCATGGGCTGGCTGGCTTGGGTGGTCATCATCCTCCTCGTCTTCTCGATCGGCTCGCAGGCCATCACCTCTGTCGTGGGTTTCAAGACCAAGCCCACGTCGGAGGTCCTCGCGCTGCTGAGCGGCAACGAGAAGCTGCGTGAAGTGACTCTTGTCGACGGCGAACAGCTGGTCCAGGTCACCACTGACAAGGGCGAGAAGATCCAGACGGCGTGGGTGGGCAACCAGGACGCCGACATCGTCAAGCTCCTTGAGAAGCGCATGGCAGACAAGACACTCGAGAAATGGGAGGCCACGAACCCCAGCCCGGGATTCCTCTCCACCCTGCTCTACACGGGCCTGCCGTTCATCCTGCTGGCCATCGGGTTCATCTTCGTGATGCGCATGATGGCGAGCGGCTCCTCCGGGGGCCCGATGTCCTTCGGCAAGTCGAAGGCGAAGCTGGCCACCAAGGACACCCCCAAGACCACCTTCGCCGACGTCGCAGGCGTCGACGAGGCCGTCGAGGAATTGGAGGAGATCAAGGAGTTCCTCGCGGAGCCCGTGAAGTTCCAGAAGCTGGGTGCCAAGATCCCCAAGGGTGTGCTGCTGTACGGGCCCCCCGGCACCGGCAAGACCCTGCTGGCCCGCGCCGTCGCCGGTGAGGCCGGTGTGCCGTTCTTCTCCATTTCCGGCTCGGACTTCGTGGAGATGTTCGTGGGCGTCGGTGCGTCCCGCGTCCGCGACCTGTTCGAACAGGCCAAGGAGGCCGCCCCCGCCATCGTCTTCATCGACGAGATCGACGCCGTCGGCCGCCACAGGGGCGCCGGGATGGGCGGCGGCCACGATGAACGTGAGCAGACGCTCAACCAGCTGCTCGTGGAGATGGACGGCTTCGACGTCCGCGGTGGGGTCATCCTCATCGCCGCCACCAACCGCCCCGACGTGCTCGACCCGGCGCTCCTGCGACCCGGACGCTTCGACCGCCAGATCTCGGTGGATGCCCCCGACCTCGAGGGGCGCACCCACATCCTCAACGTGCACTCCAAAGGCAAGCCGCTAACCGGGGACATCGACCTCAAGTCGATCGCCCGGCGGACCCCCGGGTTCTCCGGTGCCGACCTGGCCAACGTCCTGAACGAGGCGGCGCTTTTGGCGGCCCGCATGAACCTCGACTCCATCGGGCAGGGACAGCTCGACGAGGCCATCGACCGCGTCATCGCCGGACCGCAGAAGCGCAGCCGGCTCATGAACGACCGCGAACGCCTCATCACGGCCTACCACGAGGGTGGACACGCCCTGGTGGCGGCGGCCATGCCCGGCAACGACCCCGTGCAGAAGGTCACCATCCTGCCCCGGGGCCGCGCGCTGGGCTACACCATGGTCATGCCCGACGACGACAAGTACTCCCGCACCCGCGGCGAACTCCTTGACCAGATGGCGTACATGATGGGCGGCCGTGCCGCGGAGGAGCTCATCTTCCACGACCCCACCACCGGTGCCCAGAACGACATCGAGAAGGCCACCAAGGTGGCCCGTGCCATGGTCACGCAGTACGGCATGAGCGACCGCATCGGTGCCGTCCAGCTGGGCGGCGGCGACTCGGAGCCGTTCATGGGGATGCAGGGCTCCCAGCCCAGCAAGGACTTCTCCGAGAGCAGCGCCGCCATCGTCGACGCCGAGGTGTCCCTGATGATCCACACCGCCCACCAGGAGGCGTTCGACGTCCTCGTCGAGAACCGCGACGTGCTCGATGAGCTGGTGCGCCAACTGTTTGCCAAGGAGACCCTCAACCGCTATGAGGTGGCAGAGGTCTTCAAGCCGCTCCGTCGCCGGGACAAGCGTCCCGCCTGGACCGGCTCCGACCTCCGCGTCCCCTCCGGTGTGCCCCCCATCGAGGTGCCACCGGTCCCCGTGCGGCCCGCCGTGGCCCAGCCGGCCGCGGCACCCCAGCCGCCCAGCGACGGCACCGGCCATCCCACCCTGCCCCCGACGCCCGGCCCCGACACGTGGGAACCGCCGAACTGGGCACCGCCGCAGGGACCGCGGTCCTGATGGTGGACCACGCCCGCATCGAGGCCGCCGTGCGGGAGATCCTCCGGGCAGTGGGGGAGGACCCCGAGCGGGACGGCCTCAGGGACACCCCGGCACGGGTTGCCCGCTCCTACGGTGAGCTGTTCAGCGGCCTCACCGGGGACCCTGCTGAGCTCCTGTCCACCACCTTCGACATCGACCACAGCGAACTGGTGGTCGTCCGAGACGTCGAGCTGAACAGCTGCTGCGAACACCACCTGCTGCCCTTCGTGGGCGTGGCACACGTCGGCTACATCCCCGGCCCCGACGGCAAGGTCACGGGCCTGTCCAAGCTGGCGCGCCTCGTCGACATCTACGCCCGCCGGCCGCAGGTCCAGGAGCGCCTCACCAGCCAGATCGCGGACGCACTCGTCGAACACCTGGGCGTCGCCGGCGCCATCGTCGTGATCGAGGCCGAGCACATGTGCATGACCATGCGCGGCGTCCGCAAGCGCGGCAGCCGCACGATCACCAGCGCCGTCCGCGGGCAGTTGCGCAACGCGGCCACCCGTGCGGAGGCCATGAGCCTCATCCTGGGGCGCTGAACCGTGACGCTGGTGGTGGGCGTCCTCAACGCGACGCCGGACTCCTTTTCCGACGGAGGCGCCCTCCGCAGCGTCGATGATGCGGTGGCTCACGGTGTCGCCATGGCGACCTCCGGTGCCGCCATCATCGACGTGGGCGGCGAGTCCACCAGGCCCGGGGCCAGTCGCGTGAGCGCGGAGCAGGAGGCGCAGCGCGTGCTGCCCGTGGTGTCCGGACTCGCACAGCGGGGCATCCACGTGTCAGTGGACACCATGCGCGCCGGAGTCGCCCGCGCCGCCGTCGAGGCGGGCGCACTGACGGTGAACGACGTCTCCGGCGGCCTCGCAGACGAGGCGATGCTGCCGACCGTGGCGGAGCTGGGGGTGGACTACGTGGTGATGCACTGGCGCGGCCACTCCCGCACCATGCAGGCCGAGGCGGTCTACGGCGACGTCGTTGCCGAGGTGACGGCCGAGCTGCTGGCCCGGCGTGACGCCGCACTGGAGGCGGGTGTCGACGGGTCCCGGATCATCCTCGATCCCGGCATCGGCTTCTCGAAGCTGGGGGAGCACAACTGGGCACTCCTGCGGAACCTCACGAGCTTCACTGGCCTCGGGCACCGGCTCCTGGTGGGGGCCTCACGGAAGGGTTTTCTGGGCGACGCCCTGGGCGGAAGGTTGCCCGCGGGACGCGATACAGCGACCGCTGTCATCAGCTCCTGGTGCGCCCAGCACGGGGTGTGGGGGGTGCGGACGCACGACGTGTCCATGCAGCTCGACGCCATCCGCGTGGGGTTGCTGCTGCAGGAACCCCACCGCTGCTGAGGACCCCCGGACGGGCCGCATCCCGACGGGGTGGGGTACAGTCGCCTCGAATAACAAGTGACGTCAAAGCCAAGGAGCGGAAGCCATCGACCGGATCACGATCGCGGGCCTGACCGCCGTCGGCCACCACGGGGTGTTCCCCGAGGAACGCCGGGACGGGCAGCCATTCGTCGTGGACGTCGAGCTGTCGCTGGACCTGGACACCCGCTCCGACGACCTCGCCCGGACGGTCAATTACGCGGAGGTCGCGGACCAGGTGGTGGGCGTCATCACAGGGGAGCCCTTCAACCTCGTGGAGACAGTTGCCGGCAGGGTCGCGGACCGCTGCCTGGCATTCGACCTGGTGACCGCAGTGGTGGTCACCGTCCACAAACCGCAGGCGCCGGTCGCGCACGACTTCACCGACCTGTCAGTCACGATCCACAGGAGCAAGCATGATGAATGGCCCCTTTGACATCGACGTGGACACGCTGGGCAACCTGCGTCCCATCTCGAAAGTGGTGTTCAGCCTGGGCTCCAACGAAGGCGATTCCGCGGCGATCCTCGCCGAGGCCGTGGAGTTCCTGTCGGAGACCCCGGACGTCATCATCGTCGACGTGTCACCCGTGTACCAGACCAGGCCCGTCGGCGGACCCCACCAGGAGGACTTCCTGAACCTCGTCGTGGTGGCAGAGTCCACGCTGGAGCCGCTGACGCTGCTGGACCGGGCGCTCGCCATCGAGGACAACTTCGGCCGCACGCGAGGCGTGGTCAACGGGCCCCGCACCCTCGACATCGACATCATCATGGTGGGCAAGCGCATCGGCGAGGATGCGCTGGAGCTGCCCCACCCCCGGGCCCACGAGCGAGCTTTCGTGCTGGTGCCGTGGCTCGACATCGACCCGACGGGGGTCCTCGAGGGGCGGGGCGCCGTGGCGGAGCTCGTGAAGGCCGTCGACACCTCCGGTGTCGCGCGCCGCGACGACATCGTCATCACGGCCGCCACACGATTTTGATGCCCACCGGGCAGCCCCGCCGGAAGCTGACCCTCACCACGACTCGGCAGGTCGCGCTGTCGGCGCTGTCCGGCGCCATCTTCTCCGGGTTCATCCTGGCTGTCTTCGACCTCACCGGAACATTCCCGCCCGTGGTCCCGTGGAGCGTCCCCGCGGTGCTCGTGGTCATGGCCGTGGGGGCGTGGATCTACGCCCGTGGGATGCCCGCCAGGCTGGAGGAGCGGTCCCTCACGAGTCTCGAGGCCGTCAGGGCGCTCATCGTGGCCAAGTCCATGGTCATGACCGGCGCGGTGCTGGCTGGGGGGCACGCCGTCTACGTGGGCCGTTTCGTGGGCACACTCATGGCGGAACAACCCGCCGCCCGGGCGCTGCACGGGGCCGGCACCATCGTCGCGTCCCTCGTGCTGGCGCTGGCGGGGTGGACGCTGGAAAAGGCCTGCATCATCTCCGTCGACGACGACACCGACGAGGGCGGGACCCCGGCCGCCGACCCGGCCTGACCAATCGTGGACACGCCGCCCCGTGGCGTGCTGATTCCGTCGCCATGGCATATCCTTCGGCACATGGCTGGCCGACGAGTTGCACCAAAATCCACTGAACGAAATCTTGCGCTGACGATCCTGGTCGTCGGCACCCTTGCAGCAGTCGCGTCGTTGTTCGGCGACATCTGGTTGGTCCGCGCGGGCGCGGTGGTGGCCATTGTCATGGCCTTCGCCGCCGCCGGACTTGCCTGGCGTGAACTGGGCCGCGAGCGCGCCCTCCACCAGGAGGAGGTGCGACGCCAGGTGGCGCTTCGTGTGGCACAGGCCGACAGGCACCACGGCGACTCGATGGCCATGCTGGACCGCTTCAATGCCCGCGTCGACAACCTCAAGTCCGTGATCGCGACCCTCCGCCGCCAGGTGGGTTCCGCCAACGCAGAACTGAGCAGCATGCGTGGTAACTCCGTGTGGCTGCGCGGCGAGATCGCCGAGAGGCAGTCGCGGATCGACGCGCTCACCGCTCGGCTCGCCGAGGTCGAGGCGGAGCAGGGGGAGGCCAACATCATCCAGCTTCCCCGCCACGGCGCCGCCTCCCTGGACCCGAAGGCCGACGACCTGTGGGATGCCGACGAGCACCCCACCATGGTGGACCTGGCCAAGGTGCAGTTCGACATCTTCGACGAGGCCCGCCTGCAGGCCTGACTCAACAGGCCCTATTTGTCCAGATCGCCGATGCCGTAGCCCATGGAGGCCACGGCGTCGGCGATCTGCTCTTTCCGGGCGCCCAGCAGCAGCTCCTCCAGTGCTGAGACCTTCGCGAACGTGGGCGTCGCCGTCCATCCGTGTCGCAGCCTCGACGCCCACCTCGCCGTAGGCCAAGAGCCCTTCCCGCCGGCCGTCCATGGCAAGGCCTGCAGCACGGGCCACGGGCCCGGACCCCATGCACAGGTCCCTGCTGGTGACGGCCAGCCCACGGAAGCGCTCACCGCGACGTGCGAGGTCGGCCCGGATCCGTTCGACCAGCGCGTCGACGCGCACCAGGACCCCCATCATGCGTACGAGGGTCGGCGGACTCGCACTCGACATGCCGTCGGAATGGCCTCACCGCATTCACCGGAGAAGCTGGCCAGCCAGTCGTGCCGGTCCGCAAACATGATGAGGGCGCGGTAATCCCGCACCTCGAAGAGCTTCTCCGCCGCCCTGTGCAGGTAACCCGGCTGCAGGCGCACTTTGGTGATTGTGCCGTCGTTCGTGGTGACCTGAAAGGCCACCACCCCCGCAGTGCTGGGATGCCGGATTCCCAACGACAACGACGTATGGTGCGGCAGGGGCACGCCACCCACCGCAATATTCACAATATTCATGGGTAATACCGCTTTTCTGGACCTGAGGACAAGGTAAAGTGCGTGAATGGCGCATCAAGAGTTGTGTCATGTTTTCAAAAGCCCACCGCGATT
This sequence comes from Arachnia sp., assembly GCA_039929445.1. Taxonomy (GTDB): domain Bacteria; phylum Actinomycetota; class Actinomycetes; order Propionibacteriales; family Propionibacteriaceae; genus Arachnia. The sequence continues at coordinate 781 of JBDSRF010000054.1, read as the reverse complement.
TTCCGGTGGCAAGGCGGAGAGGTGAATCATGGCACGCAAAGTGCAGATGATCTTGTTGGACGACCTGGACGGATCCGAGGCGAAGCGGACCGTCACATTCGCCCTTGACGGCAAGGGTTATGAAATTGACCTGAATGAGTCCAACTTGGACAAGTTGTCCGAGGCGCTGGCCCCGTTCGTCGAGAAGGCGCGCAAGACCACAGGTGCGCCACGTCGCACCGCCACGCGTCGCACCGCCGCAAGCGGGAGCGATGCATCGGCCGTGCGCACCTGGGCCCGCGAGCAGGGTCACGAAGTGTCGGACCGTGGCCGCGTGCCCAAGGAAATCCGGGACGCGTACGACCAAGCCCACTGACGGGTTCGCCAAGGGTGAACGGCGGAACGCTGGTTCCTCGTGGCTCGTTGGTTAAGCTGTAGGAGCCGGGGTTTCGTCGTCACATGGCGAGACCCTGCAGGAGGGAAAAGGAAATGTTCGAACGGTTTACTGATCGCGCCCGTCGCGTCATCGTGCTCGCGCAGGATGAGGCGAAGCTGCTGAACCACAACTACATCGGTACAGAGCACATCCTGCTCGGCCTCATCCATGAGGGCGAAGGGGTGGCTGCCAAGGCGCTCGAGTCGCTGGGCATCTCGCTGGAGGCGGTACGCGAACAGGTGGAGGAGATCATCGGTCAGGGCCAACAGGTCCCCACCGGTCACATCCCGTTCACCCCGCGCGCCAAGCGGGTGCTCGAGTTGTCGCTGCGCGAAGCTCTGCAGATGAATCACACCTACATCGGCA
>JBDSRF010000053.1:0-28557 GCA_039929445.1 Arachnia sp. | reverse complement strand
CCACCCACCCCCATCACTGTTCAGCGCGGTGTGGACACCCGGCAGGGTGTCACTTGACCACCCACTGGGAGCCGTTCCAGCTCACGCCGTCCTGACCTGAGGTGGGCCGCACGTTCTCCACGCGGGAGTCGTAGGCCACCACGCCGGGGTGGGCGTAGATCGGGAGGCCGAACAGAGTGTCCCAGAGCAGCTTCTCGATGACCTTGACCTGCTCCTCCTGGACCTTCGGGTCGAGCGAGCTGGCCAGGGTCTTCCAGGCAGCATCCACGTCCTTGTTGCTGTACTCGCCGTAGTTCTGCGGCAGGCCCGTGGAGTAGATGTTCTGGCCGGAGGCGATCTGGCCGGAGCCGGCCCATGCGTACAGCGCCACTTCGTAGTCGCCGTTCACGAGGTCCTTCTCGAAGAAGTCCGCCGAGCTGTTGTCCGTCACGTTGAAGCCGGCGTCCTTGCAGGAGGCCTGGATGGCGGAGACGGTCTCTGCGCGGCGCTGGTTACCGGCGCGGTAACCGATGCGCACGTTGACCGGGGTGGCCACGCCGGACTCGGCGATCTTGGCCTTGGCGGCCTCGATGTCGACCTTGTCGTACTGACCGTTGTAGGACGCCTTCACGACGTCGGCGTAGTCGTCCTGGAACGGGAAGCGTTCGCGGGCGTTCATGACCACGGCGTCAGGGTTGATCGGCTTGATGAGCGAGTCGACGATGCTCTGGCGCGGGACGCACAGGGCGAAAGCCTCACGCAGAGCAAGGCCGCCCTTGGCGTCGGAGAACTCGTTGGTGGGGCGGAAGTTGAAATCCAGGTGCTCCCACGTCAGCGTCTGGTTTGTCTCAACCTTGACCGACTCGCCGATGTTGTTCAGCTGGGCGACGGTGTCCACCGTGGCCTGGGGGGAAATGACCTGCACGTCACCGTTCTGCAGGGCCTGGGCCATCTGCGCGTCGTCGATGAAGCGGAAGATCATGTTCTTCATGCCTGCGGGCTTGCCCCAGTACTTGTCGTTGGCCACCAGGGTCAACGCGGTGTCGGCCTGCCAGCCGCCTTCCTTCAGGATGTAGCGTCCGCTGGAGGGCGTCTGTGCCAGGTCGGGAAGCTCGCCGGGGTTGTAGGCCCAACCGGTGTTCCAGAACTTGGCGACCTTCTTGACGGTCTCGGCGTCGCGGTCCATGATCGCCTTGGCCAGCGCGTCGGGCTCGAGGCCGGACTGCTTGGCAGCGACGTGGGCCGGCAGCGGAGCCGTCACGATGAGCTTGTAGTCGGGGTTCTTGGTGGCGAAGGTCACGGTGAACTCCTTGCCACCCACTTCGCCCTGCGGGCCCTCGGGCGCGTCGGCCGCGAAGGAGTTGCTGACGTGGTCGAACAGCGGCTCGGCCTTCTCGTCCTTGCCGTTGGCGTAGCCGGGCACGAGCCACTCGGGGTTCTGCGCGGTGTAGTCGAGGAGGAAGTCGTTGATGGTGACGGGCGTGCCGTCGGACCACACGGCCTTGTCGGAGATCGTGTACTTGACCTCCAGCGGATCCTCGGACACGACCTCGAGCGAGCCGAAGTCCTTGTCCTCACAGATGGTGCCGTCGGTCCCGAAGTACACGAAGCCGGAGAACATCTGGTTGGCGATCACGCTGTTGTACGTGGAGTAGGTGGCGCTGGTCACGGAGTTGTAGCCGCTCCAGTTGCCCGGGCCGGCCGTGAAGCTCACCTGACCGTCAGTGGTTTCGGTGATGCCGACGTCCTGCAGGCAGCCGGTGGTGCCGCCGGTCTCAGTGGTGCTCTCGCTGCTCGACGGCTCCATCGACGCCGACTCGTTGCCGCTGGGCTGGGGGGTGGTCTCGGGCTCCTGGCCGCTGGTGCAGGCGCCGAGCATCAGCGCGCCGCTCAGCACCAGACCGAGCGCTGCTGCACCCTTTGATCTGATCTTCATACTGTCTCCTTGTATCTCAACCGCCGCTCCCCAAGCAATGGGGACGCAATGTGGGGGACATTATCGACACATCGGCGCATTCGGAACCGTCCCACCCGTTTGAGTCCTATTCGTTATCCGATTGCTACCACGGGTCAACAGGTCAGGCCCTCAGGCGGCGGGCCACGACGGCGCGCGCGCCGTGCGGTGTGCGGACCAGGATGAGGGTCGCCGCAGCCGATCCCTTGGGCCTCAGTTGCCTTCGCAGTGCGGCCGGATCCACGTCGATGGCCCGTTTCTTGATCTCCAGGGTGCCGATGCGGTGCTGCGCCACGTACCTCCGCAGGGCGGCGACGTCATAGTCCAGGACATCCACCACCTCGAAGCAGTCAGCCAGCGGTGTGTCCACGGGATCGTCGGAGGACAGGTAGGCGGTGTGCTCATCCAGAAGCCACAACTCCGCACCCGGTTGGACTTCGGTGACCAGTCCGGCACGCACGACGGCGTTGTCGGGTTCGATGATGAAACGGCCCGGGGCGCGCACCGGCAGCTCGCGCGGGGCGTCGGAGGCGAGCTCGACGGGGACGCCACCGTCGCGCGGGAAGACGACGGCCGCTCGGGCCGGGCCGTCGCCGTTCCACAGTGATGCCTCCACCACGTCGCCGTGGTGGGACACCCAGGTGGCGCGGACGCCGTCGGGGATGAGTTCCTTGGGGAGGCCGGGACCCATCTTGATGCAGCAGAAGGCGTCGCGTGCCAGGTGGTGCAGCACGAGCGACCACGGCGGCGAGAAATCCTCAACGCGCCAGGTCCGTCCCCGGTCCGTTCGCCGCGCGGGATCGAGGAACACTGCGGCACTCTCAGGGACGTCCACGTCCTCGGCCCGCGCCACCTGTACCTCTGCCCCACCGACCAGCGCAAGGTTGGCCGTGGCAAGGGCAGCCGTGTCCGGGTCTGCTTCGACGGCGTGGACGCGCAGTCCCGCCTCGAGGAAAGCCATGGCATCGGCCCCGATGCCGCAGCCCAGGTCGTAGACCTCCTGCACCCCACCCTTGCTGTACTGGTCGGCCCGCCACGCCGCAACCTGCTGCCGTGTCGCCTGTTCCAGGCCCTGCGGGGTGAGAAACATGCCGTCGGCACGTGCGAGCTTCGTCCGTGCCCGCCGACGCAGGGCAACCTGGGTGAGCGCCGCGGCGGCCAACTCCGGCGGGAACTGCTTCCGCATCCGCCCGGCGGCACCCAGGGATCCGGGGTCGGCCTCGAGGCTGGCGGCCGCCAGCGCCGCGCGTCCCTGTTCGGTGAGGATCTCCACGCGGCAAACCTACAAGGAGCGACGGGCTGCCGACTCCTGCCCCGTGACCGGACATGCCGCGTCCAGTGCGCGCCCCGACGCATACGTCCATGCCCACCAATGACTGAGGCGTGTCCGGCCAGCGGGCTGTCCTCCCGAGTTGCTGGTGATGCCACAAGTAGGCTTTGAGCAGAACCCGGGAGGAGAGGACGCAGATGGCAAGGCTTGATGTGTGGTTGTGGTCGGTGCGGCTCTTCAAGACCCGCTCCATGGCCACCAACGCGGTGCGCGGCGGGCACGTGCGCCTCAACGGCGACCCCGTCAAGCCTGCGCGGGTCGTCAAACCCGGCGACCGCGTCTCCGTCAAGGAGCCCGGCTGGGTCCGCGAGTTCGAGGTGGTGCAACTGCTGACCAAACGGGTGGGACACACCGTGGCCATCGAGGCCTACGTCGACCGCTCCCCCGAGCGGCCCTCGCACCTGTCGGTCCCGGTGGGTCGCCGCGACCGTGGCGCCGGACGCCCCACGAAACGGGACCGCCGAGCCATCGACCACCTCACCGGTCGCGACGAACGCGATCACCTTTCGGACGAAGACTGACACGCGCAGATCCCAGGACGCGTGGGGCCCTGCTCCAGCAGCCGTGCCTCATCCTCCAGGGATGATGCCGCGCTCCCGCAGCAGCGCCTCGTACTTGGGATCCTCATCCTCGAAGATGTCCTCACCCTCCAGCATGTACCCGCTCGTCAAGGCCTCGACGCCACCGTCGACGTCCCCCAGTTCCACGAGCGACTGACCACGCCGCAGCCAGACGAATCCGTTGTCCGTTCCTCCTGCCAGCAGCGCCTGACCCGTCGCATCCACCGCTTCATCGAACCGGCCGGCCTCGAACTGCGCATCACCGATCGAGGCGAAGAACCACATGGCCATCGGGTGCTCAACCGCGGGTTCCGGCAACTGGTCGAGGGCGTCCGTCCATACCTCCACGGCCCCGTCGATGTCGCCTTTCTCCTGCAGTGCGTCACCTTCGGCGGCCAATGCCTCCAGCGCCTTCTTCGTCACTTTCTTCTTCCTGGCCCTCGGTGCGGGAATGCCCGCCCTGGCCGCGTAGAACGCCCAGTAGCGCGGGTCCTCACCCTCAAAGGCACGCTGGCCTCCGGCCTCGTAGACTGCGTCAAAGCGCTGGAACGCACGCTCCTGGTCGCCCTCCGCCATCGACACCATGCCGGCCGCGAACACGATCAACTGTTGGGCCGAGGCACTGGCCTGGTCCCCGCCGTACGCCTGTTTCCCACGCTCCAGCCAGACCCGCCCCTGGTCGGGCCTGTTGTTCAACGCCGCATCCCGCGCGAAGAACAGCGCCGCCTGCGACAGCCACTCCCAGTCATGCTTGGGCTCCGGAAGCAAGCTCCAGTACTGCTCTCCCAGGGTGATGGCCTCGTCGACGTCGCCCACTCGCCACAACTCGGCCACGCGCTCGCTCAGTGCGTGCAACTCGTCGTACCTGGCCTTGTCGATCTTCTCCATGTCCACGGTGACGTTGCTCCTCAGAGGTCTTTGTACGTCTGGCCGAGCTTAGCGCCCTGCGATCGGTTCCAACTTGATGGTTGCAGCTCATAGTTGCCGGAGTCGAGCATCCACTTCCGAACCTCTGGCGACTTGGCGCCGTGACCCATCCCTGTGGTGTTCCAGTAGGTCACGGCATCGACCGGTGCATGCCCCATGTCGCACTTGCTCAAGGGGATGAACTCCGTCTTCCCCGTGGCCGGATCCGTCCACTTCAGCATCTCCTGACCCCTCTGGGTCACGACGTCACCGGAGGCACGCATCCGCTCGATGACCTCCCGGCCGGTCCTGGAGTTCTTCCCGGGGGTATTGCCCAGGAACTTCCTGCGTTTGCTGACCCGCTTGACGCGCTTGACGATGTCGTCGGTGTTCTTCCGGACGGCCTGCGCGGCCGAACCGGAGAAATCCCCAAAGTTGAGTTTCTTGCCCACGCGGCGGGCGATGACGCCACCAGCCTCACCGATCAGCTTCGACTTCTTCCCCATCAGCCCAGCACCTTTTCAATGGCGACGTTGATCGCGAGGTTGATGAGCCGTTTGGCAGCCTCACGTGCCGCGACCGCAGCGACGGCGCCCAGCCCGAAGGTGAAGAAGGCCGAGGCGATGGCAGCGGCGAGGATCACCAACTGGGCAATGACAACGCCCTTCAGGATCACGACGGCGCCGGCGACGAGCCGGAAACCGCCAGCGATGGTGGAGCTGGCGTCCTGGAAGTCCCCGAGCGAGGCGAGGTTGGATTCGCTGCCCTTCATGTATCCGAGGAACGCCGCGGAAGCGTCGGAGTCGTTCAACCCGTCGATGTGCCGAATGGCCCCCGATATCTCGTCGATGGCAGCGGCTGCAGCGGCACCCGCGTCGTCGAAGGCAGCGGCATTGTTGTTGAGCACGTCCTCGTTGGATGACGGCCATTCGTAGCCCAGGTACTGCAGGGCTGTGACGAGGTAGCCGGGGAGCGTCATCGCCATCAGTACTCCCCCTCCATGAAGTTCCCGATTTCCACGGCAGCGGCCTCCACTTCGGCGTACGCGTCGCCGGTCGCCACGAGGGCGGCTCCCTCGCTGCCCAGACCCGTCGAGATCCCCGTCACGGTGCCATTGACTGCTTCCAGCACCGCCGGCAGGATGCCCGCGATGAGGCCGTCGATCATGGCGATCCCACCGTCGGCGCCCGTATTGGACAGCCCAGAAAGCTTGCCGGATACGGCCGTGGAGAATGCGGTGCCTGCATCCTCCACAGCACTGCCGCCCTTGCGCCACGAATCGGGCGTGAAGATGACCATGTCAGTCGAGCCTTCCCATGTCGCGGGTGAACGCGTCACGGAGATCGGCCTGCAGGATGCCCAACTGCCCCACGAGGGCACCAAAACTCTTGTTGACCTCCCCGATGCGATCCGACTGAAGTTGTGCGTGCTCGTCGAGAGCCTCGTTGACCAGAGCGATGACGGCAGCTGCGATGGCCGGCCAGGGCTCCTCGGCGCGCATCTGCGAATCCACCTCGAGTTCGGTGAGGTGCCCGTCCGCCACGACGACGCGGATGGCGCCGTCGCCGGACCTCTTCTCCACGGTCACGGGTGGGGCCCCCAGTAGCTGTTGCTCGTCCAGCGTCGGGCCTTCGTCGTTGATGCGACGGGCAGTGTCGGCGATGCGGTCGAACACGTCGGGGATCGACTCCCCCGGACGCGGCGGTGTGGTCTCAGTCATTGTTGGCCTCCGCTGAAACCGTAACAACCGGCCGGGTCAAACGCCCCCCGGCCTGTTCAGACGACGATGGTGGAGACCGGCAGCCCCGGATTGGCGCTGAAGTCCAGCGGCGACGGCGGAATACCGGCGCGCACCACCTCCGACCCGACGGCGGCGATCATGGCCCCGTTGTCCGTGCACAGTGCGGGGTGCGGGCGCCGTAGTTCGATGCCGGCGGCAGCGGTGCGCTCCTCCAGGAGCATCCGCAGCCGCGAGTTCGCGGCCACGCCCCCGCCCAGCAGCACGGTGTCCACGTCGAAGTGGCGGGCGGCATCCACGGCCTTGCGGGTGAGGACGTCGCAGACGGCTTCCTGGAAGCTGGCGCACACGTCGGCCACGGGGATGTCCTTGCCCTCGAGGCGTCGCAGCTCCACCCAGCGGGCGACCGCGGTCTTGAGCCCGGAGAAGGAGAAGTCGAAACGGTGCTTCTCCATGTCGCGGCGGGCCGTCAGGCCACGTGGAAACGCGATGGCCCGCGGGTCGCCGTCGGCGGCGAGCCTGTCGATGACGGGCCCTCCGGGGTAGGCCAGACGGAGGAGCCGCGCGACTTTGTCGTAGGCCTCGCCGGCGGCGTCGTCGATGGTGGAGCCGACCTCGGTGATGGAGCGGGTCATGTCCGTGACGTGCAGCAGGGACGTGTGGCCACCCGAGACGAGCAGCGCCACGCTGGGCATGGGTAGCTCGCCATGGTCCAGCAGGTCCACGGCCACGTGACCCACGAGGTGGTTGACGCCGTAGAGGGGCTTGTTGAGGTACGTCGCCAGCGCCTTGGCCGACGAGATGCCCACCAACAGCGCACCCATCAGGCCGGGGCCCGCGGTGACGGCCACGGCGTCGAGTTCGCGCAGGTCGATGTCAGCGGTGGCGACGGCACGTTCCAGGGCCGGCACCATGGCCGAGAGGTGCGCCCGGCTCGCCACCTCCGGCACCACTCCCCCGAACCGGACGTGCAGGTCGACGGAGCTCGCGACCTCGTTGGCGAGGAGCTCACGGCCGCGGACGATGCCGACGCCGGTCTCGTCGCAGGAGGATTCGATTCCCAGGACCAGAGGTTCGCTCACGACTGTTCTCCTTCACTCATCGACCTTTGCAGGATCACCGCGTGGGCCCCGGGGCCGTAGTAGTCGCGGCGCTCGGCGATCGGCAGGAATCCCTGTGTTGCGTACAGCGCCAGGGCCGCACCGTTGGTGTGCTCGACCTCCAGCAGCATCCGGCTGGCACCCTGACCCTGCGCCCATCGGATGCCCGCCACCATCAGGTGGCGCGCCAACCCACGACGCCGGGCCGTGTCGGCCGTCACGATGCGGTGGAGGTCAACGACGTCGTCGGCGACGGCGAACGTGGCCGCGGCCTCGACCGCACCGCCACCACCGCACACCAGGACGTGTCGGTTGTCGGCGGTCAGTTCCTCGCGCCAGGAGTTCTCGCTCCACCGCTGTGACGCGGGGAACGCGTCCTCCAGCGACATCAGGGCTGGCAGATCCTCCAGCGACGCGACGGACACGTCATTCACCGGAGCTTCAGGCGCGGGAGCGCGGACTTCGGCGGGCCCCCGACGGTGGCGTCCGCGGCTCGAAGATAATACGGCTCCGACGGCGCAACGGGCAGTTCTGCCCAGTGGGCTGCCAGCAGCGCCGGATCGATGGCGGTGGGGCCGGTGGGGTCATACCGGAGACGGTCGCGCATGGCCTCGGGGACGGGCCCCGCGACCGGCACCTCCGGGAGCAAATCCGGCGCCCCCACACGTGGTTCACCGACACGTGCGCCGTCCCGGTGGTGGGACCAGTACAGCTCCTTGCGACGGGCATCGGAGGCCACCACGAACTCGGACGGGGCGCCGTCGGTCCGCCACTGCAGGGCGAGCGCGTCGAGGGAGCAGACGTGGTGCAGTTCCCGCCCTGCCAGATGGGCCAGGGTGGCAGCCGCGACGATCCCGACGCGCAGGCCCGTGAAGGGCCCGGGGCCCATGCCGACGACGAACTCGTCGATGTCGGCCACGGTCAGGGCGCTGCGGCGGCAGACCTCGACGACGCACGGCATGAGCGCCTCACCGTGGGCACGGGTGTCGGTGACCACCTCCGCGTCCACGGGGACGCCGTCGCGGGCAAGCCCCACGGCCACGTGGTGGGAGGTGTCGATGGCAAGGGTCCAGGTCATGGGGTCTCCCGAAGGGTCTCGAGCGCCCCCGCCCAGCGCCGGCCGATGCCGGTGAGGCGGACGGTGCGGCTGTCGGTGGCGGGGTCGGTGCTCCGCCAGATCTCCACCTCGAGTCGGTCCTCGGCAAGCCACTCAGCCTTGCCCTGCCCCCACTCGATGTAGGTGACGGAATCCTCCAGCGACGCGTCGAGGTCGATGTCGGAGAGTTCAGCGGCGTCGCCGAGCCTGTAGGCGTCGACGTGAACGAGGTGCGGCCCCTCCGTCAGGCTCCGGTGCACGCGGGAGATGACGAAGGTGGGCGAGACGACGGGGCCGGCGATGCCCAGTCCTGCGCCCAGTCCCTGCGCCAGCGTGGTCTTCCCAGCGCCCAGTTCACCGTCGACCACGAGCACGTCCCCGGCCCGCAGCACTCCCGCGAGGCGGCGACCCAGCGCCTGCATGGCGTCCGAAGTGGGGACGTCGAGCATCACGGGCAGCTCGCGGCCCAGGATGACGCCGTCTGCTACCTCCCGCATCACGTCGAAGCCGTGGCGCTGCCACCATGCGATGAGTTCGGGGAACTCCCGGCGGGTGAGCAACTCCACGCGCCGGCCACCCAGGGTGGCGGCGAGGTCGCCGGCCGCCTCCGCGAGTGCACGGGCGAGGCCGCCGCCGGCCGCGCTGGGCAGCACACTGACCCGCCGCAGGGTGGCGACGGGTCCGTGGAGGGTGACCAGCAGGCACGCGACGATCTCGCCGTCAGCCACCGCGCAGACACCGTGGCCCTCGAGGAGGGCCGCTTCGATGTCGGCGACGGTGTCAGCGAGTGCCGCCGGCGGCGGGTCGACGTGGCGACGGTGTGCGAACGCCTCGTGGATGACCCGCAGCATGGCGGATGCGTCGGCTGGTTCGGCCAGCCGAAGCGTGACCTGTGCAGGTGAGTTCATGGCTGGGCGATTCTAGCGCTGGATTGCTTACTTCCAGTTGCGGTTCCGGCCGCCACCGCCGCCGCCCTGGCGCTTGCGGAATCCACCGCCACCGCCGGTGTTGCCACGCGACTGGGGGCGTCGCGGCTGCTGCTTGGGGGCAATGAGGCGCTGGTAGTCGGACTCGGCGATCGGGGTGCCGGAGGGAACACGGGCCCCGGTGGCCTCGCGCAGGTCAAAGCTCCCGGGGGCGACGTCCGTGGGTGCCACGTGCACGCCGGCCTGGCCGGAGATGCGACGCATCTCCTTGCGCTGGTGCGGCAGGACGATGCTCACGACGGCGCCGAAGGAGCCGGCGCGAGCCGTGCGGCCTGCACGGTGCAGGTAGTCCTTGGAGTTCATGGGCGGATCCACCTGCAGCACCAGTGACACATCGTCGACGTGGATGCCGCGGGCGGCGACGTCGGTGGCCACCAGGACGGGAAGGTCATCACCCTTGAACGCCGCCAGGACGCGGGCGCGGGCGCCCTGGGTCAGGCCGCCGTGCAGGCCGCCTGCCATCACGCCGACCTCGCGGAGCTGACCGGCAATGCGCTCCACACCCATCTGGGTGCGGGCGAAGATGACGGTCTTGCCGTCCCGGTTCGCGATCTCCGCCGTGATGGGGTTCTTGTGGTGCGGCGCCAGCTGCAGCATGTGGTGCGTCAGCGTGGTCACGGAGTTCGTGGAGGAGTCCACCTCGTGCGTGACGGCGTCGTGCAGGAACTTGCGCACCAGCCGGTCCACCTGGTGGTCCAGTGTGGCGGAGAACAGCATGCGCTGACCGTCGTTCGGGACGGCTTCGAGCAGCGTGGTGACGGCCGGCATGAAGCCGAGGTCACTCATGTGGTCGGCCTCGTCGAGGACGGTGACCTCCACCTGTGAGAGGTCGGCGGCGCCCTGCTCCAACAGGTCGATGAGCCGGCCCGGTGTGGCCACGACGATGTCGACGCCACGCTCGAAGGCCCGCACCTGCGGGGTGTAGGACATGCCGCCCGTGATCAGCGTCAGTTCAAGTCCGACGGTGCCCGCCAGCGGCGAGAGGTCGTCGGCAATCTGGAGGGCCAGTTCGCGGGTGGGGGTCAGGATCATGGCCCGGGGCGAGCCGGAGGGCTTGCCGTCGGCCAAGCGAGTCAGCATGGACAGGCCGAAGGCCAGCGTCTTGCCGGAGCCGGTGCGGCCGCGGCCGAGGACGTCGCGTCCCGCGATGGCGTCGACGATGGTGGCGCTCTGGATCGGGAACGGCTCGGTGATGCCCTTGGTGCTCAGCTGAGCCACGAGCGGTAGTGCGACACCCAGCTCGGCGAAGCCGGACGCCTGGTGCACGGCGGAGACCGCAACGTCGACGGCGTCGCGAGCGGTCCAGCTCATCTGGTCGGCTTCGGTGTTGTGGCTCATGTCGCTGCCACCGCGCTCCTGGCGGCTGTCGTGACGCGGCTGGAAGGCGCGGTCGCGGTAGTCACCGGAGGGGCCGCGGCGCTCATTACGGCCGCCGTCGGAGGCGAAGTGCCTGGGCCGGTCGGAACCGCGGTCATCGCGGCGGGGGCCACGGTCATCGCGGCGGTCCTCGAAGCGGGGGCGGTCATCGCGGCCACGGCTCTGGAAGCCACGGTCGTTGGAGGTGTTGCGGTCCTGGAAGCGAGGACGATCGTTGCGCTCCTGGAAGGTGGGACGGTCGCTGGAGCCGTTGCGGTCCTGGTAGCGGCCGCGGTCCTCCGAGCGACGATCACTTGAGGAGCTGGAGCCGGAGTCACGACGACCGAACGAGGGACGCTCGCTGGAGCCGGAGTCACGTCGGTCGAACGAGGGACGGCCGTCACGACCGCCGAAGGAGCCGCGCTCACTGGAACCGGAGTCACGACGACCGAACGAGGGACGCTCGCTGGAACCGGAATCACGACGGCCGAACGAGCCACGCTCACTCGAACCGGAATCGCGACTGCCGAACGAGCTGCGCTCGCTGGAACCGGAATCACGACGGCCAAACGAGCTGCGCTCACTCGAACCGGAGTCACGACGGGCGAACGAACCGCGCTCGGTGGGGGCGGAGTCGCGACGCTCGAAGGAGCGGCGCTCTTCGCGGTTGGCGCCGGCGCGGGGGGCGCGATCCTCGCCGGAGCCGGCCTCGTTGCGGTCAACGTAGGGACGGGAACCCTCGTAGGGGCGGTGTCCGCCGCCCTTGCGCGGCGAAACGCCCTTGGCTGCGCGCTCTGCGGAGCTCCAGCGCTTCTTGGGCGTGCCGTCGGACTTGCGGGATTTGGGGGCTTTCTTGCCGGGTGCGGCCATGGGTGTTTCCTAACACGGTGTCTACGAGCCCGGCGGCGGTTTGCGCCCGGCGATGGCTCGTCTCGTCCGAAGAAGGTGTCCCAATACAAGACGGCCGGAGGTCGCAATGAGTTTCTGCGCCTCGATGGTTCTGCTTGACCACTGGAGTCCGGCCCAGAACTTGGCCGGTGGTGAAAAAACGCAAACCGGAGCAGCGCGGTTGCGGGGGGCCAATCTGGCCGTCGACCACTTTACCGCCTCATGACGCAATTTCCCAAAGAGGGGTGCGGGTGGATCAGTCGAACAGTCCGGCGGCGAGGTGATGGTCGTACGAGAAGCCCGGCGGCAACACGAACACCGCGGAGCCAATGGCCGTGGTCCACTCGTTGAGCGCGTCGGAGGCGTCGAGAGTCTGCTGCACGGGGATGAACTGGTCGGCGATGCTCGACTGCATGGCCATGAACAACAGCCCAGCGGACTCCTGACCGGCATCGTCGACGTGGTTGTAGTTGACGCTGCGGCGCAGCATTCGACGGCCCCTGTTCTCGGCTGGGTGCGCCCGCCGGGCGTGCGCGTCGAGCGCCACCACGGGAACACCGCCCGCCTCCGCGGTGCGGTCGATGTCGTCCTTCTCGCTCCCCCCGGTCAGCGGGGCGCCGTCCACGAGGTTGCGTCCGATCGCCTTTTCCTGCCGGTCCCGGACCAGCGCATCCCATTCGTCGCGGTCCATCTCGATGCGGCGCACCACCAGTTGGGTGCCGTTGGCCAGCCACCCGTCGGTGGACCACAGCGCCTGCCCCAGTTCCTCGACGGACGGGTTGCGGCTGCCGTCCACCTGCCCGAACAGGTTGCGGCCCGTCACGGGGTTGCCGCTGGGGTCCACACCACGCCACGACCCAGTCTGGCTCCAGCGGGGCAGTGCGAACGGTCGGGCGTCGACGGTCATCCGGCGACTGGCGTGCGCCACGGTGGTCTCGTCGTCGGCCTGCACCATCACGAGGAGGTCGCCGCCACTCCAGCGCTCCTGCAGCTTGTCGTGGTCCATGGGTGGGATGTTCTGGAATCCGGACGGCTGCTTGCCCTCCAGACCGGGGAGCCTGAAGACTGCGGGCCCGAAGCCCACGGTGATACTCAGGGACACGGCCTCCTGCGCCAGATCGGGCGTCGCATCGCCCGGAGCGGGTCGCCCTGACATCAACGCAGCGATCGTCCCGCTCCAGACCCTCAAGAGCCGAGCGAGCGCGTCGGCGTCGGTCCTGCCCAGGAGGTCCAGCGACAGCAGGCGGTGGGCGGCCGGGGCGGGCGTGAGGATGCCGGACTGGTGCACCCCGTACGCGTCGTGGCGTTGGCGGGTGACACCCTCCCCCACCGGCAGGCCGTGCGGGCCGGTCTGGTCACCGAGGCTGACGCGGCCGCCCACGAGTCCGGCGGCGGCCCCCACACCCGCGGCGCCGGCGTACCCGAACAGGGCGCGGCGCTTCACGGGGGCAGGATCAGGCATGGCACCAGTCTATGAACGGACGAAGCGATCCTCCAGCCGGGACTTGTACACTCACGTCCCATGAAGCCCTGGATCGCGCCCGCAGTTGCCGCGACGCTCCTGCTGGGGGCTTGCGGCACGCCGGCCGGGGACACCACCTCGGGCGTCATCGCCGCTGAATCGTGGGTCCGCACCACCGACGGCTCCGAGCAACCCGACATGTCGGCGTTGTTCGTGAACCTGACGAACCCGACCTCCGCCGACATCACGTTGATGGCCGCCGACTGCGGCGACGTCGCGGGGATGACCCAGCTGCACGAGATGGTGGAGCAGGACGGCGGCATGGTGATGCGCGAAGCCGGGGACGGCCTGGTGGTGCCGAAGGAGTCGCACCTCCACCTGGCGCCCGGTGGCCCCCACGTCATGCTCATGGACCTGACCCGTGAACTCCCGGCAGGCGGCGAGGAGGTCTCCTGCACGCTGATGTTCGACGACGGCCAGGAGATCGACGTGCTGGCACCCGTCAAGGAGTTCACCGAGGAGCAGGACACATACCACTCACACGCGCCCAGCGAAGGCTGAACGCCGGGGCTTGGTGCCGAGGCGCGGACGACCAGCTCAGGCGACGGTGACGCCGCTTCGCCTGGAGAGTTTGATGGCGTCTGCGTAGTGCCCCATCAGTTCGTCACAGATACTCGCCCAGGTGCGGTCGGCCACCGACGCACGGGCTGCGGCGCCCAGGTCCTCCCGCTCGGCGGGGTCGGCCAGCAGCCGCACCACGTGACCGCGCATCGCGGCGAGGTCGCCGGGCTCGTAGAGCAGACCTGTGACACCGTGGTCGATGAGATCGATGGGGCCACCCCGCCGCGGCGCAATCACCGGCAGGCCCGAGGACTTCGCCTCCTGGATCGACTGGCAGAACGTCTCGAGTTCGCCCGGATGGACGAAGACGTCGAGGCTCGCCAGTGCGCTCGCCTGCTCCTCCCCCTCCATGTGTCCGAGGAAGTGCGCCCCCGGCAGCGCCTGCTCCAGCACTGACCGTCCGGGGCCGTCGCCGATGATGACGAGTTTGCTGTGGGGGATGTCGGCCAGCACGGACAGGTCCTCCACCTGCTTCTCGTTGGCCAGTCGCCCCATGTACCCGATGAGGAGTTCACCGTTCGGGGCAAGCCGCGCATGCAGGGCGTCGGAGCGCTTTTCCGGCGCGAAACGCACGGCGTCCACGCCCCTGCCCCACACACGGACACGTGGGATGCCCTGCGCCCGCAACTGCTGGCGGGCAAATGTGGAGGGGGCAAGGTTCAGCGTGGCCAGGAGATGGGTCTTGCGGACCTGATGCCACAGCAACGGCTCCAGGTGCGGGAACCCGTAGCGCGCTGCGTAGGAGGGCACCTCGGTCTGGTAGACGGCCACCATGGGGATGCCCTGCTTGGCAGCCACCGACGCGGCCTTGAAACCAATGGCAAAGGGGGCGGCCAGATGAATGATGTCCGGGGCGAAGGCCGTGAGCATCCGCTCCACCGTGTGCGACGGCGTCGTCACCAGTCGCACGGTCCCGTAACCGGGCAGTCCGATGGAGGGAACGGTCTCCACGGGGTACCCCAGGTAGTGGCTGGGGGTCCTGTTTCCATCCTGCGGGGCGATGACCATGGCCTCGTGCCCATGGGCGCGGAGATGCTCCAACAGCCGCAGGACGGAGTTGGTAACTCCGTTGACCTGCGGCAGGAAGGATTCCGCGATAACAGCCACTCGCACGGTACGGAGTCTAGGTGACAGTCATCCCAGCAATCCCCGCTCACGCATCCTCAGGGCACGAAAAACGTGATCCAGCCTCAAAATTGGGTCCAATCCGGCCCATCAACAGGGTCGGACGGCCTGTGTCGTCAGCCCTGGCCGGCTGCGTCCACGAGGTCGGCGATGACGTCCGGGAAGAAGGAGGCCAGCATGTCCGGGGGGTGCGGGCCGGGGTGGCGGCTGGCTGTGATGGCTTGGAGGCTCGCGGCCATGATCGCCGCTCTATCGGCGCCCAGCCCCGCCGCCACAAGTGTCCCGCACGCGCCCGCCAGGGTGTCGCCGGAGCCGGCCTGCCCCGTCCAGGCGGGCCCACGCACGGCAATGGTGACGGTTCCCGCAGGGGTGGCAACGTACTGCGTGCCGCCCTTCAGGAGCACCGTCGCACCGAAGCGGGACGCCGCCTCACGTGCGGAGCCGATGGGATCGGCCTCCACGTCGTTGCGTCCAACCCCGAGCATGCGTGCCAGCTCCCCCGCATGTGGGGTCAGGAGGCTTCCCGCGGGAAGTTCAGCGGGTAGGAGTGAGAGGGCGTCGGCGTCCAGGACCAACGGAACACCGCGGCCCACTGCCGCCTCCAGGCGGGCGGCGGCGTCCTCCAGGTCACCCCACCCGGAGCCCAGCACCATGGCCTGGACCCTGCCCTCAGCCATGACGACGCTCGGGAAGCGGGGCAGCACCAGATCCTGCGGTGCGCCGCCGAGGTAGCGGACCATGCCGGGGCCGACGTGGAGCGCGCCCGCGCAGCTCAGGAGGGCCGCGCCGGGGTAGTCGGCGGAGCCTGTGTCCAGCCCCACCACACCCCGGGTGTACTTCTGGCTGTCGGGACCGGGCACCGGCCACCAGCGCGCCACATCGGATTCCTCCGCCACGGACACGCCGGTCGCGGGGACGGCGACGCCGATGTCGGCCACCACCACATCCCCGCACCGCTCCGAGGCCGCACCGATGACGTGGCAGGGTTTCGGGGCGGCAAACGTCACTGTGCAGTCGGCCCGGAAGCTGGGATGCGCCTCGCCACTGTCGGCATCGAGCCCGCTGGGCAGGTCGACGGCCAGGACTGGCACGCCGAGGACGGTGGCTGCGTCGGCGAACGTGGCGAGAGCCTCGGGCAGCCCGGCACGGCCACCGATGCCGAGGACCGCGTCGATGACGAGTGCGGTGTCCGGAAGGGATTCCGTGGCTTCCGCGGCATCCACCTCCCGGCATCCGGCCTCGTTGGCTGCGGTCAGGCCTTCGTCGTGTGCGGAGCCCATGGCGAGCCAGATGAGCACCTCCCGGTCGGCCGCAAGGGCCGCGGCCGCGAACAGGCCGTCGCCCCCGTTGTTGCCAGGGCCCACGGCCACCACCACCGGACCCTGCGGCGCCATGACGCGGGCAACGGCGACGATCGCGTCGGCCGCCCGGGACATGATGTCGACGCCGGGCTGTTCGGCAAACACCTTCTCCTCTGCTGCCCGGACCTGGGCCGCCGTTGCGACTGTTCTCATGACTCACACACCACCAATGCAGTTGCGTACCCACCGTCGTGGGAGATGGACAGATGGATCGCGGTGATACCGAGTGCCTCGATCCGGGCGGCCACCGTCCCGGTGGCCACGAAGGACGGCACGCCCGCCTCGGTCTTGGTGACCTCGCAGTCGAGCCATCGCATCCCACCCGGGGAGCCGAGCGCCTTCGCCAGTGCCTCCTTGGCCGCGAAGCGCGCCGCCTGCGACGGGAGGGAGAGGAGTCGTTCAGCGGGCGTCAGGAGCCGCTCCAGCAGGCCGGGTCGACGCTCCAGCATCGCCTCGAACCGCTCGACGACGCACAGGTCCGTCCCGATGCCCACGATCATGGGGGCAAGCCTACTGAACTGCCGTCAGTCTGCCGTGAGACGGCTCGTGAGATGCCAGCGATGCCCGAACGGGTCGACGATCCAGCCCGCCTGGAATCCCTCCTCGGGGCCCGGCTCGACGGGACGCTCGACCCTGGCCCCCGCGGCCGTGGCCCGCGCAACCCACGCCGGTGCGTCGTCGACCTCGATGGAAAACGAGACAGAGTTGCCGCCCAGGCTCAGCGGGCTCCTCACGCTCATCCTTGGCCACTCGTCGGCCAGGTAGAACCGGGCCGCTCCGATCGTGAACTCCGCGTGGGCGAGGGTCCCGTCGTCGCTGGTCATGCGGGACCGCTCCACCGCACCCATGGCCGCGACGTAGAAGTCGAGCGCCTCGGCGCCACCGACAACCGCGAGATACGGCACCACGAAACTGGGCAGGTCACCTGCGTTGCTGTGAAGATCCATGCCTTTTCCTACCATTCCACGGCCCCCGGGACCGGCACTCCCACGAGATTCCACACTGTGCCCGGGCCCCGGGCGGCGAGCCGCGTCGACTGTTGCTTGCGCCATGGATGTGGTCGAATGTTGACACGGTGCGCAGGCGTGCGCCGGCGAAACTGAACCCGACGATCCGACCACCACGCAATTGGGAGTCCTGAGCCACCATGACGACGAAAACACTTGCCCGTCTCGCCCCCGTTGGCCTGTTGTGTCTCCTGACGGCGTGCAGCGTTTCACCGCAGAACACACCGGAGGCGACCAGTCCCCCACCGGTGACAGCTCCGTCCTCTGCGAGCGAATCGGCGGCACCGACCCCGTCCGAGAGCCCGGCTCCGGCCCCCAGCACATCCTCGCAGCCCGCAAGCAGCGAGCCCGCGGAGACCGATGAGATCCCCGCCGCGATCCACGGCCGGTGGATCACCTTCAGCCAGGGTGAGAAGCCGAGGGAATGCACCGCAGAGGTGGAGGGCGAGGGGGCCATCATCACCATCGATGCCACGAAGATCAGCTCGTTCGCATTCCTCTTTGAGCTCGAATCGGTCAAGGAGAGCGATGCGAGCAGCATGGTGGGCCAGTTTGCCTACCACGACGACAGCGACGCGCTCCTGACACCGGAGATCAAACTGGTGACCAAGGATGACTGGAAAACGCTGGAGTTCATCGAACTCGGCACCGAAGGCCAGGACCCGGCCTTCTACTCCCGCTGCGCCTGAGCCTCACCGCGGCAACCGCCACCCCGGACTGTGATCTGGCAGTCGCCGGGCCCCACTGACTCGGGCCCCACAGCTCACTCGACCGTGACCGATTTCGCCAGGTTGCGGGGCTGGTCGACGTCGTGGCCAAGCAGGGTGGCCAACTCGCACGCGAAGAGTTGGAGTGGCACCGTCGCGACCAACGGTTGCAGCAGCGTGGAAACCTTGGGCAGCTCGATGAACGTGTTGGCGTTGGCCCGCGCCTCGTCGTCGTCCGCCTCCGCCAGCACGATGGTCCGGGCGCCGCGGGCACGAACCTCGGCGATGTTGGAGATGACCTTGTCGCGGAGCTGGTCGCGACCGCGCGGCGGCACCACCACGAACATGGGCAGCCCCTCCGACACCAGCGCGATGGGGCCGTGCTTCAGCTCACCGGCGGCGAACCCCTCCGCGTGGATGTAGGCGAGTTCCTTCAGCTTGAGCGCCCCCTCCAGCGCCACCGGGTACCCCACGTGACGCCCCAGGAACAGCACCGACGGCGCGTCCTTCAGCTCTGCCGCCAGTTCCAGGATCGGCGCCTGGTTGTCGAGCACCTCCTGCATGAGCCTCGGCATGGTGTCGAGCTCCGCGAGGATGGCGGCGATCTCGTCGCCATACTTCATGCCCCGCACCTGCGCCAGGTACAGGCCCAGCAGGTAGCAGGCCACCACCTGGGTGGTGAATCCCTTCGTGGAGGCGACGCCGATCTCCGGGCCCGCGTGGGTGTAGATGACCGCGTCGGACTCCCGTGGGATGGTGGCGCCGTTGGTGTTGCAGATGGCGATCACCTTGGCCTGCTGCTCGCGGGCGTGACGGATGGCCATGAGCGTGTCCGCGGTCTCCCCGGACTGGGAGATGGTCACCACCAGGGTGGCCGGGTCGATGATGGGGTCGCGGTACCGGAACTCCGAGGCCAACTCCACCTCGCAGGGGATGCGGGTCCAGTGCTCGATGGCGTACTTCGCCACGAGGCCCGCGTAGAACGCCGTGCCGCACGCGACGATGACGATCTTGTTGACGCGCCGCAGCAGCTCCGGGCTGATGTGGAGCTCGTCGAGCATCAGTTCGCCCCGCTCGTTGAGGCGTCCCAACAGCGTGTCGGCCACCGCCTTGGGCTGCTCGAAGATCTCCTTGCGCATGTACCAGTCGAAGCCCTGCTTCTGCGCGGCCTCGAGGTCCCAGTCGATGCGGAACGCGCGGGTCTCGGCGGGGCCGCCGTCGAAACCGGTGACGGTGACTCCGTCAGGGGTCAGTTCCACCACCTGGTCCTGCCCCAGTTCGATGGCGTCGCGGGTGTGCTCGATGAATGCGGCCACGTCGGAGGCCAGGAAGTACTCGCCGTCGCCCACGCCCACCACGAGCGGGGAGTTGCGGCGGGCCGCGACGATGCGGTCGGGGTCCTCGGCGTCGATGGCCACGAGCGTGAAGGCGCCCTCCAGCTGGGAAACCACGGCGCGCATGCCCTGCACCAGGCCGGAGCCTGCCACGAGTTCACGCTCCAGCAGGTGGACCGCCACCTCGGAGTCGGTGTCCGAGCTGAAGACGGCACCCTCGCGTTCCAGCTCGGCGCGCAGGACCGTGAAGTTCTCGATGATGCCGTTGTGCACGACCGCCGCCCGAGTGGCGACGTGGGGGTGCGAGTTGGCGTCGGTGGGAGCCCCGTGGGTGGCCCAGCGGGTGTGCCCGATGGCCGTGCCCGTCACCGGCAGGGGGTCGGCCTCCAGGGCTGCGGCGAGGTTGGCGATCTTGCCGGCCTTCTTCCGGTAATCGACGACGCCGTCGTCCACCACGGCAATGCCCGCCGAGTCGTAACCGCGATACTCCAGCCTCCTCAGTCCATCGAGCACCACGGCTCGTCCGTCACGTTGTCCCAGGTAACCCACAATTCCACACACGACGGAAACCGTACAGCACAAATGCTCACTTCTTGACATCCACGCCGGGTCAGCTTTTTGACTGCCCGTACCGTTCCAGCGCGACGTCCCGCTCCGCAGCGTGGTCCACGATCCGCTCTGGATAGCCGTGCTGGTAGCCGTCGCCCTGGTCCCACGGCTCGTGGGCACGCTTGCCGGCGAGGTGGCACAGCTCGGGGATCCACTGGCGCACGTAGGTGCCGTCCGGGTCGAACCGCAGCCCCTGCGTGACGGGGTTGAACACGCGGAAGTACGGGGAGGCGTCGGTTCCCGTGCCGGCGGTCCACTGCCAGCCGTGGGAGTTGGAGGCGGGGTCGCCGTCGCGCAGCCACTCCATGAAATACCGGGCGCCGTGCGGCCACCAGATGTGCAGGTCCTTGGTCAGGAAGCTGGCCACCACCATCCGCACCCGGTTGTGCATCCAGCCGGTGCTCACCAACTGCCGCATCCCCGCGTCGACGAACGGGAACCCCGTCCTGCCCTCACGCCAGGCGGAGAACTGCGAGGCGACGTCGTCGTCGGAGTCGGGATCGTCGTAGGAGATGTCCTGCAGGCCGGGCTTGAGGTCGTGCCACTCCGACTCCGGGTTGTGCCACAGCACGTCGGCGTAGAACTCCCGCCACGCCAGCTCCGTGGCGAACCGCTTGTGCCCCGGGTGCCGCTGGTCAAGGTCGGCCAGGAGGGTGCGGGGGTGCACGGTGCCGTACTTCAGATGCATGGACAGCTGCGACGTGCCGTCGATGCCGGGCTTGTCGCGGTCCGTGTCGTAGGCGTCGATCACGTCGAGGAAGTCCGCCCACCTCTGCGTGGCCGCGTCCTCGCCCACCTCGGGCAGGTCGACGTCGAGGTGCTGCGGCTCCGGGATCTCCAGGCTGTCGACGCCGTGGGCGAACTCCAGTCCCCTCGGCAGCGTGGCCGGCGCGGGCCAGCCGTGCGCGTTCCAGGCCTTGGAGAAGGGGGTGAAGACCTGGAACGGCTTCCCGGACTGGTTCAGCAGCGTCCCCGGGTCCACCGCGTAGGGGCTGGACGTGCCGACGAGCTCCACGCCGTCACCCAGCGCATTGCGGACCCGCTGGTCGCGGATGCGGCCGTAGGGCTGCGACTCCGCCGAGACGTGGATGGTGGTGGCACCCACCTGCTGTGCCAACTCCGGCAGGACATCCTCCGGCTTGCCGCTGCGAATGACGATGCGGCCGTCGTAGGACTCCTGCGCCGAACGCAGCGCCCGCAGCAGGCAGACCGTGCGGACGCTGGACTCGGCCAGGAGCTTCTCGTCGAGGACGAAGACGGGCAGGACCTTTCCGACACCAGCAGCGACGGTGAGGGCGGGCAGGTCGTGCAACCGGAGGTCGCGTCGCATCCAGAGGATGGAGGTGGCTGACATGGTGAAACGCTAGCGCACGGACGAACCGGAGCCACTTGTCCCCCGGCTCGGCTTTCCTGCATGCTTGGGTGCGACGCCGATCGAGATGAGACGACTGTGGCCCGACCCTTCGTGGTGGTGAGGCGCGGAGCGTGGTCATCGCTGGCGGATGCCACCCAGATCGACGTCGACGAGACCACCCTGGAGCGCCTGCGCGGTATCGGCGACCCCACGTCGCAGGCGGACGTCGCCGAGATCTACCGGCCCCTGACGCAGCTCCTGCACCTCTACATGGCCAACGCCTGCCGACTGCGCGACGACAGCAACGAGTTCCTGCGCCTGCGTGTGCGCCCCACACCCTTCGTCATCGGGGTGGCGGGGTCCGTGGCCGTCGGAAAGTCGACGACGTCACGCCTCCTGCAGGAGCTGCTCCGTCGGGCGCCCGGGTCGCCGCGCGTGGATCTCGTCACCACGGACGGCTTCCTGTACCCGAACGAGGAACTGAGGAGCCGCGGCCTGCTGGAACGCAAGGGCTTCCCGGAGTCCTACAACCGCCGCGCGCTGCTGCAGTTCGTGGTGGACGTGAAGTCCGGCGTCCCCCGCGTCGAGGTGCCGGTCTACAGCCACATGATCTACGACATCGACCCGCAGCAGTCGATCGTGGTGGAGTCGCCGGACATCCTCATCGTCGAGGGGCTCAACGTCCTGCAGCCCGCGCGCATCGAGCCCGACGGCACCTCGGGGCCCGCCGTCAGCGACTTCTTCGACTTCTCGGTGTTCGTGGATGCGGACGAGGCCGACATCAAACGGTGGTTCCAGGAAAGGTTCATGGCGCTGCGCGACACGGCCTTCCACGACGAGCGAAGCTACTTCAAACAGTTCACGACGCTCGGCCAGCAGCAGGCCTGGGACTTCGCGTCGCAGGTCTGGGACGACATCAACGGCCCCAACCTGCGTTTCAACATCGTCCCGACGCGCGACCGGGCCACCGCAATCCTCCGGAAGGGCCCGGACCACAGCGTCTCCACCATTGCCATCCGCAAGGTCTGAGGCGGATCAGCGGCCGAGCCGAATCCTGACCTTCTCGGCGAGCCGCTGGGCGATCTCCTCGGCCTTGTCCATCGTGGGCGCCTCCACCATGACGCGCACCACGGGTTCTGTACCGGAGGGTCGCAGCACGACGCGGCCGCTCTCCCCCAGCTCGTGGTTGGCGTCGGAGACGGCGCTGGTGATCTCCGGGTCGATGCCCGCGCGCAGCTTGTCGACGTTGCCCACGTTGATGACCACCTGCGGGAGGCGCGTCATGACGGAGGCCAGCTCCCTCAGCGTCTTGCCGGTCTTCACCACCCGCTTGGCAAGGTGCAGCCCCGTGAGGACGCCGTCGCCGGTGGTCGCGAACTCGCTCATGATGACGTGTCCGGACTGCTCACCGCCGAGGCTGAAGCCGTTGGCGTTCATGGATTCCAGCACGTAGCGGTCGCCCACCTTGGTCTGGTCCACGCGAATGTCGTTGGCCTTCATGGCCTGCACGAACCCGAGGTTGCTCATGACGGTGGCCACCACGGTGTTCGACGCCAGCCGGTGGTCCTCCTGCAGGGAGAGGGCGAGGATGGCGAGCACCTGGTCGCCGTCGACGATCTCGCCCTCGTGGTCCACGGCGAGGCAGCGGTCGGCGTCGCCGTCGAAGGCCAGGCCCATGTCGGCGTTGGACTCGACGACGGCGCGCTGCAGCGTCTCCGGGTGCGTGGATCCGCAGCCGGCGTTGATGTTGGTGCCGTCGGGCTCGGCGAAGATGGTGGTGACGGCGGCCCCGGCGGCCTCGAAGGCCAGCATCGCGGTCTGGTAGCTGGCGCCGTTGGCGCAGTCCAGGACCACGGTGAGCCCGCTGAGGGGCTTCTT
Organism: Arachnia sp.; assembly: GCA_039929445.1. Lineage (GTDB taxonomy): Bacteria > Actinomycetota > Actinomycetes > Propionibacteriales > Propionibacteriaceae > Arachnia. Next base: position 5,206 of record JBDSRF010000053.1, on the reverse strand, counting down.
CTTCCGCAGCGACTTCACGAGGTGCGACACGTACAGGTCGACGGCGTGCGGTTCGGAGATGATGCGGCCCACCTTGTCCCCGATGGGGCGCTGCCAGTGCTCACCGAGGTGCTGCTCGATGGCGTCCTCGAGGTCGTCGCTGAGCTTGACCCCGCCGCGGGAGAAGAACTTGATGCCGTTGTCGGGCATGTCGTTGTGGGAGGCGGAGATCATCACGCCGAGGTCGGTGCGGTACTCGTTGACGAGGAACGCTGCTGCCGGGGTGGGGACGACGCCGATGCGCATCACGTCGACACCTGCGCTGGCCAGGCCCGCGCACACGGCGGCCTCCAGGAACTCGCCGGAGGCGCGAGGGTCGCGCGCCACCAACGCCGTCGGTTGGCGTCGGCCGAACGCGCCGGCCTCGCCCAGAACATGTGCCGCCGCGACCGCAAGGTCGAGCGCCAGTTCTGCCGTCAGATCCACGTTTGCGACGCCACGAACGCCGTCAGTACCAAAGAGTCGAGCCACTGCAACACCCTAGCGGCAACTCGCGCAGGACGATTGCTCGCCAAACCCGGCCGGCAGCCTCAGCCGTCGACGGAGGCGCCGGCCGACTGCCACTGCCCGGGGCCGATCCGCAGGGCAAACCCACGGAGCATGTAACCGGAGATGAGCTCATCCCAGCCCATGACCGGCTCAGAGGCGATGGTGACGTCCCGCGCCAGCAGTCGCCGCAGGAGGGCGTCGGACTCGGAGATGGCCAGGTACTGGCCCGGGCACTTGTGGGCGCCGTCCCCGAAGCTCATGACGGTCTCGTTCACCCCGCGAGGCAGCTCCCGGCCGGGGCACAGGTTGAGGGGTTCCTCGCCCACAGCCCGGGGGTCGGCGTTGGTGTGGCGGATGTAGAGGTCGATGAGGTCGCCCTTTTCGATGGTCCAGGTCTCGTCACCGTCGGCGATCTCGATGTCGTCCTGGGCGCGACGGTAGATGTGCCCCACCACCGGTTCCAGCCGGATGATCTCGTGCAGGATGGCGTGACGCTCCATCTCACCGGCCACGAGGTAGCGCGCACGCAGGGCGTCGTGCTTCAGCAGGTGCCAGGCGGCCATGCAGATGTACTCACGCGTGGTCACCATGCCGGCGGTGCCGTAGGTGGTGGCCTCCACGAGGATGTCCATGTTGCCGTAGCCCTCCGCGATGAGGTGGCTGATGACATCCTCCCGCGGCTCCTTCCGTCGCGCCCGGATGGCGGGGCGGACGTCGGAGAACCAGAACCGCACCACGGGCCAGAGCCCGTTGAGGGCCGCCTGCATCCACTGCTTGTTCGTGCGGCCCAGATCCTTGCGAGTGATGTCGAAGGCGGGCTGGTTGAAGAACCGGACAAGGCGGTGCGACATGGGCCTGACCTTCGAGTTGGTCAGTCCCACCACCTCGGCCGTCACCTCGACGGTGAAGTAGAGGCTCAGCTCATCGAGGTCGAAGCTGTCGGTGCCCTCCGCGTCGGCCACCACGGCCTCCGCGGCTGAGTCCATGAGGTCCCGGTACCGGGTGGCCACGATCTTGGGCGCGAAGAACCGCGCCACCTTGGAACGCTGCTCGTCGTGCAGTGGCCCGTCGGAGAACAGGATCGGGTGGTTCTTGAGGAACCCCTGCGGGATGGCCTCGGCCGTGAACCCGGCCTGGGTCGTGGCGTGTCGGGCACGCAGCACCTGCCGCGCGACCTCCATGGACCGGATGCGCCACAGGTCGCCGTCCTTCTCCACGCGGGGCTCCGCGGCCTCGCCCGGCTTCGTTGACCATCGCAGATCCATCAATGACCACCCTCTCGCACTCCCAACAACTTTCCCGAGGCTATCCCGGTCGGCCACTTCGACAGAGACCGCCTTCAGTGTTCACCTTCTGTTCGAGTACCAACAGAAGGTGAACAGCCAAGCCCCCTGCGTGTGGTTTCATGGGGCCGTGATCACCGTTGAGGCGCTCGACGCGCACGACCCGGCACGGTTCGCCGCCTGGTACGCCGCGTACCACGAGGGGGACGCCGCCGGACGGCACGCGCCCGTCGTGTTCCCGGAGTCGGTCATGCTGGACCAGCTGACCAAGGAGAGCAGGGCCGCTCGACGCGCCTTCGGCGTCTTCGTCGGGTCCGAGTGCCTCGGCGCCGCAGTGCTCGAGTGGGAGACCGAACAGAACGCGCACCTCGGGCACATCGAGGTCTACGTTCCGCCGCGACACCGTCGCTCCCGGGTCGGACGGCGTTGCTCGAGCGACTGTCACAGGAGGCCGACGGCGCGGGCCTGACCACGCTGATCGCGGAGGTCAACGCCGTCACACCGGAGGCTCCGGGCCTGCACTTTGCCCGGCGTGCCGGGTTCTCCACGGTCCTCACCGAGGACCACCAGGTGCTCGACCTCCCGGTGTCGGAGGAACGGCTGGAGCAGTGGCGATCCGCCAGCGACGCACCCGCCCTGGACTACGCGGCGCAGTCCTGGCATGGCGCCACGCCGCCCGATCGGCTCGAGCGCATGGCCACCATCCAGAACGCGATGAACGCTGACGTGCCCACCGGGGATATGGACGTCGATCCGCAGTACCTCACGGTCGAGGAGTTGGTGGCCCAGGATGGGCGACTCGCGCGCCGGGGCTACGTCACGTTCGTCACACTGCTCACCGCTCCCGACGGTGAACCCGTCGGCTTCACGCGCATCTACATCCAGACCAGTGACCCGGACCACGCGCTGCAGGACGACACATGGGTGCACGTCGACCATCGGGGCCACCGCATGGGCGCCTGGCTCAAGGCCGAGAACCTTGCACTGGTGCAGGCGGCCGCGCCCGATGCGCGATTCCTCCACACCTCCAACGCCCAGAGCAACGACGCCATCCTGTCCCTGAACCGGCGGTTCGGGTTCCGGCGGACGGAGGTCCTCCACGAGGTCCAGCGCGGCGGCCGGGCCTGACCGGACACGCCGCACCCACTCCCCGTCGCGACGCATACGTCCACAGCGCACAGTTGCTGAGGCGAGTCCGGCTACGGCGGGACGCAGCAACGACGGCGGCCGGGCCTGACCGGACACGCCGCACCCACTGCCCGCCTCGACGCATACGTCCACGGCGCACAGTCAATGAGGCGAGTCGGGTCAGTCGGTGGCGGCGTGCAGGGGGTGCGGTGCGGGCGACTCGACGCCTTCCGCCGCGTCTTCCGTAGCGGCTGCCGAGGCGGCGTCCTCCGAAGCGTGGCGCGGCTTGTCGTGCTTGTGACCACCCAGCGAGAGGCTGGCCAGCATGCCGACCACCAGGAAGGCCGCGGCGCTGAGTGCCGAGGCGCGAGCGGCATCGGTGAACGCGTTGCGGGCAGCCTCGGCCACGGGGGCCGTCGACGGGTCAGCTCGCAGTGAGGGGATCACGGCGCCGGCGGAGTCCTTGACGGCGTCGACGAACTTCAGCCGGGCCATGTCGGGGAGCTGGCCCATGGCCTTCAGTGCGTCGTCGAGACGGCTGCCCAGCGTGGTGAACAGGATGGTCCCGAGGATGGCGATGCCCAGCGCCGAACCCACCTGCCGAGCGGTGGACTGCGTGCCGGAGCCCTGCCCGCTGCGCTCGACGGGGACGTCGACGAGCACGACCCCGGTGAGCTGCGCCGTCGCCAGCCCGACGCCGACGCCATAGACGAACAGCAGCGGCGTGGTGGTGAGCCAGCCGCTCTCGGTCCGCAGCAACAGCCCGAAGCCGGCGATGCCGACGATCTCCAGTGCGATCCCCATCCGCACCAGCGTCACCGGGGTGAACCGCTGCCCGATGGTGGCGCTGACGCCGCTGGCCGCGAAGCTGCCGATGGCAAGTGGCAGGAGCGCCAGGCCGGTCTGGAAGGCGGTGTAGCCGGTGACACTCTGCAGCCACAGAGGAAGGCTGAAGATGACGCCGAACTCACCGAGGCTGACGATGGCGGCCGCGATGTTGCCGTTGCGGAAGGACGGGATGTTGAAGAGGCTGAGGTCGAGCATGGCGGCGTCGCCGCGAATGTTGCGGCCGCGCTCCATCAGAACGAAGGTCACCAGCGCCGCGACGCCGATGGTGCCGGCCACGGCCGACGCGGACACCGACCACGGCCAGGTCCATCCGAAGGCCGTGAAGTCACCGGCCGCCTCGAGCCAGCCGAAGTTCCGGCCCTCGATGAGGCCGAAGACCAGACCGCCGAACCCGACTGCGGCCAGCACTGCGCCGGGAATGTCCGTCCCGGCCTTCGCGTGCTCGTCCTTGGATTCGGCGACGTAGAGAATCATGCCCACGATCACGAACAGGCCCAGCGGAATGTTGATACCGAAGGCCCAGCGCCATGAGAACGACGTGGTGAGCCAGCCGCCGAGCAGCGGGCCGAGGGCGGCCATGCCGCCGATGGTCGCGCCCCAGAATGCGAAGGCGATGCCCCGCTCCTTGCCGCGGAACCCAGCGTTGAGGAGGGAGAGGGAGGTGGGCAGCATCATCGAGCCGCCAATGCCCTGCACCGCACGGGCGAGGATGAGGAGTGTGCCCGTGCCCGCCATGGCGGCGAGGACGCTGGAACCGGCGAAGATCACCACACCGATGATGAACAGGCGCCGGCGGCCCCACTGGTCAGCCAGTCGTCCCCACACCAGCAGCAGGGCCGCGAACACCAGTGTGTAAATCTCCTGGACCCACTGTGCGCCGCTGGATGTGAGGCCGATGTCGTCGATGATCGACGGGATGGCGACGTTCACGATGGTGGAGTCGACGATGATCAGCGCCACGCCGAGGCTGATGAAGAACAACCCGAACCATCGGCGTCGGCTTGTCCCCTGCGATGCGTGAGTGGTCATGATCTGCCTCCCTGACGACCCTGGGCGGGCGTTCGTTCGTCCGTCGAAAGAAAAAGTACTCCTGTTTTCAACAAGAACGGACACGTGACCGAAATCTGGAGTCGTGACTCCACGATGGCGCGGCGCCACGTGGGCACTCCGGCCTGACCTCAGTGCTGTGCTGGGAGGGCCGGAAGCTATGATGAGCACTGCCCGCACACCGCGGGCGTGGTCCTCTCCAGAGGGAAGCCGGTGGGAATCCGGCGCTGACCCGCAACCGCGATGCCGCACAGTCGTGTCGGACAAGCCGGGATACCCGTGAGGACCGCGTAGGAACCTACGTCGTGGACTGCGTAGCGTGACTCACCAGTCGCGCTGCCGGGCCACGCGACGAGAGAGCAGCCCGTGTC
>JBDSRF010000052.1:0-3735 GCA_039929445.1 Arachnia sp. | reverse complement strand
CGCGACCACGAGCATCGGTTGCGACTCGCCTGCGGGGAAGTGCTCCGAGAGCACCTCCAGGCCGACGGCGGACTCGGAGGCCACCCGGAACTTCTCCACCTGGGTCAGCCCCACCTGGGCGCCGAACAGTCCGGTCGCCATGATGGCGAGCAGCAGGAGGCCCGCGCCCAGCGCCACGAGCGGGCGCCGCACCACCGTCGATGCGACGGCGCGCCAGGTCCGGCCCGTCTCGGCGCCAGTGCCTGGCTTCGGCACGAAGGGCCAGAAGACCCCGCGGCCGCACACGGCGAGAACGGGCGGCAGGGCGAAGAGCACGGCGACGAGGGCGATGAGCAGCCCCACCGCGGAGGAGATGCCCAGCCCGCGCGTGCCGGGGATGACGGCGAACGCCAGCGTCAGCAGCGACAGCACGACGGTGATGTTGGAGGCAAGGATGGCCGGGACGGTCTTCCTCCACGCCGAGGCGAGCGCGGCACGGTGATCGTCGCTGCGGAGCAGCTCTTCGCGGTAGCGGGAAATCAGCAGCAGCGCGTAGTTGGTGCCCGCGCCGAAGACCAGCACGCTGATGATGCCGGCATCGAACTGCAGGTCCAGTGCGCTACCGACGGCGGCCGTCACCTTGTTGGCGAGTTGGTCGGCGAAGGCCACCACCAGCAACGGCAGCAGCCACAGGACCGGGGAGCGGTAGGTGGCGATGAGCAGGACCGCCACGATGAGGATGGTGACCAGCAGCAGGGTGAAGTCCGCGCCGTCGAACGCCGACGTGACGTCGGCGCCGAACGCGGGCCCACCCGTCACCTGCAGGTCGATGCCGTCGACGGAGGCGTCGCCGATGGTGACGCGCAGGTCCTTGATGACCTGGGCGGTCGCGGCGTTGTCGGAGCCCACCGTGATGGGTGTGATGATGACGGCCGCCCGGCCGTCCTCGCTGGGCACGGGACCCATGGCGGTGTGACCTGTCTGGCCGTCGAGATCCGGTACGAGCGCCTTCATGGCGGCGAGGTCCGCGGCGCTCAGGACGGCGCCGTCGGGTCGGGAACCCACAACGAGGACGGACTGCTCGTCGGCGTCGGGGAACGCCGCCAGCAGCGCCGAGGCGCGGGCGGATTCGGAGGTGGGTGGTGCCGAGTCGTTCCCGGCGGGGGCCGTGGCCCGGCCGAAGGCGCCGAAGAGCGCGACGAACACCACCAGCACGACGGCGAGGGAGATCCAGGCCCCGCGTCGGGATGTCAGGGTGTCAGGGAGACGTGTGGGTATGCGGAGTTGTGCCATGACACCCATCCCACCGCCCGGGAGGGGGTCCGGACATCGCCGAACCGGTTGAAACCCGCGTCAACCATTTGGTTGAGACGACGACCCGTCCAGAGCACTGCTCAGGGATGTCCCGTGTCCTTCCGAGGCCAGGGCGTCCAGCCCTGTGGCAGATTCCCGAGCGTTTCCTGCGCTCGTCGAACCCGCTTGCGTGGGGATTGCGTATGCTCCTGACGGCTACCCTCATTGACCCCGTCGGGCGTGCGCATCCCGGACTCCTCCCAGGGATTCGAACCGGGTCCGATGCGCTCAAAGAACCGGCCGTCCACCACGGCGAGGACGAAATCCTCCATGAGGTCGGCCATCATTTCCCAGGAGTCGTCGCACGCGTCGCATCCGCAGAGTGGGAAAGGGGCGTCGGAGAGCTCTCCCGCGTGGATGACCACGGAGGGCCGCGACGTGTACACGAACGTCAGGGGTGCTGCCGACGAGAGCCGAGGTGTGACCCTGACGGCCCGGATGACGTCAGCCGGTTCCCGCAGCAGATCTCGCACCGTGCCGGATTCCGCGAGGGTGTCAACCAGGAAGTTGTCCTGCACGTGGGCGAGAAGGGCATCCGCCACGGTGTGCAGGGGTTGGAAGCGCTCAGGGTGCGTGTCCACCGAGTAGGTGTCCGCCGGCGGCGCCGAACCCCATCGGTTCCCGTAGTCAATGACCTGGCCGTCGGTGTCCCTGACAACCACGGGATGGATTGCCGGGCGAACGTAGCTTGTCATGTGGCATTGTCCACCCTCTTGACATGCCGGCTCAAGAGGGCGCGGTCATCCGTGTACCACGGTGGTGAGCTCAGTCGCCGCCGAGGTTGCCCGTCAGGTTGGCGTGGAAGCGGGTCGCTTGGCCGTTGAGGCCGTCGAAGGTCACGGACTTGCCGAGGCGCTCGTACTTCGTCACGATCGCGTCCAGGGCCGCGACGGTGGAGGCGTCCCAGATGTGGGAGCGGGACATGTCGATGACCACGTGCTGCGGGTCATCCGTGTACTCGAACTGCGTGGTCAGGTCGTTGCTGGAGGCGAAGAACAGCTCGCCGTTGACCCCGTAGTGGGCCGTGGATCCGTCATCCACAAGGGTGCGTTCGACCGTCACGAAGTGCGCCACCCGGCGGACGAACAGCACCGAGGCGGCGAGCACGCCGACGACGACGCCGATGGCGAGGTTGCTGGTGAGCACGACGGTGATGACCGTCACCACCATGACGGCGGTCTCGCTGCGGGGCATGCGCATCAGGGTTCGGGGGTGGATGCTGTGCCAGTCGAACGTTCCCACGGACACCATGATCATCACGGCCACGAGCGCGGCCATGGGGATGGCGCCCACGAGGTCGCCGAGGCCCACCACCAGGATCAGCAGGAACACGCCCGCCAGGAACGTGGAGATGCGCGTCCGGGCGCCGGAGGCCTTCACGTTGATCATCGTCTGGCCGATCATGGCGCAGCCGCCCATGCCGCCGAACAGTCCCGACAACACGTTGGACACGCCCTGACCCCAGGCTTCCCGTGTCTTGCGGGAATGGGTGTCGGTGACGTCGTCGACCAGTTTGGCCGTCATCAGCGACTCCAGCAGCCCCACCAGCGCCATGCCCAGGGCGTACGGCGCGATGATCCGAAACGTGTCCCAGGTGAGTGGGACGTCAGGGAAGAACAGTTGCGGGAGGCTGCGCGGCAGCTCTCCCTGGTCTCCGACCGTGGGGACGGTGATGGCCAGCACCACCACCGCCACCGTGGTGAGCACGATCGACACCAGCGGCGCGGGGACGACGGTGGTCAGCTTCGGCATCACGAACATCAGCAGCAGCCCGCCCGCCACCAGCGGGTACACCAGCCACGGCACACCGATGAGGTGCGGCAGCTGCGCGGCGAAGATCAGGATGGCGAGCGCGTTGACGAACCCCACCATGACGCTGCGGGGGATGAAACGCATCATCTTGGCCACGCCCAGCAACGCCAGCAGCACCTGGAAGATGCCCGCGAGGATCACCGTCGCCAGGAAGTAGTTGATGCCGTGATCGCGGGCCACGGGTGCGATGACGAGCGCCACGGCGCCGGTGGCGGCGGAGATCATGGCCGGCCGGCCACCCAGGAAGGAGATGGTCACCGCCATCACGAAGGAGGAGAACAGCCCGTACCGGGGATCGACACCGGCGATGATCGAGAAGGAGATGGCCTCCGGGATCAGCGCCATCGCGACGACGAGGCCTGCCAGCACCTCCCGCACCAGGATCCGGGGGGTGCGGAGCGCCGTCAGCACGGAGGGGTCCGGTGCGTAGCGCGACGTGTGGTTCTGGACATGGCGGACAGCTGTCAAGGCGAAATCTCCTGGGCGTACTGGGGTGTCGGCTGGTTGGGTGGCTCACAGCGCACGAACCGCCGGAAACGGCGGAGCAGGACGGGCCGGGAATGTGAACAGGCCACCCCCGACGATACACAG
>JBDSRF010000051.1:0-7217 GCA_039929445.1 Arachnia sp. | reverse complement strand
CGCGTACCCCCTGGGGTACCGTCCCTACATACCCCTAGGGGTATCTCTCCAGGGATCACCACAGATAGGACAACGACATGTGCAGCGCAGTGACGTGCAAGGTGTGCAAGAAGACGACATGGGCGGGCTGCGGCTCACACATTGATGCGGTGAAGCGCAGCGTCCCCGCCGGACAGTGGTGCAATGGCAAGCACACCCAGGCGGAGCGGGACACCGCCAAGGCAAACAACCCGGGCCTGTTCGCCCGGCTCTTCGGACGCTGACCAGGAAGGGAACCCATGTTTCGCATGCTCTCCCGGCTGCTGGCCGCTCCCATCCTGTTCCTGGCGCTCTCGGGGTGCACCGATGGGAACAGCGACGGCATCACCGTCAGCGACTCGACCGTGATCATCGACGTCAGGACGGCGGAGGAATTCGCCACGGGGCACCTCGATGGCGCCCGCCTGCTGGATCTCACCAGCGGGGAGTTTGCCGCGACGCTGCCCGAGTTGGCCCCGGACGTCGAGTACCTCGTCTACTGCCGGTCAGGCAACCGTTCGGCGCAGGCAGTCACGCTCATGGAAGACGCCGGGTTCAGCGACGTGACCAACCTGGGCTCCGTGGAGCAGGCATCCTCGGCCACCGGCATTCCGATCGTGACGTGAAACTCCCGCCCGGGCCGGGGCCCGGACGGGAGTGATTCCCAACCATGGTGGAGCTAAGGGGATTCGAACCCCTGACCTTCTCGATGCGAACGAGACGCGCTACCAACTGCGCCATAGCCCCATGTTTCAACAGCGGGACGATGCTATCACCGGGCGGCGCAGCACGTCGATTCGGGCCCAGCCCTACTCCCCGACGGCGCGGGTGTGCAACTGATGGACGGTGAAGCGCCCCGTCTCCTCCAGGTACAGCTCCTCCACGTCGTGGTCCGGGTGGTCCGCGGTGGGGACCACCACGGGGCTCGGGGCCACCGGGGCGGACAGGTCGATGGTGCGGACCGTGCGCGGAACGAGCGGCTTGGAGACGTAGGTGGGGGCGGTGACGGGGATCGGGTCCCACAGCGCACCGGCGTGGTGCGGGGCGCTGAGGTCGACGGAGATCTCCATGGACTCCTCGTCGTGGCCCAGATCGATGATGCCGGTGTCCTCCTCGCCGTAGCCCTCGCGCACGTTCTCGGCGCGGGCATCCAGGGACCGCTGCATGGCGCGGACGCTGATGCGGGCGACGCCGAGGAACAGCACCAGGAGACCCGCGGGGATTGCTGCTGCCCAGGGGGCCAGAACGCCGGCCACGGACAGGCCGCCCAGCACCACGGCAGTCGCCACGAGGGCAAGCGCGATGCGGCGACGCCGGCGGGCGGCACCGGCGGAGTGAAGACGCAGCTCGGTCAGTTCGGCCTGGCGCGTGAGGGGGGTTGACACCTCCACGGCGTCCTCGGACTCGGCCTGCACCACCACCTCCCGGTGCATGATGCGCATGGACCCGGAGAACCGTTCGGACGGGTCCCCGTCGATGTCGTCGGGCACGTGGCGATGGGCTGACAGCCAGGGCAGCCCGAAAGCCAGACCTGCGACGACCAGGACGAAGATGACGATTCCGGCTAACACGCCCCTATTTGAACATCAACGGTGTGATTTGGCACCACGCCACCCCGACCGCCGCCAAACGGTTCCGGAATTGGGCGAAGATCGGGCTCAGAGTTCGTCCAGTGGCCAGCACAGCACGTGTTCGCCGGCGGCCACGGACTCGACGTTCTCCCCCATCACCACCAGCGCGTTGCTGCGGGAGAGCTCCGCCATGGCGTGCGGGTCGGAGATGCGCGAGACGGTGGCGACGCTGGAGTTGGTGTCGAGATGCCCACGCAGCAGGTGGGTGCGCCCACGGACCGAGCGCAGCGGTGTGCGGGTGATGGCTCGCAGCACCGTGCGGTGGTCGCTGGCACCGGCGAGGCGCCGGATGAGGGGCCACACGAAGGCCTGGAACGACACGTAGGCGCTGACGGGGTTACCGGGCAGCATCACCATGGGGACCCGCTCGGCGCCGATGAGCCCGAACGTCTGTGTGCGTCCCGGCGACATGGCCACGTCGACGGAGTCCGTCAGCCCCAGGTCGAACATGGCCTGCGAGACGGCTTCGTAGTCCTCCCGCCGGCCCGACGTGGTGGAGATGAGGAGGTCGGCGCGGATCAGCTGGTCCGTGATGGCGGCCCGCAGCGCGGCCGGGTCGCTGGAGTGGACGGCGACCCGGAAGACGGTGGCCCCCGCGGCGCGGGCGGCGGCGGCGATCATGAAGGAGTTCGAGTCGGTGTCCTCGCCGTGGCGGACCTGGCTGCCCGGCTCCACCAGTTCGCCGCCGGAGCTGACAACCACCACGCGCGGACGGGGCCGCACCAGGACACGGTCGATGCCGGCGCTGGCCATCATGCCGACGGCACGGTCATTGAGGACATCGCCCTCGCTCAGGAGGCGGGTGCCGACGGCGAGGTGCTCGCCTGCGGCGCGGACGTAGTCCCCCTCACCAACGGCGTCGACGATGCGGAGACGCCCGTCGGTGAGGCTCCCGAAGGCGGCGGGCAGGACTGCCGTGGCCCCGCGGGGGAGGACGTCGCCGGCGTGGACGGAGACGGCGGTGTGGGGGGCCAGTCGGTCGCTGGCCCCGACGAGCTCCAGCGTCGCGAACCCGTCTGCGGCCGTGTCCGCCACCCGGATGGCGTAGCCGTCCACCTTGGAGGTGTTGTTGGGCGGCACGTTGATCATGGAGTCGATGTCCTCGCACATCACCTGGTCCCAGGCCTCCAGCAGCCCCATGCCGAACGGCTTCAGGGGCGACACCAGGCTCAGGAGGTAGGCGACGTGGTCCGCCACACCCCGCAGACCCTCGGCATTCAGCGGCGGAGCCTCCGGCAACGTCGGTGCGGCCTCCTCCACCACCTCCTCGTCGCCGGGGGTGGTGGGCACGGACTTCCTGCGACCGAACAAAGCCATGGCCCCTACGATAGGGCCATGCTGCCGGGGGCTTCGAAGGACGCGCTGCGCCAGAGCATCCTCGAGCAGCGCCGGGCGCTGTCGGGGGCCGAGTGGGCCGCCGAGGACGCAGCCCACACCCTCCACCTCGTGACCGCGCTCGGGGGCACCCCGTCCACCGTGGCCCTGTACGCGTCGCGCCCGGGAGAACCCGGTACGCAGGCGGCCATCACCCGGCTGCACGACGCTGGTTGGGCGGTGCTGCTCCCCCGGCTCGGCAGGACACCCGACTGGGCCCTCTTCGACGGGTGGGAGCGGATGCGTCGCGGCTGGGCCGGCATACCGGAGCCGACGACACCCGGGCTCGGCGCCGACGCCCTGGCGGGGGCGCAGGTGGTGATCGTGGCCTGCCTGGCCGTGGCGCGGGACGGCCCCCGGGTGGGCACCGGTGGTGGGTGGTACGACCGCGCGCTGCCCCGACGGGACGTCGGGGCACGGGTGTGGGCCCTGGCGCGGACGGTGGAGCTTCGGGGTTGGGTACCCTCGGAGCGCCACGACATCCCCGTGGACGGGGTCATCACGGCTGACGGGATGTTCGCCTGTGGTGAAGCCACCCTGCCCGGCATTGGGAAGCCGTGGCCTCCCGAACTATCATGAGCGACGTCCCAGACGGAGGTCACCCACACACATGCCCACGTACCAGTACCGCTGCACCTCTTGCGGCGAGGAAATCGAAGCGGTCCAGAAGTTCACCGACCCCGCGCTGACGGAGTGCCCTTCCTGCGCCGGTGACCTGCGCAAGGTCTTCAGCGCTGTCGGCGTGGTGTTCAAGGGGTCCGGCTTCTACGCCACGGATTCCCGCAAGGCTGCCTCGAGCGCCAAGGCCGCATCTGAGAAGAAGTCGGAGAAGAAGACGACGACGCCCGCAGCCTCCGGCTCCGGCGACTCGTCGAAGTCGTCCCCCTCCGCGTCGAGCTCAGCCCCCACGAGCGCCTCGGCCTGAGGCCCGGCCCACTGTGGCTGTGGCTGTGGAGAACGGGTGATCCGCGCTGCGGCCGACCACCATGGTGGGCATGGCTTGGATCATCCGCACCATCAGTTGGCACCGGCGAAAGATCGCCGCCCTGCTCACAGCACTGGGCATGCTTGCGCTGGTGTCACACCTCTCCGGCGCGGCCGAGGCCAGCGCACACGTGGTGGTCACCACGGCCCATGTGCCCGCCGGGGCACCCATCACCGCCGCGGACGTCGCCCTCCTCGCGCTCCCCGCATCAGCCATCCCCTCCGACGCGCTGAAGTCAACCGATGAGGTGGTGGGACGCAGCGCGGCCGTGGCCCTGTCCCCGCACACCATCGTGCAGCCCGGACTGCTCGTGTCGGGGGCGCCGGCCTCAACGGGTCACTCGCTGGTGCCCATCACCGTGCCTGACTCCCAGCTGCGGGAGATCCTCTCCCCCGGCCTGAGGATCGCCCTGGTGGCGGCCGGCCCGGAGGCGCCGGGGGTCCTGACCAGGGACGCCGTGGTCCACTCGTTGCCCAGCCCGGCAGCGTCGTCGTCGTTCGTGTCCTCCGGCCGGGCGGCACTGGTGCTCGTCGAGGTCCCCTCGGATCTGGCGGCGGACGTGGCCGTGCTGGGCCAGTCCGGTCAGCTCTCGGTGTTCCTCACGGGCTGAGGCTATCGGTGACCCGGCGGCCCGGAGGTTCACCGGTCCACGCGGGCGCTCCCGTTGGCTGCGAGCTTCAGGACCTCGGCCTTGGTCACCATGGTGGTGTCCCCCGGCGTCGTCATGGCAAGGGCGCCGTGGGCGGCCCCGTACTCGACGGCAGTGGCCAGGGGTTGCCCGTCCAGCAGCCCGTAGATGAGACCCGAGGCGAAGGAGTCACCGCCGCCCACCCTGTCCATGATCTCCAGAGCCTCCCGGTGGGTCGCCTGCACGACGCCGGTGTCGGCCGACCATGCAATCGCGCCCCAGTCGTTGATGCTGGCGCTGTGGACGCCTCGCATCGTCGTTCCGATGACCTTGAAGTTGGGGAACGCGGCCGCCGCGGTCTGGATCATGGCGGCGAACTTGTCGACTTCCAGCCCCACGAGGTTCTCGTCCACGCCCTCGATCTCGAATCCGAGGCTGGCAGTGAAGTCCTCCTCGTTGCCGATCATGACGTCGATGTTCGTGGCGATCTCCCTGTTGACCTCCTGCGCCTTGGCCAGGCCCCCGATGGACTTCCACAGGCTCGGCCGGTAGTTCAGGTCGTAGGACACCACGGTGCCATGGCGCTTGGCGGCCGTGACGGCTTCGAGCACGGTCTCGGCGGAGGACTCGCTGAGGGCCGCGAAGATCCCGCCCGTGTGCAGCCAGCGGACGCCCAGCTCACCGAAGAGGTGGTCCCAGTCGACGTCGCCGGGCCGGAGCTGCGATGCCGCAGTATTTCCACGGTCGGAGACGCCGACGGCGCCACGCACCCCGAAGCCGCGCTCCGTGAAGTTCAGCCCGTTGCGCACCTCACGGCCGATGCCGTCGTAGGGCACCCAGGAGATGAACTGCGTGTCCAGCCCACCGGTGAGAATGAAGTCCTCCACCAGCCGCCCGATCTCGTTGTCCGCCAGCGCCGTCACCACGGCGGCCCGGAGGCCGAAGGCGCGGCGCAGGCCACGGGCGACGTTGTACTCTCCGCCGCCCTCCCACACGCGGAACGAGCGGGCGGTACGGATCCGGCCCTCTCCCGGGTCGAGGCGGAGCATGACCTCGCCGAGGGACACCGCGTCGTAGCGGCACTCGGAGGCTGGCCTGATGTCCAATGGGCTGGCGTTCATCGTCGTGATTCCTTCGTCTCGATTGGGCTGGTCAGAGTTGAGCTGCGAGGGCCACGGCCTCTGCCGTGAGGTCCCTGATCCCGGCGAAGTCCCCGGACCGCACCCGATCCCGGGGCACCATCCAGGACCCGCCGACGGCTGCGACGGCGGGGATGCTGAGGTAGTCCCCCAGGTTCTTGGGTCCGACGCCACCGGTGGGCACGAACGTCACGCCACCGAAGGGGGCTGACAGGGCTGCGATGGCGGCGGCCCCACCGGAGGTCCCGGCCGGGAAGAACTTCACGGTGGTGAGGCCCATCTCCAGCGCCTGCTGGATCTCGGTGGCGGTCACGGCGCCGGGCAACGCCAGCACCCCATGCTCGTGGCACCGCTCCACGACTGCGCGGCTCAGGCCAGGCGAGACCACGTACGACGCTCCCGCAGCGACCGCGAGGTCGACCTGGGCGGCCGTCAGCACAGTGCCCGCGCCGACGAGGATGTCGCCGCGTGCCGACATCACCCTGATTGATGCCTCCGCCGCCGCGGTGCGGAACGTGACCTCCGCCACAGGGAGGCCGCCGTCCACCAGCGCGCCCGCGAGCGCGTCGGCGTCGGCGGCGTCATCCAGGACGACGACGGGGACGAGCCGCGCCGCGGCAAGGGCTGACAAGATGTCCATCTGAATCTGCCTTTCGTTGGGGGTCCTGGCGGGCGCCAGGGTTAGCGGGCCATCCATCCGCCGTCGACGGCGAGGATCTGACCGTGGATGTAGCTGGCGGCCTTTGAGGCGAGGAAGACCACGACGTTGCCGATGTCCTCGGGCTCGCCCCATCGTCCGGCCGGGATGCGGACCGAGAGTTGTTCGAGCCGGAGCGGGTCAGCCAGGAGCGCCGTGTTCATCTCGGTGGTCATGTACCCGGGGGCCACCGCGTTGACGTTGACGCCACGGACGGACCATTCGTTGCACAGGGCCTTGGTGAGCTGGGCCACTGCACCCTTGCTGGCGGCGTAGGCCGGCACCGTGACGCCACCCTGGAACGACAACAGCGACGCGAGGTTCACGATCTTGCCGGCACCCCGCTCCAACATGGGCCGGCCGAAGAGCTGGCAGAGTTGGAACACGGCGCGCAGGCTGATGTCGATGACCGCGTCCCACGCCTCCAGCGGGAAGTCGACGGAGGGGTACCGGTCCTGGGTGCCTGCGTTGTTCACCAGGATGTCCACCGTGTGCTTCTCCAGCACGTCGGCGGCGGCGGCGGCGATGGCGTCGCTGTCGGCCAGGTCGAGCGGGTGGAAGTACACCGCCCTCCCCATCTCCTCCGCCAGGGCGACCAGTTCATCGGGCAGCCCACTGCGGCCGAACACGATGACGTCGGCACCGGCGGCCAGCAGCGCCTGGGAGATGCCGAGACCCAGCCCCCTGCCACCTCCGGTGACCACGGCCGTTCGGCCGCTCAGGTCGAATGGGTTGCTCACAGCGC
>JBDSRF010000050.1:0-13245 GCA_039929445.1 Arachnia sp. | reverse complement strand
GCTGAGCCAGCGGGGTGCTCAGCCAGCGGGGTTGAGGGTGGCCACCAGGATGGCCTTGATGGTGTGCATGCGGTTCTCGGCCTGGTCGAAGACGATGCTGGCGTCGGACTCGAACACGTCGTCGGTGACCTCCAGCCCCTCCATGCCCGTCAGCTGGAACAGTTCCTCGCCGAGGCGCGTGGCGCGGTCGTGGAACGCGGGCAGGCAGTGCATGAACTTCACCGACGGATTGCCAGTGGCCGCCAGCAGGTCGGCGTTCACCTGGTACGGGCGCAGCAGTGCGATGCGCTCGGCCCACAGCTCCTTGGGCTCCCCGAGCGACACCCAGACATCGGTGGAGACGAAGTCCACACCCTCCACCCCTGCGGCGACGTCGTCGGTGATGGTGATGCGGGCACCTGTGTGGGCGGCCACGGACTGCGCCAGCGCCAGCACCTCGGGGACGGTCTGCTGCTGCGCCGGGGCGACGAGGCGGATGTCGGCCCCCACCATGGCGGCGGAGATCAGCGTCGAGTTGCCGACGTTGTTGCGCACATCGCCCAGGAAGGCGACCCTGGTCTCCGACAGCGGCTTGCCGGAGTGCTCGATCATGGTGAGCTGGTCCGCGAGCATCTGCGTGGGGTGCCACTCGTCGGTGAGGCCGTTGTAGACGGGGACGCCCGCGTGGGCGGCCAGGGTCTCCACGATCTCCTGCCCTGCGCCCCGGTACTCGATGCCGTCGTACCAACGCCCCAGGACCCGGGCGGTGTCGGCGGCCGACTCCTTGTGCCCGATCTGTGATCCCGCCGGATCCAGGTAGGTGGTGCGCCCACCCTGGTCGGCCATGGCGACCTCGAAGGCGCACCGGGTGCGCGTCGAGGTCTTCTCGAACAGCAGGGCCACGTTCCTGCCGGTCAGCCGCTGGCGCTCCGTACCCGCGCGCCGCTCGGCCTTGAGCTCGGCGGCAAGCTCGAGGAGGTACATCCATTCGTCCGCGCGGAAGTCCAACTCCTTGCAGAAACTGCGGCCCGTGAGATTCACCACGTCGTCATCCCTTTCATCGGTGGGAGCGCCCACGATATCGGCGCACACCGCGACTCAGAGCCAGTCCCGCCGCCTGAACTGCCACCACAGGACCGCTGACGTGGTCGCCATGAGGCAGATCGACAACCAGGCACCCCACACGGTCCCGATACCGGCGATCTTCAGGTTCTGCCCGTAGAAGCCGGTGATCAACGTCGGGACGGCGATGATGGCGGCCCAGGACGTCACCTTTTTCATGATCTCGTCCTTGCGGTTGCTCTGCAGGGCCAGGTTCGTCTCCAGGATCCCGGACAGGTGGTCGCGCAGGGAGTCGGCCATCTCGGCGGCGTGCAGGGCGTGGTCGTGCACGTCACCGAAATAGGGCTGCAGCGGCCCCGACGTGTCGAAGGCGGACTCCCGCCGTGAGAGGGAGGAGGTCATCTCCCGCAACGGGACGCTCAGACGGCGCACCTCGGCTGTGTCACGTCGCAGCGTGAAGATGTCCTGCTGGAGGGAGGCCTGCCCGGAGGTGTTGTTGAACAGTTGCTCGCTGAGGTCGTCGGCGCGGTCGTTGAGCGCGTCCAGCGTGTCCATCACGTTGTCCACCACCACGTCGAGCAGGGCCCACAGGACGTAGGCGGTCCCGGCGTGTGCCAGGTCCTTGTTCAGGTCCAGCCGCTCGGCCACCTGCGCGGCGGGGAAATTGGGATGCCGCACAGTGAGGACGGCGTTGGGGGTGATGAAGGCCGTGAGGGGCTCCAGTTCTGTCCGTCCCTCGCCGCTCAGTGAGACGTTGGTGACGCGCATCAGGGCGTGGTGGTCGTACTGGCTGACCTTCTGCCTCTCGTGAGCGGCCATGGCGTCCTCGACGGCCAGTTCGTGCAGGTCGAGGATGCCCGCCAGCTCGGTCAGGTCGTCGACGGAGTCCGTGGTGAGGTCGATCCAGGCGAAGGTGTCACCATCGCCCTGCCTCTCCTGCAAACGGCGCACCAACTCGCTGGACGAGGCATTCGTGTCCGTGCACTTGCCGTCCACCCACAGCCGCTGATTCTTCATGTCCCCAGTGTCCCCCCTGTACGGCGGAGGGCCGGGACCTCAGCCGTCACCCCCGCCGGGCGGGATCGAGTCGTTCAGTCGATCGCCGAAGTACTCGACGAGAGCTTCCGCCACGTCGGCCACCACCTGCCACGGCTCCCCGACGTTTCCCGTCTCGAGGCCGGCTTCGGACTCGCCCAGCTCCTCAAGGGTGTCGAGTTGCGAGGTCAGCATGTCGGTGTGCATGTAGTGCCCCTGGCGCGCCGACAGCCGGTCCACGTTGACGTCCTCCGGCAGCAGCAGGTGGACGAAGAACACGTCACCCTCAGCCTCCCTCAGGATGTCGCGGTAGACCTGCCGCAGGGCGGAACAGGCCATCACCGTCGACTGACCATGCGACGCCTGCTCCGACATCCAGTCGCGCAGGGACCGCAGCCACGGCCACCTGTCCTCGTCGGTGAGGGGGTGGCCGGAGGCCATCTTGGCCTTGTTGGCGTCGCTGTGGAAGTCGTCGCCCTCGGCGAAGGGGAGGTCGAAACGCGCGGCCAGCCCCTCACCGATGGTGGTCTTGCCGGTGCCCGCCACCCCCATCACCACGATGTGCACGGCACCGGCGCTCATGCGATCGCTCCTGTCACTCCGAACACCGCCCAGGCGATGGCGAAGCCCATGAGGGCAATCGCGGTCTCCATCACGGTCCACGTCTTCAACGTGGTGGCCACATCCATGCCCATGAGGCGACCCACGAGCCAGAAGCCCGAGTCGTTGACGTGCGAGGCTGCGACGGATCCGGCCGCGGTGGCCACCACGATGGCCGCCAGCTGGAAGTCGTTGAGGCCGGCGGCCGCGACGGCGGGGGCCATCAGCCCGGCCGTGGTGACGAGCGCGACAGTGGCCGACCCCTGGGCGATCCGCAGGATGATGGAGATGAGGAAGCAGGCGAGGATGAGGGGCACACCAAGGTCACCCATCACGCCGGAGAGGGCGTCGCCGATCCCGGACGCGCGCAGGACTCCACCGAACATGCCGCCGGCACCGGTGACAAGGATCACGGAGCAGACGGGACCCAGTGCGCTGTCGAGGGTCTTCTCGATGGCCGTGCCGTTCTTGCCGCGGCGGGTCCCGAGAACGTAGGAGGCCACGAGCACGGAGATCAGCAGGGCCACGGGGGTTTCGCCGAGGATGCGCATCGCCATCACCCACCCTGCCTTCAGGTCGACGACCCCTGCCGCGCCGGCCATGTTCAGCCCGGTGTTGAGGAAAATCAGGATCACGGGCAGCAGCATGATGCCCATGACGGTCCCGGCCGACGGCGGGTTGGTGATCACGTCGTCGTCCTGCTTGCCGCCCGAGAGAAGGTCGGGGACGGGCAGCGGGAACTTCTTGCCCAGCCAGGTGCCGAGCAGGTAGGCGGCAACCCACCACGTGGGCAGAGCCACGACGAGACCCACGATCAGGACGAAGCCGACGTTGGCGCCGTAGAGGTCGCTCGCCGCAATGGGGCCCGGGTGCGGGGGCAGGAACACGTGCATGACGGAGAACGCGCCAGCAGCCGGCAGCCCGTACAGGAGCACGGGCGCCTTCATGCGGCGCGCGACCGCGAAGATGATCGGCAGCATGACGATGAGGCCGGCGTCGAAGAAGATCGGGAAGCCGAAGATGAGCGACGCCACACCCAGCGCCAGGGGCGCGCGTTTCTCACCGAACAACCGGATGAACGCGTCAGAGAGTGTCTTGGCGCCACCGGAGGTCTCGACGAGGCGCCCGAGCATCGCTCCGAGGCCCACCAGGAGCGCCACCGATGCGAGCGTGTTCCCAAAGCCCCCCGTCATGACCGAGACGATCTGCCCGAGCGGCAGCCCCGTCACCACAGCCGTCAGCAGCGAGACGATGATGAGCACGAGAAAGGCGTGCATCTTGAGTTTGATGACGAGGAACAGGATGAGCGCGATGGCGGCGGCCGCGATGATGAGCAGCGGGGCAACGCCGAGCGTTTGGGTCCAGTCTTCCATTGCGGAGTACTCCCTTGTACCGGGCCGGGCGTCGGCAGCCCGGTGCTGACCCCACCCTTGCACACAGGGAAGTTCAGGGATCGGGACCCCGACAGTTCACCGGCCGCACATCCCGCCCACGCCTGGCGTGTCGTCGGCAACCGAGGTCAGCCCGTGGCCGACACCATGTCCGCCACGAGTTCGTCGGTGCGCAGGTCCTCGGATGACACCCCCGGGCTGAAACCCAGCCGCACCACGACCACGTCGGCCGAGGGCACCACGTAAAGTCGCTGGCCGTCGTGCCCCACCGCCCAGAAGGTGTCGGCGGGGAGGCCCGGGTCTGCCAGGGAGCCGTCGGGCAGCTTGTTCACCCGCCAGCCTGCCGCGTATCCCACCTCGTCGGTCTGGGCGACGGGTACAACCGTCGTCGACTCCGCCATCCAGCCCTCGGGCAGCAGTCGCTTCCCCTCCCACACGCCGTCCTGTAGGGCGAACTGCCCGATGGATGCCCAGTCGCGCGGGGAGGCCCACAGGTAGGAGCCGCACACGGGGGTGCCGGCCGCGTCCGGCTCCCACACCGCCGACGACAGCCCCAGCGGGGCGAACAGCTTCTGCCGCGGCAGGTCCGGGCCGATGCGGGTGAGTTCGGTCAGCACCGAGCACAGCAGGGTGGTGCTGCCGCTGGAGTACTGCTGGAACTCCCCCACGGGGTGCGCCAGGTCGAGGCCGGCCACGTAGGCGGCCATGTCCGGCTCCAGGTACAGCATGCGCGTGATGGGGGTGCCGAGATCGTAGGTCTCGTCCCAGGCGAGGCCGCTGGTCATCCTCAGCAGGTCATCGATGCTGATGTTCTTGCGCTCGTCGGTCCATTCCGGGCGCAGCCCGGTGTCGTCCAGTTCCAGGCCTCCCTGCTCCACGAGTCGCCCCACGAGCAGGTTGGTGACGCTCTTGGCCATCGACCAGCCCAGTTGGGGCGTGGTGGCGTCGAACCCGTCGGCGTAGCGCTCCGCCACGAGTTCGCCACCCTTCAGGACCACGACGGCACGGGTGCCGAGATGCTCGGGGCCGGCGTCGAGGAGGTCGTCGCCGAAGGCCCTGGCGAGGGCCGCCTCCACCTCGGGGGAGGCCGTGGGTGCCGGCGCCTTCGTGAGGTCGTTGGCGGACACCGCCGTGAAGGAGCCGAAGTCGGGGCGACGCTCGGCCAGCGTGCATCCGTAGCCGCGGGTGTACCAGGAGCGCTGCTTGGCCAGCACACCCAGCACGCTGGAGGTGGCGCCGTCCCGGTTCGCGTCGGTTCGCAGGTAGGGCACCAGGGGGTTGGGCGGCAGGTCGGGGCCGGCATCGGCGAACTCGGACATGGCGCAGGCACTGTGGGAGGCGTACCCGGTGCCGGTCAGCAGCAGCGGTCGCAGATACCAGTAGCCCGCCACGCCAGCGACGAGCAGCAGGGCCAACAACCCGAGGATGATCCGTGTGACCCAGCGACGCATGGGGAGAATGTAGTCGCTAATCCTTCGTCATGAGGGAGTTGCGCGATCAGGCGTTGAACTCGTCGAGGATGCCGGGCATGGCCGCCTCCACATCCGCGATGGTGTCGTGGAACCCGTCGTCGTTGCCGTACCACGGGTCGATGAGGGGGGTGCCCGGCCCCAGGTCCGGGTTGAAGTCGTTGAGCAGGCGCACGTTGCCCTGGCCCGGAGCCATCCGGCGCAACTGCTCCACCTGGTACGGCTCCACAGCCACCACGAGGTCCGCGGCCTCGACGTCATCCCGCCCGATCTTGCGGGCGCGGTGCCCGTCGGCGTCGTAGCCGCTGCCCTCGAGCACGGCGACGGCCCGGCTGTCGATGGGGCCGCCCTCGTTCTCCCCCGACAACCCGAAGCTGGTCACCTCCAGATCCAGACCGCGGTCATGCGCCATCTTCCGCGCCACCCGCTCGCCGATGGGCGAGCGACAGATGTTGCCCCAACACACGAAAACCAGTGATGCCATGGCGCCCACCATAGGGGCCCGCCGAAATCACCGGGGCGCTCCGTCGAGAGCGGCCCGGCCTCACCAGTCGGTGGTCCTCGATTTCAGGAGGCGGTAGGTGTCCATGACCTGCGGGGCGTGGGGGGCATCGAACTCTGCCGCGTCCCCCAGAGGCCAGACAGGCGGTCCTGCGTCACCGGAGCACGCCCAGGCTGCCTGGCGTGCGGCGCCCAGCGCCACGTACTCCCCGGGCGGCGGCACCACCACGGGGCGGCCGAACACGGTGGGGGCCAGCCGCCGCACAGCGTCGGACAGCGCGCCCCCGCCAATCAGAAGGATGCGGCGGGCATCGCGGCCCGCGACCTGTTCCACGGCGGCGACGGCGTCGGCCAGGGACGCCAGGAGCCCCTCGACGCAGGCCCGGGCGATGTCGTTGCGCGTGGTGGCCGACGTGAGGCCGCTGAAGACGCCGGTGGCGCCCGGCCGGTTGGGGGTGCGTTCGCCGTCGAGGTAGGGCAGCAGCACAACGCCGCCCGCGCCGGGGCGGCTGCCGAGCGCGAGGTCCGACAGCCCGTCATGGTTGACGCCCAGCATCCGGCAGCCGAAGTCCAGTACGCGCGCGGCGTTCAGGGTGGTGGCCATCGGGAGGAAGCGTCCGGTCGCGTCCGCGAAGCCGGTGACCGTCCCGGTCGGGTCCGCGGGGCGGACGTCGCTGACCATGGCAGCGACCCCGCTGGTGCCGATCGACACCGACACGTCACCCGGTGCCAGCGACAACCCCAGAGCGGCGGCCATGTTGTCGCCGGTGCCGGGCGCGAGGACCGCGCCCTCCGGCGTGTGGCCCATCACCGCGTACGGGGAGGGCGCCACCTCGGGCAGCACCAGGGCATGGCCGATGGCGAGCTCGACGAGTGACCTGCTCCAGGACTCGGTGCGGGTGGAGTAGTAGCCGGTGCCGGAAGCGTCACCCCGGTCGGTGAAGGGGGCGCCGCCGCCGCTCAGGTGCCGGGACACGTAGTCGTGCGGCAGCAGGACCGCGGCGGTCCGGGCGGCGTTCTCCGGTTCCTCCTCGGCCATCCACCGCAGCTTCGTGGACGTCATGGACGCCACGAGCACGTAGCCGATCTCGTCGACGCAGGCCTCCGGGCCGCCCATCTCCGCCACCAGTGCCTTCGCCTGTGCGGCGGAGCGGGTGTCGTTCCACAGCAGGGCGTCGCGCACCACGTGCCCGCCCTCGTCGAGGGCCACCATGCCGTGCTGTTGCCCGCCCACCGCGACCGCCGCGGCTCGGGGCAGCAGGTCACGGGCCGCCTCGTCCACCGCCGTCAGCCACGCGCGGGGATCCACCTCGGTGCCGGCGGGGTGGGCTGCGCGGCCCGTGGCCACCACCTCCCCCGTCTCGGCGTCAACCAGCAGCGCCTTGGTGGACTGTGTCGAGGAGTCGATGCCGAGGACCAGTGGCATCCCCGTCAGCCCCGGGCGCCCATGAGGTGCTCAACGGCCAACTGGTGCAGCCGCACGAACCCGTAGTTCCGCTCGCCGACGGCCTCCACGTCCAGATCAGCGACGCTGTCGTCGGCCAGCAGGTCGGCCGCGGTCTCGCCGTCTCCGAGGGTGCTCTCCGCCATCGAGTGGACCCCCGCCTCCTCCAGTGCGGACTGCACCTCCGGGTCGGCGCGGAATGCCAGCGCCCGCTCCTTCAGGAGCAGGTAGGTGCTCATGTTCGCCGCCGCGGAGTCCCAGACACCCTGCAGGTGCTCGGTGCGGGACGGCTTGTAGTCGAAGTGCCGGGCACCCTCGTAGGCGCCGGGTCGTGACGGGAAGCCGTTCTCCAGCAGGTCGACGGTGAAGAAGGCGCTGATGAGGTCGCCGTGGCCGAAGACCAGGTCCTGGTCGTACATGGGGCCGTGTTGCCCGTTGAGGTCGATGTGGAACAGCTTGTCCGCCCACAGTGCCTGGGCGAGCCCGTGCGTGTAGTTCAGGGTGGCCATCTGCTCGTGGCCTGTCTCCGGGTTGACCCCCACGATGTCGCCGTGTTCCAGCTTCTCGATGAACGCCAGGGCGTGCCCGACGGTGGGCAGGAAGATGTTGCCGCGGGGCTCGTTGGGCTTCGGCTCCAGGCCGATGCGCATGTCGTAGCCCTGCGACTTGATGTAGGCGGCGACGGTGTCGATGCCCTCGGCGTAGCGCTCGAAGGAGGCGAAGAGGTCCTTGCTGGAGTCGTACTCCGACCCCTCGCGCCCCCCCCACATGACGAACGTGGACGCCCCCAGCCTGCCGGCCAGGTCGACGTTGCGGAGCACCTTGCGCAGCCCGTAGCGGCGCACGGACCGGTCGTTCGAGGTGAACGCGCCGTCCTTGAAGATGGGCTCGGCGAACGTGTCGGTGGTGACCATCTCGCAGGTCATGCCCGTGTCCGAGATGGTGGACTCCAGCTTTGCGATGAGACGCTCCCGCTCAGCCTCCGTGGCGTCGAAGGGGATCACGTCGTTGTCGTGGAACGTGAATCCCCAGGCACCCAGCCCGGAGAGCTGCCGGATGCTGTCGAAGGGGTCAAGGTCGGGCCGGGACGCCTTGCCGAACTGGTCGCGTGCGGACCAGCCGACCGTCCAGAGGCCGAAGGAGAACTTGTCCTGGGGGGTGGGGGTGAGCATGTCTGTTCCTCTCGAATGCAACGGTGCATGGATTTAGTAGTAAACCTAAACTAATCGGGTAACTCCCGCAACCCCTATTCGGTGTGGTCGGAAATGTTTTGTTGTGAACCAAGTCAGACATTCGCCATGGTGGAGGATGTACCCGTGACGAGCCCTGTCACCCCGGACGGAGGATGATCCATGCTGGATCCTGTGAGGAAGCGGCCGGGAAGCCGGGGAAGCACTCCGTCGTCGGTGAGAATCGCGAATCTGGCCCTGACACTCAGCGCCGTGCTGGAGTCACCACACCCCGTCTCAAGGGCGGATGTCGCGTCAAAACTGGGCCTGACCCGCTCCACGGTCTCGCGGCTCGTCGACGAGCTCGTGGCCGGACACTTCCTCACGGAGGGCACCCCGGTCTCGGGGCCCAGGGGACGTCCCGGTGTGCCGCTGAGCGCTGCACCGAACGGCCTCATGTCGCTGGGGATGGAGGTGAACGCCGACCGGATTGCCACCATGGTCGTTGACCTCGGCGGCAAGGTGGTGGCGGCACGAACCGTGCAGCTCGATGTCGTGGGCGCCGGACCCGCCGATGCCCTCGCGATGCTCCAGGAGCAGTCACTGGCCATGCTCGGAGAGCTGCCCAACGACGCCCGCATCATCGGCGCCCACCTGGCAATCCCCGCCCTCATCGACCGAACGGGGACCACGGTGGTGCGCTCGCCCAACCTCGGATGGGACGGGGTCCAGCCCGCCAGCCACCTCCAGGAACTGCTGGGCAACCGCGACTGGAACTTCCTCGTCTCCAACGACGTGGACTGCTCGGCGCTCACCCTGCTGCGGGACTCGCCGTCCCTCGTGCTTGACCGTGGCTCCTTCATCTACGTCACGGGCGAGGTGGGCATCGGTTCATCCGTCATCATCGATGGCCAGCAGTTGACGGGAAGGCATGGCTGGGCCAGCGAACTCGGCCACGTGTGCGTCGTCTCGGAGGGCGGCCGGACGTGCGGCTGCGGCGCCACCGGATGCCTCGAGACCATCGCGGGGTTGAAGGGGATCCTCGAGGATTCAGGAGCGGGGTCCATCGACGATCTCCTGGTGGCCCTGTCGAACAACGAGGAGCACGCCACGCGATGCGTCGCCGCCGTCTCCCGTGCACTGGGAAGGGCGCTGGGCGCAGCGCTCAACCTGCTGGACCTGGAGCAGGTTGTCCTCGGAGGCCACCTGGACACCCTTGCCGAGTGGTTGGTACCGGGCGTCCGGGCGGAACTCGAGGTGCGCGTCATGTGGTCCCCCTACGAGGAGATTGACGTCACCACCGTGGGCCACGACCCCACGAGAACCGCGCTGGGCGCCGCCTACGCTGCCCTTGCACCGATCATCTCCAACCCCGCCCAGTGGGTCGACCGCCAGGGCTGACACGACGTAGGACACCCCAAACGCAACGACTTGCGCGCCACGAGCGCGTGCGGCTTCACGTTGTTGGCTGCAGGTGGCAGTCTTACGGTCATGCAGATCCTCGTGGTGGATGACGACCAGGCGGTGCGCGACTCCTTGGCGCGATCGCTGAAGTACTCCGGCGACGAGGTCGTCACAGCCCGGGACGGGGTGGAGGCGCTCGCCAAGCTCGCCGGCTACACGCCCGACGCCGTGATCATGGACGTCATGATGCCGCGGCTCGACGGCCTCGAGGCCACCCGCATGCTGCGGGAGAGCGGCAACGACGTCCCCATCCTCATCCTGACGGCACGTGACGCCGTCGATGACCGGGTGGACGGCCTGGACGCCGGCGCCGACGACTACATGGTCAAGCCATTCGCCCTCGACGAACTCCTGGCACGCCTGCGGGCGCTGACACGTCGCTCGAAGCAGGCGCCGGAGTCCGACTCGCGGGTGCTGACCTTTGCCGACATCAGCCTCGACCCGCAGCACCGCGAGGTCACGCGCGACGGCCAGCACATCTCGCTGACCCGCACCGAGTTCGCACTGCTGCAGGCGTTCCTGGAGAACCCCCGCAAGGTCATGGAACGCAACACACTCCTGAACGAGGTGTGGGGGTTCGAGTTCCCCGCCACCGCCAACTCGCTCGAGGTCTACATCGGGTACCTGCGTCGCAAGACTGAGGCGTCAGGACGCAGCCGACTGATCCACACCGTGCGCGGCATCGGATACGTCCTGCGCGAATCTCCCCCGTGATCCCCACTGCTTGGTTTCGACTGCGGCGAGGCGTGGAACGACTGTTCACCGGCCAGAGCCTGCAGGGACGGTTGGCGCTGCTGACCGGTATCAGCGTGGCCCTGGCCGTACTGTTCGTGGGAACGACCGCGTTCTTCAGCACCCGGTGGTCGCTGCTCGACCAGCTTGACCAGGAGCTCCTGTCGTCCGCCCGCACGGCGTCGAACTTCATCGCGTCGGACCCTCGCAACGACGTGCAGGACCTGACCACGCCCGGCGTCACCGACCAGTGGCTGGCCGTGGTGTCCGCGGCCGGCGGCACGATGTCGATCTCCAGCCCCGATGAGAAGATCAAGCTCAGCGGCGGCCCCGAAGAGATCGCTGTCGCGCGCATGCAGACCGGCTCCTCGGCACGCTCCGTCGACGTGGGGGGCACCACGGACTACCGCGTGGTGTCGGTACCCATGACGCGGCTCGACAGCAACGACAAGCCCACCCGGCATGCCGTCATGCTGGCCCGTCCCCTGACGGGCCTGACGTCGACGCTGCAGTCGTTGTGGGTGGTGATCCTCGTCTCCGGCCTCGTGGGCATCCTGGTCACCACGCTCACGGCCCTGTGGGCGGCGCAGGCCGCACTGACACCGGTCCGCCGCCTCTCGACGGCTGTGCGCAGCGTGACGCAGACAAACCAGTTGAACCCCATCAGGATCTATGGCAGCGACGACCTCGGCGAGCTCACGAAGTCCTTCAACAGCATGTTGAAGTCCCTGCAGAGCTCCCGGGAACAGCAGCAGCAGTTCATCGCCGACGCGGGACACGAACTGCGCACCCCCCTGACGTCGATGCGCACCAACATCGAACTGCTGGTGGCCGACGACAAGTCCGGCATGCTGCCCCTGGGTGCCCGCTCCGAGATCCTCGACGACGTGTCCGCGCAGCTGGGCGAGTTCTCCGCACTCGTGGGTGACCTCGTGGCACTGACCCGCGACGACCACCTGCGACGAAAGCTGCAGCCTCTCGACCTCGCCGACGTGGTCGAGTCAGCCCTGGCCCGGGCCAAGCGGCGCGGACCCGGCATCATCTTCGACGTGGTCCTCGACCACACCCAGTGCCTCGGCGACGCCCAGAACCTGGAGCGTGCCATCACGAACCTGCTGGACAACGCGGTCAAGTTCTCCCCGCCCGACGGCACCATCAGCGTGGACCTCACCGACGGCATCATCACGATCGTCGACCAGGGCCCCGGCATCGCTGAGGATGACATCGAACACATCTTCGATCGTTTCTACCGCTCCGACCGCGCCCGCAACACCCCCGGAACGGGCCTGGGGCTCTCGATCGTGGCACACACCGCCGATGCCCACGGCGGCTCGGTCCGCGTCGGCAACCAGCCCGGCGGTGGAGCGCGGTTCACCTTCCGCATCCCGCCGGTGGCGCCCGCTGCCGACGTCGTCGCATAGACACCAATCCGCACCGCGAAACTGCACGATCCTTGAACCTACGGTCGCGTAGGTTACGATTGGTATACATGAACGAAGCAGCGCCGTCGAGGACAACCCACGTGTCCCCGTTCCCTCTGGCAGGCAGAACGGTGGGGCGGCTTGTCAACGCCCTCGTGACGCCTCTGGTGCCCGGCGACTACCTCGACCTGTTCCACCCCTTGCGTCGCGGCGCCGACCTGCGCGGCCGTGTGGTGGCCGTCGAACGGCACGCACGCTGCGCCACCACCGTCACCATCCGGCCCGGACGGGGCTGGCAGGGACACCAGCCGGGGCAGTACATCCGCATCGGGATCGAGGTGAACGGGGTGCGCCTGTGGCGCGCCTACTCCGTCACCAGCCCCACCCGGAAAACCGACGGGCTCATCACCATCACGGTGCGCGCCATCGCGGACGGCAAGGTCAGCAACCACGTCCTCACCGCCCTGCGCCCCGGCACCCTCGTCATGCTCGACCAGGCCACCGGGGACTTCACCCAGCCGACCACGCCCCCGGAACGGGTGCTGTTCCTCACCGCGGGTAGCGGCATCACACCCGTGATGGGGATGCTGCGCAACCACCGTTTCGCTGATGCGGTGGTAGTGCATTCCTCCCCCGATTCGTCCCAGATGCTCTTCCGCGACGAGCTCAACAAGCGGGCCGCGGCGGGCGAGTTCCGGCTCGTGGAGCGGTTCACCTCCACGGAGGGAACACTGCCCGTTGACCGGATCGGCGACGTGGTGCACGACTGGCAGGACCGTACCGCCTGGGTGTGCGGCCCCACGGGGTTGCTGGACGACGCCGAGGCCCACTGGGGTACCCTCGGCGACTCATCCCTCCTGCACGTGGAGCGCTTCCGCCCACGCATCATCTCCGAGGGTGAGGGCGGCGCCGTCACCTTCACCCAGTCAGACATCACCGTCGAGGCCCCGGCCTCGACGCCCCTGCTGGACGTGGGCG
>JBDSRF010000049.1:0-2378 GCA_039929445.1 Arachnia sp. | reverse complement strand
GGTACTCGGAGTGGATGGACCACTTGTTGTGCACGGTCAGGTACCGCAGGGTGATGGCCTTCTCGCCGTTCGGGCCGAGCTCGGGTTCGCCGAAGTTGCGGGCCATGTCCAGCGGCGGACGGTAGATGGGGAGCTGCTCACCCGCGTCGATGAGCCAGTCGTGGTCCAGGTAGAAGTGCATTCGGCCCGACAGCGTGTGCCACGGCTTGAGCCGCTCCACGTTGATGGTGAAGGCGGCGTAGCGACGGCCACCCTTCTCTGAGCCGGACCACTCCGGGGAGGTGATGACCGGCTGCGGGGCAGCCTGGGTGTCGGCGAACGTGATGCGGTGGTTTTCCTCGTCCGACGACAGGTCAGCCAGTTGGCGCCCCGTCTTGATCTCCAGGTCCCGGAAGCCCTGCGTTGCCAACTTGCCGTTGGTGGTGCCCGAGAACATCAGGATGGCCTCGGCGAACAGGTTGTCCTTGTGGATGGTGGGCCTGCCGTCGGCCACGCCCCCGGTGACCCGGCCGTTGATCTCGCCCAACTCGGCAGCGGCCTCCTTGACGTCGTAGGTGACGTTCTTGACCGTGAAGCCCAGACGGTCCGCGAGCGGGCCCACGGAGGTGAGCTTCTCGGCGATCTGGGTGTAGTCCCGCTCCACCACAGTCAGGGCCGGCATGTTCTTGCCCGGGACGGCCTCGATGTCGGTCCCGCGCCAATCCTCGGCCCGGCCGCCGGGGTTCTTGACCTGTGCGGGAGTGTCGTGCTGCAGGGCGGTGGCCACGATGTCCTTGCGAACACCGAGGTGGGTCACGGCGAACTCGCTGATCCGCTCTGCCAATTGCACGAAGGTCGTGAAGTCTGAGCGGGCCTGCCACGGCGGGTCGATGGCCGGTGTGAACGCGTGCACGAAGGGGTGCATGTCGGTGGACGAGAGGTCGTACTTCTCGTACCAGGTGGCGGCTGGGAAGACGATGTCCGAGAGCAGGGTGGTGGATGTCATGCGGAAGTCGGCGCTGATGAGCAGGTCCAGTTTGCCCTCCACGTCCTCCTCCCGGAACTTGACCACGGACGGCCGCTGGTCCGCACCATGCTTGTTGGGCATCAGGTTCGAGTGCGTGCCCAACAGGTGCTTGGAGAAGTACTCGGCGCCCTTGGCGGAGGAGCCGAACAGGTTGGAGCGCCACAGCATCATGGTGCGCGGCCAGTTCTCCGGTGCGTCGATGTCCTCGACGGAGGACTTCAGCGACCCCTCCTTCAACAGGCGCGCCACATAGGTGCCCACGTCGGGGGCCTCGCCCGCCTCGACGGCGGCGATGGCCTCGTCGGCCAGATCCAGCGGGTTCCTGTCGAACTGCGGGTAGAACGGCATCCAGCCCAGTGCTGCGGACAGGGCGATGGCGTCCGCGTTGTGCACCCCGTCCAAATGCCCCATCGACAGTGGGGAGGTGATGGCGTCGGCGGAGAATCCGTCGGTGCGCCACTGGTCGGTGTGCATGTACCAGTAGGCGGTGCCGATCATCGTGCGCGGTGGCCGCGACCAGTCCATGGCGTTGGCCAGGTTGAACCAGCCTGTCATGGGGCGGCACTTCTCCTGGCCCACGTAGTGCGCCCAACCGCCGCCGTTGCGGCCAATGCAGCCGGTCAGCATCAGCAGGGACATGATCGAGCGGTACGTGGCATCCGCGTGGTACCAGTGGCAGATGCCCGCGCCGATGATGATCATGGTGCGGCCATGGGATTCCGCGCTGTTGTTCGCGAACTCCCGTGCCGTGCGAATGCAGGCCTCCTCAGGGACCGACGTGATCTCGGCCTGCCATGCCGGGGTGTAGGGGACGGTGGGGTCGTCGTAGCCGGCGGGCCAGACACCGGGCATGCCGGGACGCTCGACGCCGTACTGCGCGAGCATCAGGTCGAAGACCGTGGTGACCACGTGGCCCTCCACCTGCATCGTCGGCACGCCACGTCGCAGGATGGAGCCCGAGCCGCGGGGATCCTCAAAGCAGGGCAGAGCGAGCTCGACAGCTTCGCTGCCCTCCACCTCGGCAAGGCTGAGGGTGGGCTCGATGCCGGCGAGGTCCAGGTTCCAGTCGCCCTGTCCCGATTCGCTGTAGCGGAACCCCATCGAGCCCTTGGGGACCGCGGGGCCACCGGTGGCGCGATCCCACATGATGGTTTTGAAACCGGGGTCCTCGACGTCCTTGTGTTCCGGCAGGTCGGCTGCCGTCAGGAACTTCGACGCGGTGAGTCCGTGGCCGTCGGGGTGTTCCGCCAGCGTCACCAGCATGCCGAGGTCCGTGTACTGCTTGACGTAGTCGTCGAAGAACTCCACCGACTTGTCGACGAAGTTCTCCTTCAGGATGACGTGCCCCATGGCCATCGCCAGGGCGGCGTCG
>JBDSRF010000048.1:0-3873 GCA_039929445.1 Arachnia sp. | reverse complement strand
GTGCCCCCGACGGGACTCGAACCCGCACTGTGGCGGGTTTAAGCCGCCTGCCTCTGCCAATTGGGCTACGAGGGCCTGCTCCGCGACGCAGTCTAGGCGGTTTGATCATTTCAAGCTGAACCCGGGGTGCGGCTGCTAATCTCCGAACGCCGGTGGGGACCGTTGCTGGAAGGACTTCGCCCATGCGAGGACGATCCGTCGTCACGCTCATCGCCGTTGCCACGCTCTTTCTGGGGCTGTTCGCGGCACCCGCCCATGCGGCCACGGGCGCCTCGTCCCAGAAGGACCACGCCAGGGAGATCGCCGATCTGGTGGACAGGCACAACGCGATACGCAGGAGCAACGGCCTGGCGCCGCTGCAGTTCGCACCGACGATCGCGCAGCAGGTCGCCCAGCCCTGGTCCATGCAGATGGCCAGCCGCAACACTTTGTCGCACAACTCCGACTACGGGTGGTCCGGCGCCAACCGCTGGGCCGAGAACGTCGCCTACACCTCCACCGATGACGGCACGTCGCGTCTCATGCAGATGTGGATGGACTCCCCCGGCCACCGCAAGAACATCCTCAATCCCAGCTACACGGTCGTGTCCATCGGCCTGGTCCAGCGTGACGGCCTGTCCTGGGCCACGGCGAACTTCTACGCCGGCCCCCTGCGTACCCCCGGAACGATGTACGCCTCGGGCGCGTCCTGGCTGTCCGCGTCGGGGGCCGGCGGGTCGGGCTCAACCGGATCGGGCGCCGTCGACGTCTACACGACGCCCGGCACACACCGCGTCAACGGCCGGGACTGGCGCACCGCCTGCGCGCCCTACTCGCAGACGAAGCGGTGCACCACGGAGATCTGGGCCACGCAGGTGACCCACAACAACGGTCGCTACGTCTCCACCAGCGGGTGGGTGTTCAACAACCTCACGTACCTGCCCTCACCCCGGTCGCTGTGGAAGACCAACAACCTCGGCAGGAACGCCTCCTGGAGCGCGAACGGTCGCGGCTGGCGCACCGAGTGCGACACCGCGGCCACGGGTCGCAACGGCTGCCGCAGCTACATCTGGACCGCCGTGGTGATCTCCACGCCATCCTCGGCCGGGTACCGCTACTCGCTCGAGAACCAATGGGTTTTCAACAACACGGTGAAGTTCAGCTGACGTAAACTCCACCCGGTGGGCGCACCTCGACGAGGAGGACGGCGATGCCGGAATACACCATCAGGGCCCTGACGGGTCAGACCTGGGACGCGTTCGCCGACCTGTGCGAACGCAACAACGGCGGCGGCATGGGCGGCTGCTGGTGCTGCTGGTTCCACAACGCCACCAAGGCCGAACGGGTGGCCTCGGGTGGCGGTGACTGGCGCGGCTACAAGGAGGGCCTCGTGCGCGCCGGGAGGGCCCACGCCGCCCTGGTGTTCGACGGCGACACGGCCGTCGGCTGGTGCGAGTACGGCTCCGTGGGCGAGTTGCCGGGCGTCTTCCACCGCAAGGAGATCGAGTCCGACGGCGCGCCCCTGCCCGACCACCGGCTCACGTGCTTCTTCGTGGACCGGGGCCACCGGCGCAGCGGTGTCGCCCGCGCCGCCCTTGACGGCGCCCTGGGCCTGATCGCAGCCGACGGTGGCGGCGTGGTGGAGACCTACCCGCGCGACATTCCGGCCGGCGCAAAGTACTCCGCATCCTTCCTCGTCAACGTCACCCGCGGCATGTTCGAGGACGCCGGGTTCACGCACGTGCGCACT
This sequence comes from Arachnia sp., assembly GCA_039929445.1. Classification (GTDB taxonomy): domain Bacteria; phylum Actinomycetota; class Actinomycetes; order Propionibacteriales; family Propionibacteriaceae; genus Arachnia. The sequence goes on along the minus strand of JBDSRF010000048.1, from coordinate 2,144 downwards.
GTCGGCAAGAACACGTGCGTGATGACGAAGTCAGTACGGCCTGCCTGAGCGGGGCGCTCCTCAGCCGAGGAGTTCGTGGGCGATGCCGTCGAGGATGTCGGTCTCGCTGACAAGCACGTTCCCGCCCGGCACCCGCGCCGAGATCTCGTCGAGGATCAGCGAGCCGCCGCCGATGACGCCGGCCCGCAACGGGTGCATGCACGGCTCCGCCTCGATGGCGGCGACGGGAGTCGAGAGCCAGTGGGCGCAGGCAGCGGCGATGTCCCCCGGACCCAGTCGGGTGCCGTGCACGGCGTCGCGCGAGTACTGCTCAAGGCCCAGGGTCGCGGCAGCCACCGACGTGACCGTGCCGGCGACACCCACGGCAGTGGCCACGGCGCCGAAGTCGACGCCCGAGCCGTCGAGGAGGCCCCCGATGAAGTCCCTGGCGGCCCGCTGCTCTGAGGCGGTGGGTGGGTCGGTGTGCAGGAAGCGTTCCCGCACCCGCACGGCACCGACGTCGAGGCTGGTGGACAGGCGGACGTCGTCGCCGTCCACCACCACCAGTTCCGTGGAGCCGCCCCCGATGTCGAGGACAAGGGCAGGTTGGGGCGCGTCGATGCCGCTGCGCACGCCCTGGGCGGACAGTCTGGCCTCCTCGTCGCCGGTGATGACGTCGACGTCCACCCCGAGGCGGGAGCGGACGCCGTCGAAGAACACGTCCCGGTTGGCCACGTCGCGGGCCGCCGAGGTGGCCACGAAGCGCAGCCGGTCCACGCCGAGGTCGGCGATGATGCCGGCGAACTCGTCGCACACCACGAATGCCCGCGCCAGCGCGTCGGGATGGAACTCGCCGGTGGCGTCCACCCCCTGGCCGAGGCGGGCGAGCCGGACCTCGCGACACAGCTCCGTGACGCCCCCGTCGTCGTCACGGCGCAGCACCAGGAGACGGATGGAATTGGTGCCGCAGTCGACGGCTGCGACGGTGGTCACCCCTCGCCCCCGGCAGCCGACTCGTCCAGCTGGCAGGGGTTGTTCCAGAACTCGCCGATTGCCTCCAGCGCCTCATCCCCCAGCGGGTTGACGCCGGGGCCGGCGGCCAGGGCGTGCCCGACGAGGACATGGAGGCACTTCACCCGGGTCGGCATCCCGCCAGCCGAGATGCCGTCGATCTCCGGCACGTGACCGAGCGTCTCACGGTCAGCCAGGTAGGCCTCGTGGGCGTCGCGGTACCGCGCGGCCAGCGCCTCGTCCTGACCGAGCCGTTCGCTCATCTCCGCCATGACGCCGTTGGCCTCGAGCGTGGAGCATCCGGTGACGGCGCGCTGACAGGTCAGGTAGTACGTGGTGGGGAACGGGGTCCCGTTGGCGAGCCGCGGCAGGGTCTGCACCACCCCGGGCCTGCCGCACGGGCAGCGCCAGGCGACGGCGGCGACGCCGCGTGGGGGTCGACCCAGCTGCGCCTCCACGGCGGCGAGATCCTCCGGTGTTGGTGGTGTGCTCATGTCAATCCCATCTGGGGCTGCGGGCGGTGGGCTCAGGAGGTCGGGCTGGGCGACGGGGACGGCGTCGGTGCGGGGCTGGGCTCGGGGGCAGGGGTGACGGCGGTCTCCTCGACGGGCTTGTCGGCGATCACGACGGACCCCCAGACCCGCTCCCACCAGAGACCAGTGGGTTCCTCCGGTGAAAGGACGGCGGAGTCGCCACCGAGTGGTTCACCATCCTCCCCGATGACGCGGTACCCCACCTCGCCCGGCATGACCCAGCCGAGGCGGGAGCGGGCCTCGGCGCGCACGAAGTCGGGGTCCTCCCAGCGCGCAATCTGGTCCTCGAGGGTGGCGATCTGGTCGCGCTTGTCCTGGATCTCCGTCCTGTACTGGGCGATCTCCTGGCGTTGCGCGAAATAGACGCGAAGGCTCTGGGCCAGGGTCACGGCGATGGCGGCCACCACGACACCGAGGATGATGAGCCGCCAGGTGACACCCAGCGCCCGGCCGCCGAGGGCCCGGGCACTCTGTGCCGCCGGGGCCGGGGCGCTGTCGTCGACCTCCACTGGACGGGGGGTGACATCACGGGACGCGCGCTCCCCCGGACGTGCAGCGGTCCGGGTACGCGGCGAACCGCGACCCGGACCGGTGCTCTTCTTCTTGCTTGCTGGCCTACCC
>JBDSRF010000047.1:0-2331 GCA_039929445.1 Arachnia sp. | reverse complement strand
ACACGAATGTCAGCTGCAATAGTGCATTTTTGGCATTGACTTTAAGCACGCTGTTGAGTTCTCAAGTTTCGGGTGCATCCCTCACTTCCCAGGAAAACTTGCTTCCTGCTCCATTCGGGGCAACTCGGTAAACCTTACTGGGGACTTTTCCGGCTGTCAACTTGGCGTTTCTGCCGGTTTCCGCTCCAGTTTCAGTTGTTTTTGCTATCCTTTGGTCTCCCTCAGGCAGCTAGAGAAGACTACCCCCTGATCCTGTGGTGTGCAAATCGGAAGACCGGACGGGTTCCTGTCATCTGCGGCGCTGCACCCCAGTCGAGCGCAGACCGTAGCCAGGTCCACTTGCACGATGACGTCGGTGAGTCCGGCCACAGGACCGCACCACTCGGGGCATCCCAGACACGTGACCCGGGAGCCGGGAAGGCCCCACAGATCTAGACTCGGGGTGTGAATCCTGTCATCGCGCACCCCATCACCCTCGAGCGGCCAGTGCCCTCATCCATCCCCCGGCCTGAGTACGTCGGCCGCAAGGCCCCCCGTCCCTACACGGGCAGCCACGTTCAAACCGCGGACGTCATCGAACGGATGCGGGAGTCCGGGCGAATCGCAGCCGATGCCATGCATGCTGCTGCAAGGGCCATAGCGCCGGGCGTCACCACCGACGAGCTGGATGCTGTGGCGCACCAGTACATGGTCGACCACGGTGCCTACCCCTCCGCTCTCGGTTACCGGGGCTTCCCCAAGTCTGTGTGCACGTCCGTCAACGAGGTCATCTGCCATGGGATCCCGGACAAACGTCCCCTCGAGGACGGGGATCTCGTCAAGATTGATGTGACTGCCTTCAAGAACGGAGTCCATGGCGACAACTGCGGCACGTTCTACTGCGGCGACGTGGACGAGGAATCACGACTCCTCACGGAACGCACCCAGGAGGCGCTGACTCGGGCCATCAAGGCGGTCCGTCCGGGCCGGCCCATCTCGGTGATCGGCCGGGTGATCGAGTCCTACGCGAAGCGCTTCGGCTACGGCGTCGTCCGGGACTACACGGGACACGGCGTGCACACCGCCTTCCACTCCGGCCTCGTGGTCCTGCACTACGACGAGCCCCGCCTGAACATGGTCATGGAGCCGGGGATGACCTTCACCATCGAGCCCATGCTCACGCTCGGCTCTGCCGAGGCCGAGGTGTGGGACGACGACTGGACGGTCGTGACGCTCGACAAGTCCCGGTGCGCGCAGTTCGAGAGCTCCCTCGTCGTGACGGAGACCGGCGCGGAGATCCTCACCGTCGCCAGCCACCAGCAGGCCTGAGCATCAAGGCGCAGTTCGGCGTCAGGAGAGCAGCGTTGCCCGCGCGAGACCGATGCCGGATCGCGCGGACATCAGGCTGAATTGCCGGGTCATGGCGGCCACCAGCTTCGGCAGGGGCGTGTTGGCGTCGAGCACCGCCCGCTGCTGCGCCGGGTTCAGACGCCCGAAGGCGTCGAAGAGCGCAAACGTGTCGTCGGGCGACAGTCGTAGGAGGCCGTGCAATGCGCGTCGACGGGCGAGCAGTGGCTCGTCCCGGCGGGTTGTCACTCCACGGAGGACGGACGCCACCACAGGATCGACGGCGGCCAGGGAGGCGAAGAAGGTGTACCCGCTGAACGGATTGTTCTGTGCTCCCGCTGCACCGAAGCGCAGCACCCGTTCGACGTGGTCGCCGCGCCGCACCAGCGGGATGGAGACGCGCTCAATCTCGGCGCCGGCAACGTCGCCCGGACCGATCCCGTAGTTCTCAAGGCGCCGAAGCAGTCGTCGCCGCAGTTCTTCCTGCCCGATCCCCGGGTCCCCGGCGAGGCATGTCTCCTCCAGCAGCACACGCCCGTCCGGCATCGGGATCACATAGAGGAACGTGGGGTCGGTGCCGCCCCACCTGCTGCTGCCGTCAAACGGTCGCCAGTCCATGAGGACAGCTTCGGCGGAGCCCAGCACCGGTGCCGCGACGGCGGGTGGCACGAGGACGCCGTGGGCGGTCTGGTGCGGCATGGTCCCCGGGTGCCCCGCGGGGCGGGCGCCGCGGGCGTCCACGACAATGCGGGCTCGTTCACGCAGGGCGACCACGCCGTCGTCACCGAGGAGTTGCTCCTCAAGCGTCACACCCGCCAGCGGGGTGGCCCGCTGGACTGCCCCGTTGTCGAGGATGGCGTACTCGTCGCGGATCGGATGGTGCGCCACCGCTCGGATCTCCGGGTCGCGCGCCGTGGACGCGACCACGTCTTCCGGTAGCCAGGCGGGGAGCTGGCGGCGCCAGCCGCCGAGTGTCTGCGGCCACGACCGCTCCGGGTGGGGGTC
>JBDSRF010000046.1:0-43708 GCA_039929445.1 Arachnia sp. | reverse complement strand
GGAGTCGGGCAAGTCCTTCTGGCTAGGTGTTTGGGTGATTCTCCGTGCGTTCGTGGCCCCCCTGCCCGGCCTGTGCTCTCCGTGGTGTAAGAGGGCGACCATGCCGCCCGGTCGCTGGTTCCCGGCTGCGCGGGTCTTCCACCGAACCTTCCACAGAAAATGTGCCCCATCTGTGGACAACCCAACCCCGGGACTTGGCGAAACTACCCCCTGGGGGTATGGTTGTAGTCAAGGACAGGAGGACGCATGGCAGGCGAAACAGCACAGGACGTCGCGATGGCACCGGCAGGTGTGCAGCACGGGTACACGCCCGAGAAACAGGCCTACCTGCGACGGCTGCGGCTCATCGAGGGGCAGGCCCGCGGGATCGCCCGGATGGTGGAGAACGACGAGTACTGCATCGACGTGCTCACCCAGATCTCCGCCGTCACGAGCGCACTGAAGGCCGTCTCCCTGGGGCTCCTCGAGGACCACCTCGAACACTGCGTGGTCAACGCCGCCCGCGAGGGCGGGGACGTGGCCGAGGAGAAGATGCACGAAGCGATGCAGGCCATCCGACGGCTTGCCAAGTGAAACAGCCCCCGAAGGGGCACGACGAAAGAGGAAAGCAATGATCTCCAACTACACCATCACCGGAATGACCTGCGGCCGCTGCGCCGCCCACATCACGGAAGAGGTCTCCGAGCTCGACGGCGTCACGGGCGTCAATGTCAGCTTCGAGAGCGCCAGCATGGTCGTCGAGTCGGGGGACCGGCTCCCGTTCGACGCCATCATCGAGGCGGTCTCCGAGGCGGGCGAGTACTCCGTCGTCGAGGTCTGATCCTTCGATACACCGACGCTTCGCGGTCGGCACACACCACAGCAGGAGTCAGGGGCACCACAGCATGACCAGCACCCAGCAGGAACTCAGGAAGGCGCCGCAGGGCGTCGCCATCTCGCTCGACATTGAGGGAATGACCTGCGCTTCCTGCGCCAACCGGATCCAGAAGAAACTCAACAAGGTGGACGGCGTCGTCGCGACGGTGAACTACGCCACGGAGAAAGCCGCCGTCCACGCGCCCCGCGGGATGAGCGCCGACGACCTCATTGCCGTCGTGGAGGAGGCCGGGTACGGTGCGCGGCGCACTACCCCGGAGACCCCGAGGGCGGACAGGGCCGATGTGCTCAAGCCGCGCATGCTGCTGGCGTTCGCCCTCGCAGTCCCGGTGGTCGCTGTATCGATGGCGCCGGCATTGCAGTTTCCCGGGTGGCAGTGGGCGGCGCTCGTCCTGACGGCGGTCATCGTCTTCTGGTGCGGGCGGTCGTTCCACGCCGCCACCTGGGCCAACCTTCGGCACGGCACCACCACCATGGACACCCTCGTCACGTTGGGCACCGTCGCCGCGTTCGGCTGGTCGGTGGTGGCACTCTTCTTCGGTCACGCCGGCATGATCGGCATGCGCCACGAGTTCACCTTCGCCCTGGGGCGCTCGGACCCCATGGGCAACGTGTACTTCGAGGCTGCCGCCGCCATCATCGCGTTCCTCCTGCTGGGGCGGTGGATCGAGGCCCGCTCCAAGAAGGAGGCCGGCTCCGCCGTTCGCGCTCTCATGGAGGTGGGGGCCAAGGAGGCCGTCGTTCTGCGCGACGGGGTCGAGGTCCGCATCCCCGCGGGTGAACTGTCGCTGGGGGACCACATCGTCGTCCGACCCGGGGAGAAGGTGGCGGCCGACGGTGAAGTCATCGAGGGCACCTCCGCCGTGGATGCCTCCATCATCACGGGGGAGTCCATGCCCGTGGAGGTCTCGCCCGGCAGCGCCCTGGTGGGCGGCTCCGTCAACGCCACTGGGCGACTGGTGGTGCGGGCCACCGCCGTCGGCTCCGCCACGCAGGTGGCGCAGATCGCCCGGCTCGTGGAGGAGGCCCAGAACGGCAAGGCCAACGCGCAGCGTCTCGCCGACCGCGTCACCACGTTCTTCGTGCCCGCCGTGATCGGGATCGCTGTCGTCACCTTCCTGTTGCACTGGTGGCTCGGCTCGGGCTTCACGTTCGCTCTCACGGCCGGCATCGCCGTCCTGATCATCGCCTGCCCGTGCGCGCTGGGGCTGGCCACGCCCTCGGCCCTGCTGGTGGGCACGGGCCGCGGCGCCCAACTCGGCACCATCATCAGGGGGCCGCAGGCGCTGGAGAAGGCCCGCAGCATCACCACCATCGTGCTCGACAAGACGGGCACCCTGACGACCGGCCGGATGTCGGTCCTCAGCGTGGAACCGGCCACCGCGGTGGCCGAGCGCGAGTTGCTGGCCGTCGCGGGAGCCGTCGAGGAGGGGTCGGAGCACCCCATTGCGGCCGCCGTGGTGGCGCGCGTGGTTGATGCGGGTTACCGGGACGACGCAACGGCATCGGCATTCGTCGGGGTCCCCGGCAAGGGCGTCACTGCCCACGTGGTCCTCGACGACGGTGAGCCCATGGAGGTGGGTGTCGGGTCGCGGCTGCTCATGGAGGACATGGGCGTGGAGGTGGATGCGACGGCAGGTGCGCCCTCGGACGTGATCGGCAGTGAGGTGTTCGTCGCCGGTGCGGGACGGTTCCTCGGCCGCATCGTGGTGGGCGACCAGATCAAGCCGACGGCTCGGCAGGCCGTGGCTCGGCTGCGGGAACTCGGCCTCGAGCCGGTGCTGCTGACGGGAGACAACCAGGCTGCTGCGGAACGGGTGGCGGCGGAAGTGGGCATCGACCAGGTGCGCGCTGGCATCCTCCCGCAGGGCAAGGCGGACGTCATCGAGGCCCTGCGCTCCGGTGGCAATCGCGTCGCCATGGTGGGCGACGGCGTCAACGACGCCGCGGCGCTCGCCAGCGCCGACCTGGGCATTGCCATGGGTGCGGGCACCGACGCGGCCATCGCGGCCAGCGACATCACCCTGATGCGCGACGACCTGCTGTCCGTGGTGGACGCCGTCCGCCTGTCGCGGGCCACCGACAGCACCATCAAGTCGAACCTGGTGTGGGCGTTCGGCTACAACGTGCTGGCCATCCCCATCGCGGCGTTGGGCATGCTGACGCCCATGATCGCCGGAGCCGCCATGGCGTTCTCCAGCGTGTTCGTGATGCTCAACAGTCTCCGACTCAAGGGATTCCGGGAGGAGAAGCGTCAGCGCTGAGCAGTTTCTGAGAATTCCTTGGGGATTTCCTCAGTGAAGAGTTAGTGTGGGGGGACCCGGTGGGAACCGCCCGGGTCCCCGACTCCCTGGAGACGCCACACACATGGGCAAGAAGCTCTGGATCCCCGCAGCTGCCGGAGGCGCCGCCCTGGCGCTCGTCGCCACCACCGGGATTGCCACGGCATTGCACAAGAACGACGTGGAACTCGTCGTCGACGGTGCCGCCACGTCCATCGCAGTCCGGGAGGACACCGTCGCGGAGGTGCTCCAGCTGGAGGGCATCACCCTCGACGAGCACGACGTGGTCCTTCCCGGCGCGGAGACGCGCATCACACAGGACATGGAGATCACGGTCGCCTATGGGCGTCCCCTGGAGATCTCGGTCGACGGCAAGCCCCGCCAGGTCTGGACCACCGCGCAGAGCGTGGGGGAGGCACTGGCCTTCCTTGACCTGGATGACGCCGATTCCAAGCTGTCGGCGTCTCGGTCCACCTCGATCGGCCGCACAGGCCTGACGCTGGAGGTGGCCACCGCCAAGGCAGTGACGCTCACGGTCGCGGGGGCACCTTCGCAGGTGAGCGTCGCAGGCACCGTCTCCGACGCTCTCGCCTCGGCGGGCGTCGCACCGGACGCCGATGACATCGTCACCCCTGCCACCGACACGGTGCTCACTGACGGACTGGCCATCTCGTTCGTCGCAGTGGAGGTCAAGGAGAGGACCAAGGAAGTGGAGTTGCCGTTCAAGAAGACGGAAACCACGTCCGACCAGTTGGAGTCGGGCACCACGAAGGTGACCACCAAGGGTGCGGTGGGCCTCGGCCGTGAAACCTACAGCGACGTCTACCACGACGGCGCACTCATCAGCTCCACTCGGACCAAGGCGATCATCTCCACGCAGCCCGTGCACCAGGTGACCACGGTCGGCACCAAGGTCGCCCCGAAGCCCACACCGGTGCCCGCCCCGGCTCAGGATGCCGCCGCGGCTGACGCGCCGAGCTCCACGTCATCGTCGGGCAAGGCGCTCAACCTGGATCGCGCCGCCATGTGGGACCGCATCGCCCGCTGTGAATCCACCAACAACTGGAGCATCAACACCGGCAACGGCTACTACGGCGGCCTGCAGTTCAACCTGCAGACGTGGCGCTCCGTGAACGGCCAGGACTTCGCGGCCTACCCGCACCAGGCCAGCCGGGCCGAGCAAATCACCGTGGCCAACCGCCTGTACGCCATCCGCGGCACGCAACCCTGGAGCTGCGCCTGATCGGCAGGCCCCCAAGAACGTCACCCCCAGCAACCCCCCGTGCTGGGGGTGACCCCTTTCCGGACGGATGCTTGGGCGGTGCGCGCGTGGGCGGCGGTGGTGTCAGGCCACCTGCTGCAAAGCCTTCTCCATGGTGTCCACGATGGCGATCGTCTCGGCGAGGCTGATGAGCGGGGACTCCTGCTGGCCGTCGGCCACCAGCTGCGCGAAGTGGGCAGCCTCGTAGGCCAACCCCTCGTGTCCGGGGATGACCGGCTCGGGTGACTGCACGGCGTCGCCCTCCAGGGGTGTGAACGTCACACGCTGGGGCGCGTAGAAGTCACCGGGGATGTCGATGCGACCGTGCGAACCGGCGATGGTGGCGGTCGTGGCGGTCTTGGCGGCCAGGGTGGTGTTCAGCACTGCGTGGGCCTGCGGGTGGTCGGCGAACCCGTCGAGCACCATGCTCACCTGCCGGTCCACACCCGTTGCGGCGAGTGTGCCGACGGCGTTCACGCGCTCCGGGGTGCCCATTACGAACGAGGCGAACGACACGGGGTAGACACCCAGGTCCAGCATCGCCCCGCCGGCAAGCTCGGGGTTGAAGAGGCGGAACTGCGGGTCGAAGTCGAAGTACTGGCCGTGATCCGCCTGCATGATCTCCAGGTCGCCGAGTGCGCCGCCCTCCAGCATCTGCCGGACCACGTCGATGTTGGGCAGGAACCGCGTCCACATGGCCTCCATGCAGGTGACGCCGGCCGTGCGCGCAGCCTCCACCACCTGGCGGGCCTGCGTCGCGGTCTGCGTGAACGCCTTCTCCACGAGCACGTGCTTGCCGGCGTTGATGGCCAGGAGTGCATGCTCGGCGTGATGGCTGTGCGGGGAGGCCACGTAGATGGCATCCACGTCCTCGTCGGCCACCAGCGCCTCATAGCTGTCGTGGCGGTGCTGGATGCCGAACTCGCCGGCGAAGGCTGCGGCGCGTTCGGCGGAGCGTGACCCGACGGCCACCAGTTCCCCACGGGTGTGCTTGCGGACGGCGTCGGCGAAGGTGTGGGCGATGCCGCCGGGGGCCAGGATCCCCCAGCGCAGCGTCGGTGCCTCTTGGGGATCGGGGATGCGGGAGATCGGCAAGCTCATGGCCCAACCCTAGTGGCCGCCGTGGATCCCCGCGGCGGTGGTCAGACGGTGGCGTGGGCTTCGCGTGCCACCTTCTCGTACAGGGCGAGCATCTCGATCCCCTGGGACTCGACGGTCCACTGGCCAGCCAGCCGTTTCGACGTCTCGGCGGCGCGGGCCCGCCACACAGGGTCGTCGAGCTTGTTGATGATGCGCATCAGTCCCGCGGCCAGGGACGCGGCCGTGGGGCGGGTCAGCTCGGCGTTGACGCCCGGCTCCAGCACCAGTTGCAGTCCGGGGTCGACAGACACGATGGGCAGACCTGCGAGGGCAGCCTCGTGCAGCACCAGTGCCTGGGTGTCCGTCTGGCTGGGGAAGGCGAACACGTCCGCCATGCCGTAGAACGCCCCCAGCGCCTCCCGTTTCTGCTCCCCGGGGAGGATGACGTTGCCACGCGCGGCCCCGTGCGCCAGTACGCGCCTGATGCGGGGGTAGCGCTCCCAGTCACCGACCACCATGAGGCGCGCGTCCGGCCGCTGGGCGGCCACCAGTTCGAAGGCGTCGGCCAGCAGCGGGATGCCCTTCTCGGGGGCGATCCGGCCGGCGTAGAGAATCAGGGGACCGGGCCCGCGCTCCACCGGGGGAGGCCCCGGCGGCAGGGGGTCGACGCCGTTGGGAACGACGACGACGTTGGCCGTGGGGGCGATCTCCCGGCACCGTATGGCCGTCTTCGGCGACGGCGTCGTCACGAGCGTTGCCGTCTCCAGCATCTTCTGGCACACCCCGAGCAGCGACGCCGTGGAACGACCGCGATCCTCGTAGCGGATCACCGCCTCCTTCAGGTCGTGGGAGTCCACGAGTTGCCCCTTGGAGATGCGAGTGAAGGCGTGCAACACGCCCGTGAGGAGGGGCAGGACGGCGGAGTAATGATCGGCGTACGCGTCGAAGTCGGTGTGCCACGTCAGCATCAGCGGAATGTGTAACCGCCTCGCTGCCCACACGCCGAGGGCCCCGACCGTGCCGAACCCGTGGACGTGGATGACGTCCGGGTTGATCCGGGCGATCTCGTCGATGGTCCTGTCGAAGTGGCGGCCGTTGGCGACGCGGGTGGGCATGTTGGGCACCTTGACCGACGGCAGCCGGATCTCCCGGCGGCCTTCGCGCCCGAGGTGCGGGTTGGGGCCCTTGGCCCGCGGTGCCACCACCACCACCTTGTGGCCGGCGTCCAGGAGGTTGCCCTCCAGTTGCTGCACGGCGAACATCAGCCCGTTGCTGCCGGGGCCGTAGTTGTCGGTGAACTGGGCAACCGTGAGTGGCCGCGAGGCGGCGCTCCGGATCGGTTGCTCGGTCACGGTCGTCACTCTATCGGCCCCTCGCGGATGGGCGGTCCGAGTGCGCGTTTCGCCGCGCCGGGGCGACAACAACTGACCGCGTCGGCCATCGTGTCCAACAGTATTTCCAAAGGAGGAAACCGTGCAGCAGCGACGCAGCGCATCCTGGGGTTGGTTCACAGCCGGCCTCGCCACAGTTCTGGTGGTCGGGGCCAGCCTGGTCCCCCTGCCGACCGCGAAGGCCGCATCCGTGGTGTTCGAGGCGGAAGCCGAGACCAACATCCGCACCGGACAGGCCCGGGTCCTGGACCGTCCCGGGGCATCCGGCGCCAAGGCCATCGGCTACGTCGGGGGCGGGAACGGGAGGATCGGCATCAAGGTCGACGTCATCGACCCCACCCGCACCACACTGACCCTGAGGTGGATCTCCGGTGAGAACCGGGACATCCGCTACACGTGCAATGCCGGTGCGGAGACGCTGCTGGACCTCCCCGTGGGGCCGAACTGGTCCACACCGCAGAGCACGGCCCTGGACTGCACCACCCTCACGGACGGCGAGAACATCATCACGCTGTGGAACACCACCCCGGCGCCGGACATCGACGCCATCGTGGTCTCCACGTCCCAGCAGGTGATTTTCGAGGCCGAGGACCCCGCCAACGAACTCACGGGTCAGGCCAGGGTCCAGGACCGCACGGGCGCCTCCGGTGGTAAGACGGTCGGCTACATCGGCGGCGGCAACGGCACGCTCGGTGTCAGGGTCAGCATCGAGGCGGCGGGCCAGAAGGAGTTTGAACTCCGCTACATCAGCGGGGAGAAGCGGGACATCCGCTACCAGTGCCCCGGCGCCTCGGAGGCCACGCTGCTCGACCTCCCCGCGGGTCCCAACTGGGAAACCCCGATGACGAAGAAGTTCAGCTGCTACGTCCCGCAGGGCCTCCACACCATCACGCTGTTCAACTCCGGCCCGGCGCCGGACGTCGACCTGCTGCGCATGGTCGGCGGCATCGACGACGGCGCCCCCACCGCCACACCCACGGCCACCCCCACCGGTGGCTACCCCACGGAGGACCCATGGGCGGATGATCCCACCTCGGCCAAGCCCGCGTCCGCGCCCGGTGACGCCGACTGGATGCTGATCGACGACTACTCCTCCGAGTTCAGTGGCACCGACGTCGAGGGCAGCTTCAACCGCTTCCCTGACGAGTGGGGATGGCGCGCCGAGTGGCGCTGGGACCACGACAACGCAGTTGTCCGGGGCGGCAACCTCGAACTCAAGCAGACCTACGATCCCACCAGTACCTACAACGTCGTCCCCAAGGGCTGGCAGACGGCGCTCGTCGACCTGAACCTGCAGAACGCCAACACCGACACGGTCACCACGTACGCGTCCCGTACCGGCAACACTGGCCTGCGCCACACGTATTTCAACCAGTACGGCACGCGCACGCAGCAGACCTTCACGGGGCTGGCCGCGGGGAAGCACACGCTCGAAGCCTGGGCGAAGACCGAGGGCAGCGAGGGCATGGTGGCCCTCGTGGCCAGTGGCTGCAGCGCCGCCGGTTCCCTGCAGCGTGAGGCCATCCCGCGCGCCAACGGGGGCTGGAAGCAATACGTGCTGTCCGTCGACGTGGCCGCCGGCACCAGCTGCGTCGTGGCGCTGGAGTCCACGGGCAAGACCTTCGCGGACGTCGCCATGTTCGACGACGCGTCGTTCACCGCGCCCGGCAACACCACCAACCGCCTCGTTAATCCGGGCTTCGAGACGGTGGACACCACCCACAACAAGTCCGGTGGCATCCTCCTCGACGAGCCGGTGAAGTACGGCTACTTCGAGGTGCGCGCCAAGTCCGGCACCCCGTTCCCCGGCACCTGCCTGGCCTTCTGGCTGGACGGTCGCGAGACCGACTACGCCACGGAGCTGGACATCGTCGAGCTCGGCGAGAAGCCCGGCAACCCCAACGCCGTCGACTTCGCGGCGCACCGCTGGCCGTCCAAGGCGCTCGGCCCCAACCACCAGTCCAACGGCGGCGACGTCTACCAGGCACCGTGGGATCCGTCCGCCGACTTCCACACCTACGGCTTCGAGTGGGAGCCCGGCGTTCAGCGCTGGTTCGTCGACGGTGAACTCCGCGCCCAGCGCTCGGATCCCGTCTTCGACGCCGCCGAGCAGTACATGATCCTCTCGCTCGGGCTCCGCGCCCCTTACGTCAACAACCCCGGCGCCTACCCGAACGCCTACGACGACGCACTCGCGTCGCAGTTCGACTACGTCCGTGTCTGGAAGCCGCGCGCGTTTGAGGTGCCCAGCACCGTCGTGGGCGACTACCAGGCGTCCTTCGTGTACTCCGACGGCTGGACCGCCTCCGGCGGCAACCGGACGAGTGGCACGGCGGGCGCCACGTGGAGGCTGCGCTTCGACGGTGACGGCGTCAACATCAAGGCCCCGGCCGGTGCCGGGCAGGGTCGGGTCGCCTACTCCATCGACGGCGGTGAGCCCGTCGTCGTAGATCATGGCGCCGCAGCGTCCACGACCGTGTGGTCCAGCCCGGTGGTCCCGCGCGGGAAGCACGAGGTGAAGGCCACGGTGCTGTCCGGAACCGTGGGCGTCTCGTCGGTGACGGTCCGCAACACCCTCGAGGAAGCGACGTCGACGCCGTCGCCCACCCCGTCGGCTTCGGCCACGACGACGTCGTCGCCGACGGTGACCACCACCGTGACCGCCTCACCCACCGTCACGATGGCACCGACGGTGACGGCCACGAGCACATCCACCGCCACTGCCACCTCCAGTGCGACGGCGACGGCAACGGCGACCACCACGGCCACCGTCACCTCCACCGCGACCGCGACTGCCAGCACCACGGTGACGTCCACGTCGACGAGTACGGCCACCGCGACGACGACAGCCACGGCCACGGCCACGGTGACGGCCTCCCCGTCGACGTCAGCGACCTCCACCACCACACCGCCGGCAACCCCCGGCCCCGTCGACGTGTACAGCGCACCGGGGTACTACAACGTCAACGGTCGCCTGTGGTTCACCACGTGCGAGCCGTACTCGCGGACCATCCGGTGCCGCACCAACATCTGGTCCACGCAGGTCTCCGAGGTCAACGGCGCCTTCGTGTCGCGGACGGGCTGGCACTTCAACAACCTCACCTACCTGCCGTCCCCGCGCAGCCTGTGGAACGGCAACCCGTTGGCGTCGACGGGGTCCTGGGTGGCTTCCGACGGGCGCCAGTGGCGCACCGAGTGTGACACCGCCCTCACCGGCAAGAACGGATGCCGGAGCTGGGCTGTGGCCAAGGTCGTCGAGAGCACCCGTCAGAACGACGGCAGCCACCGCTACGCATGGGTCACCTTGGAGGTGTTCAACAACATCGTCCGGTTCAGCTGAGTCTGCCCGGAGGTCCGTCGCGGAAGATGGCGGGCCTCCGGTCCCAGCCACTGCTGCCACAACCCCGACACGCCGCGCTCATTGCCCGCCATGGACCTCCACGTCCCGGCCTGCAGTGGCCGCGGCGTTTCGCGTCGCCGGAACCAGGTGGGGCCGTCCGGGCGCAGCTGACCCGACACGCGGCCCTCACTGTGCGCCGTGGACGTGGGCGTCGCGACGCACGGTCTGCGCGGCGTGTCCGGCCAGACGGGGTGGGGGCCGAAAAGGAGTCGGTCGCCCATTTCGTGGGCGATCAGCGGCCCGGGGGTATCCTTCTGAAACTGCTCTGGGTGTGGATTGATTCCCGCCCTGTGGAGCGAGAGGGGGGCCATGCGCACCGGAGCGAGCCTGGCACACATCAGTGCGTACAACGAGAACGCCGTCATTCATGCGCTGCGGCGGCTCGGACCCACGAGCCAGACGGATATCGCCGAGATGGCGGGACTGTCGGTCCAGACCGTCTCCTCCATCGTGCGAAATCTCATGGTCGGAGGGTTCGTGAGGGAGTTGCGGCGCGAATCGGTGGGTCGTGGACGTCCTCGCGTGATCCTCGACATCGTGGCTGATGCCCGGTACGCCGTAGGGGTCCACGTTGACCCGTCCCTGATGTCCGCAGTGGTGCTGGATCTGCGCGGCAGCGTCGTCGCGTCACTCACGAGTGAAGAAGTGGACCCCGACAATCCCGACCGCTCGTTGGACGTTGCCGCCAGCATGGTGCAGGAATCCCTGCTGAGCTCGAGGATCGACAAGCAGGTTGTCCTGGGTACCTGCCTGGCGGTGCCGGGTCCCATCAACGCGGTATCGGAATCCATCGTCGACACCGTGTGGCTGCCGGGCTGGACTGGCTTCCCGTTGGGGGAGGCGCTGGGCGCCCGTTTGGGGATGCGGGTCCCAGTGGTGAAGGACACCCTTGCGGCGGTCATCGGCGAGAACTGGGTCCGTGCCGGGGATGCGCTGGATTCAACCATGGTGTTCGTCTACCTGGGTGCGGGCACAGGCGTGGGGCTGTCCCTGAACGGCGAGCCGGTCCGCGGGTTCTCCGGCAATGCGGGCGAGGTGGGGCGGATGCTCCTGGCGCTCGGAGAGCCCAGGCCTCGAGGGGCCGATGGCCTCGACAATGACCCCGTCGTGCTGGTGGAGGAGGCGCATGCGCGCGGCGTTCTCGACGGCCCTGCTCCGCCACGCGGCAACCTCACACTGGTGGACCACCAATTCCGCGCACTGTGTCAGTTGGCCGACGACGGAAATGGCGATGCCCTCGGGATACTTCATGAAGCCGGATCACGCATCGCCGGGATGGTGGTGATGACCACCGAGCTCTTCGATGCCGACACGGTCGTCTTCGGCGGCCCCTACTGGGACTGCGTCAAGAGGGTGTACGAGCCGATGACCGTGGCGGCGCTGCGTCAACCGTCCGCGAGGGGGCCGCACCCCGTGACGGTGTCGTCGACTGAAATGGGTCGCGAAGTGGGCGCCATCGGCGCCGCATCGGTGGTCCTCGATGCTCGGTATGTCCCGCGCGCTCCTCGTCGGAGCCACCACGCTCCGTCGGGCCGACAAGCAATGTAACGATTCGATAACTCATCGGCCAGGAAGGTTGACCCTATTTGGTCCGCAGTAGAGAATAAATCCTAGACCGGTCGCATCGAAGCGACAGGAACAAGGACTCGCAGCGGAGCCGACATGATCACTCTCGCCAATGCACCCGTTTCCTACGGGGTCTTCGGGCTTTCCCGACCCGACCTCGTACCACTGCCGAGCGGAGGGGAACTCCTTCGGTTGGTCCATGAGGCCGACTACCAGGGCATTGATCTGGGTGCGCACGGTCTTTTCGGGACCGGGCGGGAGCTGGTGGACAACCTGGCGGCCAATGACCTCCTGCTCTGCGGGGGATGGCTCGACTTTCCCTTCGCCGGTACCGATCAGGAATTCAGCGATGCGGTCGATGCGGCTCTGCCCATCCTCGACGACTTCGCACTGGTGGCAGAATCCCAGTCGGGACCTTCCCCCCTGCCCACCCTCGCGGACTCGGGCTCCGCGGAGCGCAGGGCACGGCCGGGTGGCGCACCCGAGTTGGAGCTGCATGGACAACGCTGGAGGACCTTCGTTGACAGGGTCGAGCGGGTGGGCCGTGAGGTGCGTTCCCGCTCCCTGGAGCCGACCTTCCACCACCATGTCTCCACCCACATCGAGACACCCGCCGAGATCGAACGATTCCTGAGTGACACCTCGATCGACCTGACCTTCGACTCCGGACACCTGCTCCTCGGCGGGGGCGAACCCGTGGAGGACTATCGACGCTGGGCCCCACGGATCAACCATCTCCACCTGAAGGACGTCAATCTTCGTATTCTGGCCGCGGCGAAGGGATCAGATGACCCCGTCCGCGACGTGTGGGAAAAGAAGGCCTTCGTGGCACTGGGCACTGGCGACCTGGACCTGACGAGGATGGTCGACGACATCATCGCCAGCGGATTCGACGGCTGGCTGGTCGTCGAGCAGGATGTGGTCCTGCTCGACGAGGCCGATGTCCTGCGGGCCATCGCAGACCAGATTGCCAACCGTCACCTCCTGCGCAGGTGGTTCCCATGAGACCGGTCCGGGTTGCCGTGATCGGGTTGGGGGCTGTCGCGCAATCCGTCCACCTCCCCATCGTTCAGCGCAACCGTGCCGACGTCGACCTCGTGGCACTGTGTGAGGTCTCGCCGTCACGCCTCGCAACGATCGGTCGACGCTATGGGGTACCCAGTGCAGGCTGGTTCGCCACTGCCCAGGATCTGGCCTCAGCCATCCTGCAGGGACGCGTCTCGGTGGATGCGGCCATTGTCGCGACCACCGGAAACCACGCTGACGACGCCCTCACACTGATCCGGGCCGGTGTGCGGGTCCTCGCGGAGAAGCCGTTGGCCTACAGTTTCGCGGACCTCGACAATCTGGAGGCGGGTCTGGCCGAGCTCGGCCGCGACCCTGATGCCTGGCTCCGCGTCGGGTACATGAAGGAGTACGACCCGGCCGTCGCTGCGGCACGGGTGCTGTTGACCGACGTCACCCCCCGCGAGGTGAGCGTCGAGGTCCTGCACCCGGCAGACGGCACACAGCTCAAGTTCGCGCGTCTTGAGGCGCCGGCCACCGACGTGGATCCTGCACTCTTGGCGGGCAACCACCACCGTTTGCAGAGGTCCATCTCGGCAGCCGTCGGCAGCGACGACACCCCGCTGCGGAAGCTGTACTCGGATGTCGTGCTGGGCTCGATCATCCACGACATCGCACTCACGCGCCACCTTGGTCTCGCGCTCACGGATGTGGCCCACGCCACCCATTGGGGCCCGGAGTTCCCCGGATCCGTCATCGGGTCCGGCGCCACCGCCGGTGGGGTGCCCTTCTCCCTTCGCTGGCATTTCATCAAGGACTTCCCGGCGTACCGGGAGTTGGTCACCGTCCATCACGAAAGGGGGAGCGTCGAACTCGAGTTCACAACGCCCTACATCCTCAATGCACCGACCATCCTGCGAACGTGTTCCGGGGGCGGTGACCTTCGCAGCACTGCGTGTGAGGAGGTGTGGCCGCAGGAAGAAGCGTTCGAACGTGAGTTCAGGGCTCTCCTGGACATGACCCGAGACAGTGGCCAGGCCGGCTCCAGCATCGACGCTGCCCGGCAGGACCTCGCCAGCGCGCAAACCCTGTGGAGGGCCTGCGCCATGAGTTCGGGAACCGCAATAGATCCTGCATGCGAAGCATCGGAGCCGCACCACCGGGCAACCGTGTCCGACGGCCGCAACTCCGGAACATCTTGAAAGGAATCACGATGAGGTCGAATCTCCACCGGGCGGTCAAGGCTGTTGCCGTCCTGGGAATCGTTGCACTGGGTGCGACGGCATGCTCCAACACGCCCACCCCTGAGACGAGTGGTTCTCCCGGCCAGGAGACGAGCGGTTCTCCGAGCCAGGAGGGGCCGCAGACACTCAGCATCACGTCGAACGCCATCGCAGGCGGCAAGAACGCCGCCGAGGCCGATTGGACCACGACGTGGGTCATTCCCGAGTTCACCAAAGCGCAGAAGGCCAAGGGCGTCGACGTGACCGTCACCTTCGAGCCCCAGGGCGTCGACGACGAGAACTACAAGACGAAGGTGGCCCTGGACCTGAGTTCGGGCAAGGGCGCCGACATCATCTCGCTCGACGGGATCTGGATTGGTGAGTTCGCCCAGGCGAAGTACATCAAGCCCCTCGACGAGGTCGTCACCAACGTCGATGCATGGGACGGCTGGAAGCAGATCTCCGACGCCGTCCAGAATTCCGCTTCCTTCGACGGAAAACGTTACGGCATCTCCCAGGGAACCGACGGGCGGGTCATCTACTACAACAAGGACCTGTTCAAGCAGGCTGGCCTTCCCGCGGACTGGCAGCCCACGTCGTGGGATGACATCCTCACCGCCGGTCGGGCGCTGAAGAAGCTCAACGGGGTCACCCCGATCCAGCTCAACGCAGGCACTGCGATGGGTGAGGCCACCACGATGCAGGGCGTGTTGCCCATGATGATGGGCACTGACCAGATGCTGTGGAAGGACGGCAAGTGGGCCGGGGACACCAAGGGCCTGCGTGACGTGCTGAACCTCTACAAGACCATCTACATCGACGAGGGACTCGGCGATCCCATCCTCCAGCAGGAAGCGGCTGGCCGCGACTCGTCGTTCTCCGAGTTCGCCACCGGCAAGATTGGCATGCTGTTCGAGAGCGACTACTTCTGGCGCTCGGTGATCAACCCTGCTGAGGGCGTCGGCACCGCGCCGATGAAGGACCGGGACACCGCGGTGGGGTACGTCAAGATCCCCGCCATGAAGGCCGGCTCCGGTATCAACGGCCAGGATTTCGTCTCCATGTCGGGCGGTGCGGCGCGAGTCCTGAACCCGAACTCGTCCAACCCGGACCTCGCCTGGGAACTGCTGACGTTCATGAACTCCCCGGAGGCCTTCGAAGCCCGTGCGGCCGGCACGCTGTCGATCTCGCCACGCGACGACGTCAACGCCAAGTTGCTTGCCTCGGATCCCATGCTGACGTTCGTCAGCAAGGAGGTTCTCCCGATCACCGCTTACCGGCCGGGTCTGGCCCTCTACCCCCAGGTTTCCGTGACCCTGCAGCAGGCGACCCTCGACGTCATCTCCGGCACCTCTGTCGATGACGCCATCAAGACCTACACCAGCGGGCTTGGCGGGATCGTCGGCGCTGACAACGTCATGAGCAGCTGAGGGATTTCGTGACCATCCTCAGCACCCCGCCGTCGGTGTCGCCGACACGCCACCGGCGGCGGGCCGACGATGTGGCAGGGCTCGGTGCGGCACGGGCCACGGTCTTTGTCGCCCCGGCCCTGCTCATCATCGCCCTGTTCCTCCTGTTTCCCGCCCTGTGGACCGTCTACCTGGGCCTCACGAACTACAGGCTGACTGGCCTGGCCGCTGCGAACACCAGCTTCATAGGCCTGGACAACTACACGGGCGCGTTCGCGGACCCGTCCTTCTGGAACTCGCTGCGCCTGACCATCGTCTTCGTTGCCCTCTCCGGTGTCCTGGGGCAGTCGTTGCTGGGATTCACCCTGGCGTGGTCCCTGCGGCGGGTCACGGGATGGGCGCGGACGCTGCTGGAAACCCTGGTGCTGATCGCCTGGGTGATCCCCAGTTCCGTGAACGCCTTCCTGTGGATCGCACTCCTGGATCGTCGGGGCGGCACCCTCAACGCCATCCTCAACACCCCCGGCAGGGCCTGGCTGATCGACGACCCGATGACCGTCATCATCATTTTCAACATCTGGGTGGGGACCGCGTTCTCGATGCAGTTGTTCTCCTCGGCCCTCTCTGCCGTGCCGCCGTCGCAACTGGAGAGCGCCAGAATGGCTGGTGCTGCCGGCTGGCAGCAGTTGCGGGACGTGGTCATACCCAACATTCGGGGCCACATCCTGACCAACACGCTCATGATCACCCTGTGGACCTTCAACACCTTCACGCCGTACCTGTTGACCGCGGGCGGACCCAACAAGAAGACCGAGATTCTGTCGGTCTACATCTACCGAACGGCCATTCCCGGGGGGCAACTCGGCGTGGGGGCGGCGCTGTCGATGATCATGCTGATCATCAACCTCTTCATCGCCCTCATGTACATGCGCGTGGGGAGAAGGAAATGACCGCGAACCTCGCTATCGGCCCAGCACCACCCACCCTGCGTCGACACGCCTCCAGGGTCGTTGGGCGTGTGGCCTTCGTGCTCATGCTGGTGGTCATAGGGTTGTTCTTCGCGCTCCCCCTGACCTGGCTGGTGTTGGCGCCCTTTGACGCCAACCCGGGTATGGCCGTCAAGTGGCCGGAGTGGACGCTCGCCAATTTCCGGCAGTTGGCGGAGAATCCCTATGCACTGGGGTCCATCCTCAACTCGCTCATCCTCGCGGCCGGGACCATGGTCATCACGGTGATTCTCGGCACCCTCGCCAGCTACGCGCTGGCACGGGTGCGGATACCGGGACGCGACGGCCTGCTGTACGGCATGCTGCTCCTGTCCTCGATCGTCACGGGAACGGCAGCGATGGTGCCGACCTTCCAGCTCATGAACGCCATCGGTCTCATCAATACGCGCACGGGTGTCATCCTCGTGCTCACGGGCGGGGTGCTGCCCACCGTGGTCTTCATCCTCAAGGACTTCATGGACTCCATCCCCAAGTCCTATGAGGAGTCCGCCCGTCTCTACGGGGCCTCCCCCTTCCAGATCCTGCGGGACGTCGTCGTTCCCGTGGCGCGACCGGGGATCGCGTTCGTTGCCATCTGGACCGTCGTCCAGGTCTGGGGCAACTTCCTGGTCCCCTACATACTGCTGCGGGACCCCACCAAACAGCCGGCGGCCGTGATGATGTTCACCTTCTACACCGAATCGGGGCAGGCCAATCTGCGCCTGATCTCGGCATTCTCGCTGATCTTCGCCCTGCCCGTGATTCTCATCTACTTCTTCGTGAACCGAAAATTCGGGTTCCGCTTCTACGGAGGAATCAAGTCATGACGTCGACCATCACCACCACATCCCTTGTCAAGCAGTACCCCAACGGGGTGCGCGGCGTCGACGGCGTCGACCTGGACATCGCCGAGGGGGAGTTCTTCGCCCTACTGGGGCCATCGGGATGCGGCAAGACGACGTTGCTGCGCTCGATCGCGGGGCTTGAGACCATCACGGAGGGAACCCTGCTCATCGGGGGAGTGGACATGACCAACCGTGAGCCGGGGGAGCGTGGGGTCGCCATGGTCTTTCAGGACTACGCCCTGTTCCCCCACATGGACGTTGCCGACAACATCGCCTATCCACTGCGCATCCGCAAGGTCGCCAAGGCCGCGCGCCGTGCGGCCGCCACCGAAACGGCGGGGAGGTTGTCGCTCGAGGGGCTCATCGAACGTCGCCCCGCGCAACTCTCGGGTGGGCAGCAGCAGCGTGTCGCACTGGCACGGGCCATCGCCACCCGACCCACGGTCCTCCTCCTGGACGAGCCGCTGTCGAACCTGGACGCCCGACTGCGGCTGGAGGCACGGTCCTTCCTGAAGGAACTGCAGAGGGAGCTGGGGGTGACCTCGGTCTACGTGACACACGACCAGTCGGAGGCGCTTGCGCTCGCCGACCGGATGGCCGTGATGAAGGACGGCAGGATCCAGCAGGTGGGCACCCCCCGCGAGGTGTTCCACGCCCCCAGCAACACGTTCGTGGCCGCTTTCATCGGGACGCACCCCATGAACCTGATTCCTGGTGTGCACCGCGGGGGCCGGGTGCATGCCCTCGGTGCCCAGTTGCACGTGCCGTCCACAGTCGGTGCCAGCCTGGCCGAGGGCAGGAAGGTTGTGGTGGGCGCGAGACCGGAATACGTCACCTGGTCGCCGGTGCCGCAGCCTGACTCCATCGAGGCGGAGGTGACTGTCATCGAGAACCTCGGCGCAGGGGCACTCGTCATCGCCCGTCTGGGTGACGACAGGCTCCAGTGCGTCGCCGACGAGGACTCGGTGCCGGAGGTGGGCCAGCGCTGCTGGTTCACCATCCCCGTCCACAAGACGCTCGTGTTCGACGAGGAGACCGGACTACGGATCGGACCCGGTGACGTATGAGCCAGCAGCAGCCCCAGATCCTCTGGCTGATTCCCCACACGCACTGGGATCGCGAGTGGTACGAACCGCACGACGTCTTCCGGGCCCGCCTCGTGGTGATGCTGGATGACCTGCTGGACGTTCTGGAGGGGGAACCGGAATACAAATTCACCCTTGATGGTCAGAGCGCGGCCCTGGAGGACTACCTGGAGATCCGGCCCGAGCGGCTCGAACAGGTGCGGGCGGCCGTCGGCCGTGGGCAACTGGCCGTGGGTCCGTTCCAGATCCTGCTCGACGAATTCTGTTGCGACGGGGAGACCATCGTGCGCAACCTCGAACACGGAATCCGCGCAGCGCGTCGCGTCGGCACCGAGATGCGGGTGGGCTACCTGCCCGACATGTTCGGACACGCTGCCCAGATGCCCCAGATCCTCAGCGGTTTCGGCATCCGTGACGCCTCGCTCTGGCGTGGAGTGCCCGCGTTCGTCGATGAACACGCCTTCGTGTGGGAGGCGCTCGACGGCAGCCAGGTGCGCGTGGAGTACCAGTGGGACGGGTACGGGAATGCCCTGAAATTGTTCGAACCGCTGGAGAAGCTGCCAGAACTGGTGGCCGACTACCTGAGCGACAACGCCTCCTGGTTCCGTGGAGAGGACGTGGCGGGCATGTTCGGCACCGACCACATGGCTCCACGACCCGACCTCATGGGGATCCTTCGCCAGTACCGGGCACAGGGCCACCACAGTGAAGTGAGGGTGTCCACCATCGAGGAGGTCATCGACAGCCGTGACCATGCTCCCGCCGCGCTGCACCAGTTGCTGAAGGTGCGGGGGGAGCTGCGGTCCCACGCCCGGGGCAACCTGTTGCCCGGAGTGTTCTCCATCCGCACCAACATCAAGGCAGCCATGGCCCGGGCGGAACGTGCCCTGACCACGGCGGAGCGTATCGACGCCTGGGCCGGCGGCTTGTGCCGGACGGCCCTCCTGGAGCGGGGCTGGGGGCTGGTCATCGAGTCCACGGCGCACGACTCCGTCACGGGCTGTGGCGCGGACAGCACCGCCGACGAGGTGGAATCACGCCTCAACGTCGCGGCGCACACCGCTCGAGGAGCCATCGACATCGCCCTGCCGATCCTGGGTGACTGCGCCCGCGTGGGGGCCGTGGCGGTCTTCAACCAGAGCGGATGGGCCCGGGCTGTCCAGGCCGAGCTGGTGGTGGAGATGGCGGCCGACGCCCCGCAGGAGCGGGTGCAGGTGCTCGAGGAGTTGCCGACGGTGATCGGCGACGAGCTGGTCGAGACGGTGAACCTCCCCCGTATCATCCGCCGGATCCATGGCCAGGAACTCTTCGGCAAGCGCATCCGATCCTGGCAGTGGGACGACGACGCGCTGGTCCTCGAGGTGGCCGAGCACACCGACGGCGACTTCGACCTCTCCGCCTTCACCTCCGAGCTCACCCGGAGGATGACGGAGTCCGCACCCGATCGGCTGTGCCGGGTTATCACCCGGGTCCCACGGACGTGCCGGGTGCTGGTGGGTGGGCGGGCCGGTGGGCTCTCGGTCCTGGCGCTGGGTGTCGACACGGCGGCGCTGCCCGATGCGCCCGTGAGCGTGGAGCCAACCGTCCTCCGCAACTCCAACATCACAGCCACCGTCGCCGCCGACGGGACCGTCCGCATCGAGGACCGCGACTCCGGCTGCGTCGTTCAGGGCGCGTTGCGGCTCGTCGACGAGGGTGACTGCGGTGACGCCTACAACCATGGTCCCGTGGACGTCCCACCCGTCTCCCAACCGACGGTCGTGGAGGTGCAGGTCCTGGAGTCCGGGCCTGTGCGTGGACGGCTTCGCATCCGCCGGGACTTTGAGATGCCCGCGTCGCTGGGCAAGGATCGGAGGACCCGCAGCCAGAACCACGTCACCCAGCGCGTGGACACCCTCCTGGAGCTTCGTGCGGGGGAGCGTTTCCTGCGTGTCCGGGTGTCGTTGGTCAACCAGGCCATGGACCACCGGCTGCGGGTGCTGGTCCCGACGGCGGTCCGCGGCGTCGAGGAGTCGTCCTCGGCGGGGCAGTACGGGGTCACCACGCGCGGCCGCACGGCAGAGGGCGGCTGGGGAGAGTTTCCCCTGCCCACCTTCCCCGCGACACGTTTCGTCCATGCGGGCCGCGTGGGCATCCTGCTCGACAAACTCACGGACTACGAAGTCATCGACGAAGTGGAGGGCCCCGACGACATCGCGCTGACAGTCGTGCGGTCGGTGGGGCTGATGAGCGTCAACATCCACCCACTGCGCGACGAACCGGCCGGATCCGAGGTGCCGACGCCAGGTGCCCAGTACATCGGGGTGCCCGTCGACCTGTCGTTCGCCGTCGACCTGGGCTCGCCCGGCGGCTGGTCGGGATCCGACGTCGTCGAGCACAGCGACCATTTCCGCCTCGAACCCGTCGTTGCGCCGGGACGTGCGCAGGAGAGAACGGAGCAGGGTGCCGGGTCGCTGGTGGAGACCCGTGGCGTAGTCGCCCTGGAGTCCCTGCGACGGGTGGGCGAGTCCCTCGAGGCCCGGTTCGTCAATTACGCGACGGTGCCACAACCGTTGCGAGCCGTGGCCACCGGGCGGTGGTGGCGAACCGACCTGGCGGGAGAAGAAGCGGGCGGCGACGTCGACCCGTGGGCGCTGGACGTGGGGGCCGGTGAGATCCTCACCCTGCGGGGGCACCGGTGACTGAGCCCGGTGTGAGAATCCACGCCACCCTTGCCATGCAGTGCCGTGATCGGTACCTGCGGGTCCCGTTCGACCTGCCCGAAGGGGCCACCTCGTTCGAGGTCACCCTGGAGGTGCAGGAGGCGGACGGTGTCGTGGTGGATCTGGGGTGCGAGGGACCCGACGGGTGGCGCGGCTGGTCCGGCGGTGCCCGACGATCCTTCGTCGTCGGTGAGGACGACGCAACGCCCGGGTACCTCGCCGGTGGCGTCCGCGCCGGCCGGTGGCACGTCATCGTGGGGTTGCACATCCTGCCCCGAGATGGCGTCGACCTGACCGTCACCATCAGCACGCCTGCCGCCCGGATCCCGGATCACGGACGGGCGGAGCCACCCGTCCGACGGCTGGCGCGTGGCAGCGAGCGGGAGCTTCCGGCACCTGAGGGCCTGCGCTGGTACTCGGGGGACATGCACGCACATTCGCTGCACTCGGATGGGGCCCTCAGCCTCTGGGAACTGGCCAACGAGGGTGTGTCGTCAGGCCTGGACTTCCTGTTCGTGACCGACCACAACACCACGAGTCACCACGGCCACCTGCGCGGGGTGGGGGAGCGCCACGGCATCCTGCTGCTGCCTGGGCAGGAGGTCACCACCCACCTGGGGCACGCCAACGCCTACGGCGAGATCGGTTTCGTGGATTTCAGGCTCCCCGCCCAGACCTGGGTTGACGTCGTTGCCGAGCGTGGTGGACTGCTGTCGATCAACCACCCCGCCTCCGGTGATTGTTCCTGGCTGCACGCACTGAAGGCTGAACCCGGGGGTGTGGAGTTGTACCACGGGTCCTGGTACGCGGATCCGACCTCGCGGTCCGTCCTTGCCTGGTTCCAGCGGTGGCGTCGCGATGTCGTCCTGCTGGGGGGTGGCGATTTCCACGACCGATCAACGCCGCTGCGGCCTGGCATGCCCACCACCTGGGTCGCGGCCGAGAGTTGCACCCCGGAAGCCATTCTGGAGGGCATGCGGGCGGGGCGCACCACGATCACGGCATCGGCCGCAGTGGAGGACGGTGTGGGCCGTCCCGTGCACGAGGGCGCTCCCATCCTGATCCGTGAGACGGAGTCGTTGCTGGTGCTGGACGCCGCCGGACTCGTGTTGGTGTCAGGCTCGAACCGTCGTCGCATGGTGACCGGCGCCCGCGAGACCGTGGCGGCGCCCCTGATGGAGGGTCCCTACCGGTTGGAGGACTCAGGGCGGATGACGTTGGCGCTGTCGCGTTGATCGTCGCTGGCGCGGCTGACCGGACACGCGGCACTCACTGGGCGCCGTGGACGTGGGCGTCGCGGCGCGCCGTGGGCGCGGCGTGTCTGGCCAGTCCTGGGGCGGCTCAGGTGAGGCGGACGACCCGATCGCAGGCGGCGACGAGTTCCGGGTCGTGCGTGATGACCAGCACCGCGCGGCCCTCGCCGGCTCGCCACACGTCGTCCATGAGCGCACGGGCCGTCGCCGTGTCCAGGTGCTCGGTGGGCTCGTCGAGGATCAGCAGGTCGCGCTCGTTGACCAGTACCCGCGCCAACGCCAGGCGACGGCGCTCGCCGCCGGAAAGCGTGGTGCCAGCTTCACCTATCCGACGATCGGGCGGCAGGTCCAGCCCCGCGCCGCGCAGCGCCTCCGTCACCTGCTCATCCGTGGCGTCCTTGTTGCCGATGCGCACGTTCTCGGCCACGGTCGTGGTGAAGATATGGGCGTCCTGCGCCAGGTAGCCGACGCGATCAGCGCGCCGCAGGGCGCCCGCCATCGGGGGGATGAGCCCCATGGCCGTTGCCGCCACGGTCGTCTTCCCGATGCCGGAGTGGCCCACGAGGGCCACCCGTTCGCCGGGGTCGACGCGGAAGTCCAGTCCCTGCTGGACGACGTGGCCGCCCGGCCAGCCGACGCTGACACCGTCGAACTCCAGCCCGGGGGCGGGGTCCTCGGACCCGGTAGCGTCGCCCGTGCCAACCGGTTCGGCGTCGAGGACGTCAATGATCCGCTCCAGCGCGGCGCGGGATCGGGTCCAGGTCTGTGCGGCGGCGGTGAAGGCGCCGAACACCTCGTGCAGCGCCAGCGGCGTCAGGACGATGACGGCCAGCAGCCGGGGGTGGAGGTCGCCGGCGGCGACGGCGGGCCCGCCGATGGCCAGGGCCGCCACCACGGCGACACCGGCCGCCAGGACCTGGCCCGCGGTGGCAATGCCACGCACCCAGGCGGCGCGGGCCTCCTGGCGGCGCAGGGCGTCGTCGACGGCCAGCAGGTCAGCCAGGACCGCCTCCTGTGCGCCGTAGGCGACGAGGTCGCCGGTGGTGCGTGACAGTTCGCGGACGCCGTCGGCCAGAGCGCCGCGGGTGGGGACGGCGGCGAGGTCAGCGGCGCGGGAGGCCCGCTGCGCCACCAGTGGCAGCGCCACACCGGCCACGACGGCCGTCACCAGCAGCACGAGGGCGGAGGCGGGGCTGAACCTGGCCAGCATGGCGGTGGTGCCGACGATGACGAGCGAGGCGGACAGGGCGGGGATGACCACCCGGACCACGAGGTCCTGCACGGCTGACACGTCGGCCACCACGCGGGTCAGCAGGTCGCCGCGGCGTCGGCCGATCAGCGTGGTGGCGGCGAGCTTGTCGTAGACACGGATCCTCAGCGATGACTGCATGCGCAGGGCCACGTCGTGGCCCACCAGACGCTCGACGTAGCGGAACACTCCGCGCGAGATCCCGAAGAACCGGACGCCGACGGCGGCTGCCTGCAGGAACAGCACCGGCGGCATCTCGGCGGCGCGGCTGATGAGCCACGCGGCCAGACCCATGAGCGCCACGGAGGCGCCGGAGGCCATGGACGCCAGCAGCACGGCGAGGCTGAAGCGCCGCTTACCCTGCGGGACCGTTGACAGGAGTTCGGAGACCAGGCGCACCGTCGGGTTGCGGGGGCCGCTGCGTCGACTCATTCCGTCACCCCCAACTCGACGACGCGGTCCGCCGCGGCCATCACGGCGGGACGGTGGGTCACGATGACGGCGCCCACGCCAGAGCCGCGAACCGCTGCGACCGCGGCCGCCTCGGTGCTGGAGTCCAGTCCCGCCGTCGGCTCGTCGAGGACCAGGAGGCGGGCACCGCCCAGGCGGATCCTCAGCAGGGCGCGGGCCAGGGCCACGCGGCGTCGCTCGCCGGAGGACAGTCCCTCGCCGTCGTCGCCGACGAACTTGTCGCCGTCGAAGTCCGCGCCGGCATCACGCAGGGCCGCGGCGACGTCGCCTGCGGAGGCTCCGGGGTGGCCGAGCAGCACGTTGTGGGCCACGGTGCCGTTGATCATGCCGGGTTCCTGGCCCACCCAGGCCAGGTGCTCCCGCCACTCCCGTTCGTCGAGTTCAGCCAGATCCTGCCCGCCCACGGACACGTGGCCGGTATCGGGCTGCAGGAACCCCATGAGCATCGCCAGGGCTGTGGACTTGCCGCCGCCGGAGGTGCCGCGGATCGCCAGCACCTCGCCGGGTTCGATGGTGAGGTCGAAACCATCCAGGGCGGGGGAGTCGGTGCCGGGGTAGGTGTAGGCGACGCCCTCGAAGCGGATCCGCAGGTCGGCGGGGACGGGGGCGGTGCCGGACGTGGCGCGTGCGCCGTCGATGAACCAGAACGCCGCGTCGGCGGCGGCCACGCCGTCGGCCGAGTCGTGGAAGTGGACGCCCACCTGTCGGACCGGGAGGAACGCCTCGGGCGCCAGCACCAGAACGAACAGTGCGGCCTCCAGCCCGATGTCGCCGTAGACGAGCCGGAAGCCGACGGTGACGGCCACCACGGCCACCGAGAGGCTGGCCAGCAACTCCAGCGCGAGGGCGGACAGGAACGACACGTACAGCACGCGCATGGTGGCGTCGCGGTACTGTTCCTCGCCCAGTTCGACGCCCCGGCGCTGGGCGCGCGCGCGGGCGAACGCCTGGAGGGTGGGCAGGCCCTCGATGAGGTCGGCGAAGTGGTTGGCGAGCCGGTCCGCCACGGCGAAGCTCTTGGCCGTCGCGGTCTGCGTGGTCCATCCGATCAGCGCCATGAACACCGGGATCAACGGGAGTGTGAACGCCACGATGATGGCCGACTGCCAGTCGGTCAGGAGGATTGCACCACCCACGAGGAACGGCACCGTGGCCGCGAGGCCGAGCTGTGGAAGGTATTTGGAGAAGTAGCCGTCGAGCGCGTCGAGGCCGGACGTGACCATGGTCACCATGGATGCCGATGAGGCGGCTGAGTCCCGGGGCCGGGAGAGCCGTGCCGTGAGGATGTCCCGGCGCAGGGTCGATTTCACCCTGGCGGCGGAGCGGTGGGCGATGGCTTCGTTCAGCCACGACAGCAGCGCACGTCCGGTGAACACTGCGGCCAACCCACCGAGGATCACGGCCCAGTTGTCAGGAAGTGAGTGCTCGAGGAAGACGTGGCTGATGCCCCTGGCCAGGAGGCCGGCCTGCACGATCAGCAGGACGGCGGTCAGCAGGCCCACGACGACGGAAGCGACCATGTACTCACCGGTCGCCCCCGCGCGCTTCAGCAGTCTGGGATCAACGGGCCCCGCCATCAGGCTCAGGCCAC
Organism: Arachnia sp.; assembly: GCA_039929445.1. Taxonomy (GTDB): domain Bacteria; phylum Actinomycetota; class Actinomycetes; order Propionibacteriales; family Propionibacteriaceae; genus Arachnia. The sequence continues at coordinate 18,033 of JBDSRF010000046.1, read as the reverse complement.
CGCCTCAACCTCGTCGGGGATGTTCTTGGTGCTGATGCGCTTGCGGAACACCCAGTAACTCCAGGCCTGGTAGGCGATGACGATGGGCACGAAGATGACGGCCGCCCACGTCATGATCGTCAGGGTGGTGGGGGAGGAGGCGGCGGTGATGATGTTGAGGTGGTCGGTGACCGCCACCCCGGCGTCCTGGGCGAAGCCGAGGTTGCCGTACATCCGCAGGAAGATGCCGCCGAAGAGCGACAGGATGGCGGCACCGTTCAGGACAAAGCCCCAACCCTCGTGGCCGCGGCCCGTCATCGTGACGGACCCGGCGAGCGTGGCCACGGCCAGGATGGCTGCCACCCAGCCGAACACCGTGAAGTCGCCGAAGTTGGAGGCTGCCGGCCAGAGGATGTTCTGGATCACGACGAAGCCTGCGACCAGTGCAACGGCGGCCCAGCCGACCGTGCCGACGAGCTTGCGGGCGTTGTCGTGGATGGGCCCCGCAGTCTTCAGGGTGACGAACGTGGCGCCGTGGTTCAGGAACAGGGCCAGCAGCATCACGCCGCCCAGCAGTGCGAAGGGGTTGAAGAGCCCGAGAAGGGTCCCGTTGAAGAGGAGTCCGTCGTTCGGCAGGCCAATGACGAAGTTGGCGAACCCGACGCCCAGCACCAGCGTGGGGAGGAAGGAGCCGACGATGGCGAACCAGTCGAGCATGGCGCGCCACTTGGCGTCGGGGCGCTTGGCCCGGTACTCGAAGGCGACACCACGCAGGATCAGCCCCACCAGCATGAGCAGCAGCGGCAGGTAGAGGGCGGAGAACAGGGAGGCGTACCAGCCGGGGAAGGCGGCGAACATGGCGCCGCCAGCGGTCAGGAGCCACACCTCGTTGCCGTCCCAGACGGGGCCGATGGTGTTGATGAGCACGCGGCGCTTCTTCTCGGTCCGCCCGAGGATGGGCAGGAGCATGCCGACGCCGAAGTCGAAGCCCTCCAGGAAGAAGAAGCCCAGCCACAGGACGACGATCAGCATGTACCAGACGATGGCCAGCGTGGGTACGGTTTCAAGCAGCATCATGGATGTTCACTTCCCTGTCAGTACGCGAAGGACATGGGGGCGTCCGCGTCCGTGTGGTCGTCGAGATCCACCTCGGTGTCATCGGGCAGGCCCTTCTTGACGTAGCGCAGGAACAGCCCCACCTCGATGACGGCCAGCACCCCGTAGAGCAGCGTGTAGACGATCATGGAGATCAGGACGGACACGGCGGAGACGCTCGTGGAGACGCCGGCGGCCGTGGGCATCACGCCCGCGACGAGCCAGGGCTGGCGGCCCATCTCGGTGAAGATCCAGCCGAAGGAAATGGCGAACAGCGGCAGCAGCGGCAGGGCGAACATGGCGGGCGTCCACACCGTGTCCCAGAACTTGCCCTGCGGCGGCAGCTTGTCCTTGCGGAGCAGCCACAGCATTACCGCACCCATGGCAGCGCCGGCCATGCCGAGTCCGATCATGAGCCGGAACGTCCAGAAGGACATGAAGATGTTGGGCACCGGGTCCACGCCGGGGTAGTTCGCTGCCAACTCGGAGGCGTACTCCTGCTGGATCTGCGTCCTCGTGCCGTCGTTCTTGTGGAAACCGTCGGCAGCGTAAAGGTCGCGCAGGTCGTTCACGCCCTGGACGGTCTCGTTGCCGGACATCCAGGAGAGAAGACCGGGGATCTTGAGCGACCAGATCTCACGACTGCCATCCAGAGAGCCGATGGTGACCAGCGCCAGACCCGCGTTGTCCTCCGTCTCGTAGAGCGCCTCTGCGGCGGCCATTTTCATGGGCTGCACCTGCGTCATGATCTTGCCCTGCAGGTCACCGGACACGATGGTCAGGACCGCGGCGACGATGAGCACCCAGGCGCCCATCTTGGCGCCGAACCTGTGCGCGGCCACGGCCTCGGGGTCGCGGTCGGCGCCCTCGCGGCGCAGCTTCATGAGCCACCAGCCGCAGATGCCCGCCATGAGCCCGCCGGCCACCATGTAGGCGGCCGTGAGGACGTGCGGGAACGTGACGAGGAACACCGGGTTGGTGAGAACGTCGAGGAAGCCCTGGATGCCGGCGAGCTCGGCGCGACCGTTGTTGAAGGTGGTGCCGACGGGGTTCTGCATCCACGAGTTGGCGGCCAGGATGAACACCGCCGAGAGCATGGTGCCGACGGCGACCGCGTAGATCGTCATGAGGTGCAGCAGCTTGGGCAGCCTGTGCCAGCCGAAGATCCAGAGCCCCAGGAACGTGGACTCCAGGAAGAACGCCAGGAGGGCCTCGAGCGCCAGCGGCGCACCGAAGACGTCGCCGACGAAGCGGGAGTACTCGGACCAGTTCATGCCGAACTGGAACTCCTGCACGATGCCCGTGACCACCCCGAGGGCGAAGTTGATGAGCAGCAGCTTGCCGAAGAACTTGGTGAGCTGGAGGTAGCGCGCGTGGCCCGTTTTGTACCAGATGGTCTGGAGGACGGCCACCATCATGGCCATGGCGATTGTGATGGGCACGAAGAGGAAGTGGTAGACGGTCGTGATGCCGAACTGCCACCTACCGAGTGTGACTGGGTCCATGGCAAGGGATTCTACTACCGGATGTCGTGGATACCAACTTGGGAACACCCTGTCGCACCCCGGGTCCTATGATGTCGCTCATGGCAATTCGGGGAGCGCTGGAGCAGACAGTCATGGAACTGCTGTGGGCAAGTGGCGAGCCGCGAACCGTCGCCGATGTGCTCGAGGAAGTGAACAGGGATCGCGATCTCGCCTACACCACCGTCATGACGGTGCTGGACCGCCTGGCGAAGAAGGGCATGGTCACCCGCGATCGCGTGGACAGGGCCTGGCAGTACCTGCCCGCCGACCCGCAGGACGTGGTCGTGGCCCGGGACCTGGCAGAGGCGCTCGACGGTGTGCCCCGGGGGGTCAGGGTGGAGGCGTTGCGTCGCTTCGCCGCGTCCCTGCCGGCTGAGGAACGCGACGCACTGCGCCCGGTGGACGAGCGCGCCTAACCGCTGAAGGCCCCGCCCGACTTTCGTTCCTCAACGCTGAGCCAAGTGCCCGACAGGCGCTGGTGGGACCTGGTTGCAGCACGGAAGTCGGGGATTCGGCGCATCCGCGCGGCTTCAGCCCGCGAAGTCGGGGCGGTCGGCCAGGAGTTGCTCCTTCTGCGCGATGGCGGAGTCGAGTTCGTTGGTCCATGACGCCTTGCTGGCGGACGCCATGCGATGGGCGGTCTCGGGGTCGACACCCGGCATGGCCGCCACCTCCTGACGCACCTCGATGCTCTCGGCCATGGCGGATTCGACGTTGTCCCGGGTCTCGGCCAGCGACTGCGCCAGCGTCTCCGTGGACATGGTGTCCGCCAGCATCCGCCGCTGCTCGGTGACGTCCCACTCCGCCTTGGGGAAGGCGAGCTTCATCTCGCTGAGGGTGCGGGTCAGAATCTCCGTGACGGCAAGGCGTGCGTACCATTTGTGGTCGGCGGGCAGCACGTACCAGGGGGCGTGCTCGGTGCTCGTCCTCTCGAACACCGCCTGGTAGGCCGTCTGGAACTCGGGCCACTTGCTGCGGGTTTCCAGATCGGAGGTGGTGTACTTCCAGTGCTTGTCAGACCTGTCCAGGCGCTCCATGAGGCGAAGCCCCTGCTCTGCGTGCGACACCATGAGGGCAAACTTCAACACGATGGTGCCGTTACTCACCAGATCAGCCTCGAACTTGTTGATCTCCTCGTAGCGCTTCTCCCACTCCTCCTGCGGGACCAGGTTGTCGACACGGACCACCAGCACGTCCTCATAGTGGGAGCGGTCGAACACCCCGATGCGGCCTGCCGGGGGAAGGGCATGGCGGATCCGCCACAGGTAGTGGTGCTTCCGCTCCTCCTCAGTCGGCACCCCGAACGATCGCAGGGCGACGCCCTGGGGATCGACGAGGCCCATCACGTGCCGGACGATGCCGCCCTTGCCTGCAGTGTCGAGACCCTGGATGATGCAGAGCACCGCACGCTCACCGCCCGTGCGACCCTCCGCGAACAGTCGCTCCTGCAACTCCGAGAGCAATGCCGCGCGGGCGGCCATGAGTTTCTTGGCCTTCTTCTTGCCGACCTCCCAGCCGGGGGAGTTGCTGCGGTCGATGGCAGCGAGGTCGAATCCCTCGCCGGCGCGCAACACCTCGCGCGGGTCGGCGGTCCACAGGTCATTGGTCTTCTTGCCCATGAAACATGTCCCCTCGATGGATGCAGGCCCTTCCAGTCGGAAGGCGAAGCCCGGATGTCTGGCCGTTGGCGCACCGTCGGGCCGGACGATGTCATCGTGCCACGCCCTGATCGACGACGCAGAAAGAAGCGACGAACGCGTCCTGAGCGGGCAACATCGCTGAGGGATCCCAACGGTGCGTGCGCACGGACGCTGGATAGTGGGATTGTGGCGGCCGGCGAGCCCAGGGGGAACACCCAGCAGTGCAGCAACAAGTCGGCGCTCCCGCGATGTCTGAGCAGGTATCGGCCCCCGCGACCTCCGTAAAAGCTAGAGTCAGACAAAGGGGGAGCGCTCTCCCCTCTGCCTCGCATTGAGAGTGCTTGGTCCACGCGGGAGCGGTTGCGCCGATATTCACCGCTGATATCTAGAGAAGGATCCCCATGCACAAGCTGTCCACCATCGTGGCTGTTGCCTTGTCCTCCGTCCTCATGTCTGCTTGCGGTGCCGCTGGAGGCGCCGACGATCCCAACGCGTCCTCCCCAAGCGAGGGCGCGTCGGGCGACACCCTCATCGTCTACACCAACTCCAACGCGGACGGCCGCGCTGAGTGGCTCCACGACGAAGCCGCCAAGGCGGGGTTTGCCATCGAGGTTGTGGGGCAGGGAGGTGGCGACACCACCAACAAGATCATGGCCGAGCGCGGCAACCCGGTGGCAGATGTCGTCTTCGGCCTCAACCACATGTACTTCTCGACCTTGGTGGCGGGCGACTCACTGGAGGCATACGAGCCCTCATGGTCAGGTGAAGTGGATGCCGATCTGGCTGATCCCTCAGGCGACGGCTTCTTCTGGCCACTGGTCCAGCAGGGCATCGTACTGGCCTACAACGCAGAGGCGTTCTCCCCTGAGGAGGCTCCGCAGAACTGGACGGACCTGTGGAACGACGAGCGCTTCGACGGACGCTACGAAAGTGTGGAGGGCCTCGGCGGTGCCACCACCCAGCTTATTTTTGCTGGAATCCTTGACGACTACAAGGACCCGGAAGGCGACCTGGGGATCTCCGACGAGGGCTGGGCGCAGATCGAGGGTTACTTCGAACATGGCAGCACCGTTGTGCCCGAGAAGGACCTCTATCTCCGTATCGCCGAGGGCGAAGTGGACATGGGGCAGATGTTCACCTCCGGTATTCCTTCACGCGAAACCGAGTTTGGCGTGGATTCAGAAATCATGCGTCCGGAGCACGGGATCCCGTTCGCCGTCGAGCAGATCGCCGTGGTGAAGGGAACGGATCAGACCGAGCGTGCGCATGAGTTCATTGATTGGTTCGGCAGCGCCGAGACACAGACGGCATGGTCTGCAGAGTTCGACTCCATGCCCGTCAACGAGGGCGCGATCGCCAATGCCGACCCGAACATCGTGAAGTTTCACGAGGATCTCAAGCAGCAGGAGATCGACTGGAGCTTCGCCGCCGAGCACATTGCCTCGTGGATCGAAAAGGTTGAGCTCGAATACGTCCCGTGACGCCCCTGAAGGACTGTCGCCCCCACCCACCCCGTTGGACAGATCGAGGAGCAATGCCGTGATCCGCTACGAGGATATCGAGGTGACGTTCGGGGACTTCGTCGCCATCCCACAACTCAACCTCGAGGTGGCAGAGGGAGAGTTCTTCACCCTGTTGGGCCCTTCAGGGTGCGGAAAGACAACTGCGCTGCGCACGCTGGCGGGATTCATAGAGCCAACCAGAGGAGACATTCACGTTGATGGACGGGTCGTCACACGGTTGCGCAGCGATCACCGGCGAGTGGGGATGGTGTTCCAGAACTACGCCCTGTTTCCCTCAATGAACGTGTGGGAGAACATCGCCTTTGGGCTGAAGGTCCGTAAGGAGAACAAGGCGGAACGTGAACGCCTGGTGCGTGAGATTGCACGACGGGTGGATCTGAGCGAAGACCAACTCGAGAAGAACCTCGCCGAACTCTCGGGCGGTCAGCAACAACGGGTGGCCATCGCGAGGGCGCTGGTTCTGCAGCCCAAGATCTTGCTGCTGGACGAGCCGCTGTCCAACCTCGACGCCAAACTGCGGCACCAGTTGCGGGGACAGCTCAAGGAATTGCAGAGCGAGTTCGGTATCACGACGGTGTATGTGACCCATGATCAGGACGAGGCCCTGACGATGTCAGACCGCATCGCCGTCTTCAACAAGGGCCGGATCGAGCAGGTGGGAACACCGCAGGAGATCTATGACTCCTCCGCCTCTGAGTTCGTCTGCACCTTCATCGGCGAGGCCTCCCCACTCACGCCGGAATTCATCGGCGCGCTGGATCCCGCCACGTGCGGGTTGGACACGCGCCGCTCCTCCTACCTGCGTCTTGAAAAGGTGGCGCTTCTGACACCTGGAGTGCAGATGGTGCCGGGGCACCGTGCTGTCGAGGGCATCGTTGATTCGGCCAGTTATCACGGGCTGCACACGATCTTCACGATCACGGCGCACGGCGCGCGTGTGCAGGTCCTCTTCAGGGAGGATGGCCAGGAGCGCCCCGAGGTGGGTGTCAGAGTCGTCCTCGCGCTGGATCCCCGCCACGTTCTCCAGTACGAACGCGATGACGCCCCCGTCTCGGGGGGCCAGCATCCAGTGGCCGCACAACGATGAGCCGCACCCCGGTGCGCACAATGTTGCGATCCCCATTCGTCCTGGTCGTCGGTGTGATCCTCACGTGGTTCGTCGCGGCCTTCCTGGTGTGGCCCAACGCCAACCTGCTCATCGAGACGTTCTTCCCGGGCGGGAAGTTCTCCGGACGAGCCGTGGAGAAACTGACGTCATCCGACAGGGCGATGAAGTCGCTGTTCAACAGCTTTCTGTTGGCCGTGACCCTCGCGATCACCACCAACATCGTGGGCGTCTTCATCGTGTTGGTGACGAAGTACTTTGACATCCGGGGCGCTCGTGTCCTCTGGCTCGGATATGCGACCACCTTCATCTACGGCGGTATCGTGCTGGCGGCCGGTTACAAGTTTGTCTACGGCGAAAGCGGCATAGTCACCGGCGCACTCCTGGGAGTATTTCCCGGCCTGGACCCCAACTGGTTCACCGGGTACTTCGCGGTGCTGACGGTGATGACGTTCGCAACAACGACCAACCACATGTTGTTCCTGTCCTCATCCCTTGCGAAGGTCGACCATCAGACGATCGAAGCGGCCCAGAACATGGGTGCCGGTACCTTCACGATTCTGTTCCGCGTGGTCCTTCCGATGCTGCGCCCCATGCTGTTCGCCACCACGATCCTGTCCTTCCTCACAGGCCTGGGAGCACTGTCGGCTCCCCAGGTGCTCGGCGGTCGCGATTTCCAGACCATCACTCCCATGATCCTCACGTTTGCCGGGTCGCCAACCTCTCGCGATCTCGCGGCGCTTCTGGCCGTCGTCCTGGGAGTGGCAACCATCCTCATGCTTGCGATCATGGGGAAGCTCGAGAAGGGGGGAACGTACTTTTCGCTCTCCCGCGTGTCGACGTCCCTGGCACGGCAGAAGATCACCAATCCGCTGGCCAATGCAGTTGTGCATGGTGTGGCCTATGTGTTGTTCGTGATCTACCTGGTGCCGGTGGTTCTGATCATTCTCTATTCTTTCGTGGACTCCAGGACGATCCAGTCGGGAACGTTCAGCATCGAAAAAATGTCGTTGGCAAATTACGTGAGGGTGCTGGGACATGGCGCATCCTTGCGGCCGTTCCTGGTCTCCGTCGTCTACTCCGCCGCTGCGGCGGTCATAGTCGTGGGCGGCCTGCTCTTCGTCACGCGCATCCTCAGTAAATATCGAAACTGGCTCACGACCGTCTTCGAGTATCTCCTGCACATCCCCTGGATCCTCCCCGCTGCGATGATCGCACTGGGGCTCATCATGAGCTACGACCATCCCAACCCTCTCGTCGGCACATTCGTCCTCACCGGCACAACGGTGATCCTGCTCATAGCGTTCGTGGTGGTAAAAATCCCCTTCACGCTGCGGCTGCTGAAGGCGTCCTTTGCGTCGGTCAACGCCTCGCTGGAAGAGGCAGCAACACTGATGGGGGCCAGTTCGCTCTACACGTTTCGCCGCATCCTGTTCCCGGCGGTGCTGCCGGTTGCGGCCGCGGTGCTCGCCCTGAACTTCAACTCCCTGCTCGACGACTACGACACCGCCGTGTTTCTTGCACATCCGCTCTTCCAGCCACTGGGGCTGGTGATCAAGGCCAACACTGATGGCGCAGCGAGCCTCGACGCGCGGGCGAACACGTTCGTCTACACAGTGCTCCTCATGGTGATCACCGGGCTGACGATGTATCTCGTCTATGGCCGTGCCACCGCTACGGGGAAGCGCCGGGCACGGTTTCGGGTCCCCGTCCCCGTGTCTCTCCCGGCAGACGAAGCAGCAAGGTGATGTTCGGGCAGGCCCGGTTCGCTGAAACCAACGCGCTGCTCAGCGAACGCGCGCACAAGGTTGGCACGCTCATCGTCGTGCACCGCGGTACCTCCGCCGGCTCCGTCGTGGAGAACACCCCGGAGGCCGTGCGCGCGGCCCTCGCCTCGGGTGGGGATGTCATCGAGATCGACGTCGTGGCCTCACGCGACGGCGAGTTCTTCGCCTTTCATGACGGGGAAGAGGCCCGGTTGTTGGGTACGGACACGAATCTTCGTACCTGCACCGCTGGGGAAATCCGGGAACATCGCTACATCCACAACGACAGGCCCGGGCGTCCCGCGCACGTCGTCGGCCTGTTGGATCTCCTCGGCGGTGTCCCGGCCGGCACCCTCGTCAATGTGGACCGCTCCTGGCGCTGGTGGGAACATCTTTTGCCAGCACTCGACAGGCTTCGGATGAGCAACCAGTTGCTCCTGAAATGTTCCGCCTCCGATGTGGACCGCATCAAGGTTCTCCGTGCCCACCCGGTGAAGTACCCGTTCATTGCCATCTGCTCAACGGTGGAGCAGGCCCACCGCCACCTCGGGGATCCGGAACTGAACACGGTCGGTGTCGAAGTGCTCGCTGCCACCTCGGAAAGCCCGTTCCTCGATCCGGCGGTGCTTTCCCTCCTGCGGGCTCGTGATGCCCTGATCATGGTCAACGCGGAGGTCCTCGCGACCGCCACAGACCTGTTCGCCGGACACGACGACGAGCGCGCCGTGCTGCACTCACCGGCGGAAGGCTGGGGGCCCCTGTTCGAGCTGGGGGTCGATGCAATCCAGACAGACTGGCCCTGGCTTTTGCGTGACTACCGCAGTTCCCTGCGAGATGTGGGTGTGCCCGCATGAGTGACGACGGCGTCGGGCCCGGGAATGACGTCCGTGAGCCGAGGACGCCCCAAGTGCACGTCAGCTCCACCATGGAGGACGTCGCAACGGCAGCCGGCGTCTCGCGCACGTCAGTTTCCCGGGTCATGCTCGGGCAGAAGAAGGTCTCCGAGGAAACCCGACGTCGAGTCTTTGCTGCGGCCGAGCAACTTGGGTACGTCCCGAACGTCCTCGCCTCGGAACTCGCCTCGCGCGGCACCTCCACGGTGGGGCTGCTCCTGAGGGACGCCTCCAATCCGGCCTACGGGTTGCTGTTCACCCGGCTGCAGGAGGCCGCGCACGCCGCCGATCTCACCCTGGTCACGATGACCATCAATGCCGACGACCGGGGCCGCAGCCAGGTGGCGGGTCTACACCGGCTCATGGGGCTGCGGGTGGCGGGACTCATCGTCGCCACCGGTGGCGTGACCAGTCATCAACTCGAGCCGTTCCACTCCCAGATCCCCATCATCCGGGCGGGGCGTCCGGAGACGACGAGTCTCATCCACGCCGTCTCCTACGACGAGGTCCATGCCGGGGGCTCGCTGGCGAATTGCGTTGCGGACGCCGGACACCGTGAGGTGGCGGTTCTTACCACTGCCGAGAATGTGTCCTATCCGGAGTATGTGCGCAGCACAACCATGGCTGCCACGCTGGTGGGCCGCGGGGTGGGAGTCATCTCCGTGCCATTGGGTGCCGATCCGTATGACGGTGTCGGGGCTGCGGTGGCCCTCGCACGTGACGGACGCGTCGGGGCGATCATGTGCCCCAGTGACCTGCGCCAACTCCAGGTGCTTCGCGCGCTCGCGGCGGTGGGTCTGACTGCACCCGCCGATGTCTCGGTGTCCGGATGCGACGGGGTACTGCCGGGTGCGGACCTGCTCGGCTTGACCACCTACCGCATCCCCGTCGAGAAATTGGCGGTGCTAACGGTGGCGAGGATGTCGGACCTGCTCAGCCAGGAACCCACCCCCGGCGTCGTCGCCGAACGGCTGCGCGGGGCCCTCGTTCGAGGGCGGACCGTCGGTCCGCCGGCCCCCCGAAAGGCAACGTGATGGTACTTCGTGCTTCCGAGCATCCGCGTCCGCGCCACTTCCTCGTGCACATCTCGGACACCCATTTCGTCCCACCCGGACGGCTACTGGGTGACGTCGTGGACGCCCGCGGACATCTGGCCGAGCTGCTTGACGGGCTGGAGGCCGCCAGCGTCCATCCGTCGGCCATCATTTTCACCGGCGACCTTGCTGACCGCGGTGAGGCTGATGCTTACAGAAGCCTGCGCGACGTCGTCGAACCGGTGGCCGCGCGCTTGGGTGCGCACGTCATCTGGGCGGTCGGGAACCATGATGACCGCACGCGGATGCGCACCGAACTGCTGGAGGTGCCAAGTTCCATGGAGCCGTACGACCACGTGGTGCTGCTCGGTGGGCTGCGCATCATCGTCCTGGACACCAGCGTCCCGGGATGGCACTACGGCGAGATTGAGCCCGCCCAGTTGGAGTGGCTCCGTGGTGTGCTGGCGGTGCCGGCGCCGGAGGGAAGCATTCTGGCCCTGCACCACCCGCCCGTGCCGTGTGTGCAGGACCTTGCCGTCACCGTGGAGTTGCGCGATCAGGCTGCGCTGGCGGATGTGCTGCGCGGGTCCGATGTCCGAACGATCATCGGTGGTCACCTGCACTACTCCACGGCTGCAACTTTTGCGGGTATTCCGGTGTCCGTGGCCGCCTCCACCTGTTACACCCAGGACCTCTTGACATCCGAGCGTGGAACCCGTGGCCGCGATGGAGCACAGGGGTTCAACCTTGTGCACGTCTACGAGGACACGGTGATGCACTCGGTGGTACCGATCGGGACATACCCAACGGTGGGGCGCTACGTGGACGCAGAGGAGACGGCCGCACTCTTGGCTCGGGCCGGACACTACATTCCCGAGCCCGGTGAGTGGGGCGGAAGCTGACGTCGGCCCGGCTCCTTCTGGACCGGGCCCGGGCCGCACCCACACCCTCAGTCGTTGCGGCGCTGCTGCTGGCTCAGCACGCCCGCCTGGAGCGGGCGACAGGCCTCCGCGGCGCCCAGCGAGAGGAGGAAACCGAGCGTGATGGTGGCGGCCAGCATGACCACACCGACCACGGGGAAGCTTTCCATCTCCGTGGCAACCACGGTGGAGAGAAGGAACCCGAGCGGAACCGACGTGCCGAGCGCCACTGCGAGCGGGACCAGCACGAGGCTGCGTCGCACCGAGGCGTGAACGGGCGACGGCACACCCATGCGATCCAGCGCGATGGACTCCTGTGCCCGGTCGAACACCTGTGAGGCCTGGGTCATGAGCGTCGCCATGGCCGCCAGCACCAGGCCCACCCCCAGGGTGATGGCCACCCCCGTCTGAATGTCGCGGACGAAGGAGTCGGAATACACGTCGGAGGGGGCGCCTGTCGTGGTGACAGGCATCGTCACCACGAAGCCGGCCATGAATCCGAGCAGCGCCAGGGATGAGACGTTGCGCCACGCGCCGCGGGGGTCGTCGAGGATACGACGTGCGGCCAGAAGACGCGGCACGCTGGCGGTACGTGTGCGAGGTCGTGACACGAGTTGCAGCAGCCACGGGCCAACCAGGTTGATGGAGCCCACAACGACCGCCAAGAACCCGACGGTGGTGATCAGACCCACCATCGAGGCGATGTTGGTGAAGCGGGAGTAGATGAGGAAGCCGGCCACCAGCACCACGACCGCTGCGAGCCGCCACACCTTGAGCTTGTTGGGGGACTGGTCGCGGGCCACACCCAGAGGCGAGATGGTGACGCGACGCAGCCCGATCACGGTTGACGCCACCGCCAGCAGCAGGAGGGCGCCGACGACGGCCAGCCACAGCCACCACGGGAGCAGCATTTCGGCTGCCTTGATGTGCTGCTGCTGGAACGCCACGAGTTGCCAGGCGGGAAGGCTGGCCGCGAACAGCACCGAGCCGAGGGCCACGCCGGCCACCGCCTGGACGACGGTCTCGACGACCGACATTCGCACCACCTCGCCACTGGTCATGCCGATGAGGCGGAGTGAGGCGAGGCGACGGGCACGTCCGCGGGCTCCGAGCCTGGCGGCGCCGCCGCCGAGGCCGAAGATCGGGACCACGAGCAGTGCGCAGGCGAATCCGGCGAGGGCGACGTAGGCGGGCGCGACGTCGCCCCACGACGGGTCGGCCAGGGCACCGTGGAGGCTCCACCGCCGGTAGAACATCCACGTCCCGCCGGCCACGGTCAACGCGAGCCAGGCGGAGATGGTGAAGGCGATGACGGCCATGGCGTCCAGGACTCCGGCGCCGCGTGTGGCGCGGATCCGTGCGACGGCCAGCCGGGGAGCGAGGTTCATGGCGACGCTCATCGGGTCCCCCCGGAGATCGGCTGGTCGGCGTGGATCATGGCGTCGCGGATCTCGACGAGTCGCTGGCACCAGCCGGCAACTTCGTCGTCGTGGGTGACGAGGACGAGCGTGGAGCCGGCCATGGCGGTGGTGGTGGTCAGAACCTGCATCACCTCGTGTCCGGTGGCCTGGTCCAGCGCGCCCGTGGGTTCGTCAGCGAAGACGACATCGGGGCCGTGCACCAAGGCGCGGGCGATGGCCACGCGCTGGGCCTGGCCTCCCGAGAGTTCACCGGGGCGTCGCGCCTCCATCCCCGCGAGACCCAAACGGGCGAGCCACTGGTCGGCGGTCGCCAGCGCCTCCACGCGGCCCTTCCCACCGAGGAGGAGGGGAAGTGCGACGTTCTCCCGGGCAGGCAGTTCCGGCAGCATCTGGCCGTCCTGGAACACGAAGCCGAAGCGGTGTCGGCGGAGGAGAGAACGCTGTTGGTCGCGAAGGGACGACACGGCGTCCCCACCGAGCGACACCACGCCGGCGTCGGGAACGAGAATCCCTGACAGGCAGTGCAACAGCGTCGACTTGCCTGAGCCGGAAGGCCCCATGATGGCGACGGACTGACCGCGGGGGATCTCGATGCTGACGTCGGCGAGTGCACGGACGTCGCCATAGGACTTCGAAATACCTCGGGCGGCAAGGGTGGTGGCGGACTCAGTGGTGATCATGCCTCCAAGTCGACCATGGTGATGCGGGCGCGGCCATGGTGCCAGCTTCCCAGAGGGGGTGGAGCCAGCTCCACCTCTTTCGCCACGGACCTCCATGACGGCTCACGGGCCCGGCGCCCTCCTAGAGTGATCACATGTCCCCCGCACCAGATCGACGCCGACGCACCCTGTTTCGGGTGCAGTCTGTCGTGGGTGGGCTCGGTGCACTGCTCGTCTGGGCGCTCCTGGCGGTGTCTGCGCCCCTTGGCCCGGCGACATCGGCCGTACTCGCAGCTGGCGCGGTCGCCCTCCTCGGGTGGGTTCTGGCAGCACTGGAACGGCGCAAGTGGCTCGCTCCTGACGTCCCGGCCGATGTTGACTACGCTCGCGAACTGCGTGAGGTGCGCGACTCCCGGCGGGTCATCGTCGGCGCCTTCGAGATCGAGCGGCGACGCATTGAACGCGACCTGCACGACGGCGCCCAGCAGTACCTGGTGTCGGCCACCATGAAGCTCGGGGAGGCCGCACTCCTGGTGGAGCAGGTCCCCGATGCCTCAGCGGTGGGGCAGCTCCTCCCCCTCATGGAGGGCGCTCACCATGACGCCGAGGAGGCGTTGCGCACCCTGCGTGCCACCGTGTCCGGCATCCACCCCCAGGTCCTCAGCGACCTGGGGCTGGTGGCGGCGGTGTCCGATATGGCCGAGCGCAGCGGCGTCGACGTGACCGTGCGCTGCCCCCACCCACTGCCGGACATGCCCGAGGGGGTGGCCGCCGTGGCGTGGTTCTTCTGCTCCGAGGCGCTCACCAACGTCGTCAAGCACGCACCCGGCGCCAGCGCGACCCTGCTGCTGGGCGCCGACCGTGACCTCCACGTGTCGGTGATGGACAACGGGCCCGGCGGCGCCTGGTTGCGCGACGGTGGCGGGCTCGGCGGTATGCGCGAGCGGTTGGCGGCTTTCGGTGGAGCCATGCAACTGGCCTCGCCTTCCGGTGGCCCCACGACGCTGTCGGCGCGCATCCCGCTGCTCCTCACACCCGCCCTCGAGAATCCGGGGACCGCATGAAACTGATCGTGGCCGACGACTCGGCGCTGCTGCGTGAGGGCCTCGTCGGGTTGCTGGAGCGTCAGGGCCACGACGTGGTGGCCCAGGCCGCCAGCGCCCCCGAGCTCCTCACCGCGCTGGCGGGTGCACAACGGGACGACCGCGAGCCCGACGTCGTCATCACCGACGTCCGCATGCCGCCGGGCATGGGCGACGACGGTCTGGGTGCCGCCCTCGACATCCGCCGGCAGCACCCGGGCATCGGCATCCTGGTGCTGTCCCAGTATGTGGCCGCCGCCTACGCCGCGGAACTCTTCAGCGGTCACGGGGGCGGGGCACTGGCAGCGATGCCCGGCGACGTGGGTGGTCTCGGGTACCTGTTGAAGGACCGGGTCTCCCGTGTGGCGGACTTCATGCGGTCGCTGGCCATCATCGCCGCCGGGGGAGTGGTGGTGGACCCCGAGGTGGCCACCCGGCTCATCCAGGGTCGCCGCTCGACGCTCGACCGGCTCAGCGGCCGCGAACTCGAGGTGCTGGAGTTGATGAGCCACGGACTGTCCAACCAGCAGATCGCCGAGCATCTGTACCTCTCGGCCAGTGCTGTCTCCAAGCACGTGGCCAACGTCTTCTCGAAGCTTGAGCTCTCAGCCGGGCAGGACAACAGACGGGTGCGCGCCGTTCTCGCCTACCTGACGGCCGCCAGCACCTGACGCATCCGCCTGAATTGCTGCGTGTTGGCGCGTCCTCTGGCGCATGCGCGTGCGAGCGGCTACGGTATGCCGGACAGTCCCCCCTGTCCCGTCCGGGTACGCGCCAACGTCGGCGATGTGACCGCGCCAGACCGTCAATGACGAAGATCGGAGCCCCCGTGAGTTCACCACTCCTCGCCCTCATTGGCATTGCCATGATGGTTCTCGGCTATTTGTTCTACTCGAAGTTCCTTGTCAAGCACATTTTCAAGCTCGACAACAGCATTCTGACGCCCGCGCACACCATGAAGGATGGCGTCGACTACGTCCCGACCAACATGTATGTCCTGTGGGGTCACCACTTCACCTCGGTGGCTGGTGCTGCACCCATCGTCGGGCCCGCCGTCGCCGTCATCTGGGGCTGGTTGCCGGCTTTCCTGTGGGTGACGATCGGCACGGTGTTCTTCGCCGGAATGCACGACATGGGAGCCCTCTGGGCATCTGTGCGCAACAAGGGCCAGTCCATCGGCACGCTGTCGGGCCGCTACATCGGCAACCGGGGACGCAACCTGTTCCTCGTGGTCATCTTCCTGCTGCTCCTCATGGTCAACGCGGCTTTCGCCGTGGTCATCTCCGGACTGCTCGTCAGCACCCCCACCGCGGTCATCCCCACCTGGGGGGCGATCATCGTGGCGCTGCTCGTGGGCCAGGCGATCTACCGCTACAAGCTCCCGCTGGTCTGGGTGTCGATCATCGGCGTCGTGGCCCTCTACTCGCTCATCCTCGTGGGCGACAAGGTTCCCGTCGTGCTGCCGGACACCGTCATGGGTCTCTCCGCGGCGTCGTTCTGGGTCCTCATCCTCTTCCTTTACGCGGGGATCGCCTCGGTGCTGCCCGTGTGGATGCTGCTCCAGCCCCGTGACTACATCAACGGGCTGCAGCTCTTCGTGGGCCTGGCCATCCTCTACGTCTCGGTGCTCATCGCCGCACCCACGATCGTTGCCCCGGCCATCAACATGGCCGTCCCGGAGGGTACGCCCAGCATGCTGCCGCTGCTGTTCGTCACGATCGCCTGTGGCGCCATCTCCGGTTTCCACGGCGTCGTTGCCTCCGGTACCAGCGCGAAGCAGCTGGACAAAGAGAGCGACGCACGCTTCGTCGGCTACTTCGGTTCCGTGGGCGAGGGGCTCCTCGCCCTGGGTGCGATCATCGCGGCCACCGCTGGCTTCAAGACCCTGGCCGACTGGGAAGCCGTCTACTCCGCCTTCAACAAGGGCGGCGTCAAGGCGTTCGTCGACGGCGGCGGATCCATCATCAACGCCGGCCTGGGAATCCCGGTCGGGTTGAGCGCCACCATCCTGGCGACGATGGCCGTGCTGTTCGCAGCCACCACCATGGACACCGGCATCCGGCTACAGCGTTTCGTTGTCCAGGAGGCCGCCGAGATCATGGGCGTCAAGGTGGGCAAGGTTGTGGCCACCGTCGTCGTCCTCGTCGTGGGCATGGGCCTGGCCTTCGGCGCCGGTGCCGACGGTGCGGGCGGCATGGTCATCTGGCCGCTGTTCGGCACAACCAACCAGTTGCTGGCGGGTCTGACGCTGTCGATCGTCGCGGTGATCCTGCTGCAGAAGGGTCGCAATGTGGTGCCGATCCTCATCCCACTGGTGTTCGTCATGGTGATGTCGGTGTATGCCGCCGTCGTCCAGTTGGGTGCCTTCTACGCCAGCAAGAACTGGCTGCTGCTCACCCTGGACGTCATCATCCTGATTGCCGCGCTCTGGGTGATCCTCGAGTCGATGATCGCCATGAACAAGGCGCGGCACACGCGCCCGGTGGTCGACGATGAGGACGAGATCGTCGTGCGCGAGGACGAGCCCGCACCACGATGACCCACAAGCCGCATGGAACAGCGCGGGCCCGCTTCGCGGCGGGCCTGCGCGAGTTCTATGCTGCGCCGTATCGACGGGCGTTTGCCCGTGCGCAACGCGACGAGGACGACCTGTTCATGATGATCGTGCTGGCCGAGTCGCTGGGCGTGCCCAACCCCGTCAGCTACTACACGGTGGAGCTGCTGCCTGTGATGTACGACCGCTTCCACGACTGGCACCGCCGGATGGGGATGGACCACTCCCCGCTGGACTACCTGTCATGCTGCTGAATCTGGCGAGGTCCCGGCAGGTGCTGTTCGTGGGCGGCAAAGGCGGTGTGGGCAAGACGGCTACGGCCTCCGCGCTGGCGTTGCACGAGGCCCGCGCCGGCCGTCGCGTACTGGTGGTCTCCACCGATCCTGCGCACAACCTCGGTCACCTGTGGGAGAAGCCGGTGGGCGACCGGATCGTCGCGCTGGCCCCCGGCCTCTCCGGTCTGGAGATCGACCCGGCCCGCACCACCGACGAACACCTGGCCGCCGTCGGCCACACCATGCGACGCCTGATGCCGGAACACCTGTCCGCCGAGGTCGGCAAGCACCTCGACCTCGCCCGCGACGCCCCCGGCACCCACGAGGCCGCGATCCTGGAGCGGATCGCCGACGTCCTCGAGACCGCGCTGGATGACCACGACCTGGTGGTGTTCGACACCGCTCCCTCCGGTCACACCGCCCGGCTGATGTCGCTGCCGGAGACCATGTCCGCCTGGACGGAGGGACTGCTGCGTCGCCAGGACCGCTCGGAACGGTTCGGCGCCGCCCTGCGCGGGCTCGACGACGGACCCGAGCGGGGCATCATGGGCGGAACGGGTC
>JBDSRF010000045.1:0-4334 GCA_039929445.1 Arachnia sp. | reverse complement strand
TGTCCCGGGCGGTTGGGGAGTTCCTGCTCAGCCCACTGAACCACAACGAGGGGCAGGACGGACCCGACGATTTTGATTGCCCCCAGACAGTGGCCGCCTATGCGGCTGCGTTGGCGGCCATCGCCGGGGGCGTGGACTTCGCAGAGAGTGCCGCCGATCAGATATTCGATGCGATCGACGTCGCGTATGACGGCGACGACAAGTCCGACGAGCGCTGGGCTGACGTCCAACGAGAGGTGAAGTTCGTCCGCCGCATCGTTGATGCCGTCGTGGCTGGCGTGCAGGAGCAGGGTGCGGGCTTGCCGGGTGATGTGCTGTCCTCGATACGGGCGTGACAGCAGTGCAGGCGTCGGAGCCCGAACCACATGTGGGGCGGAAGGCCTCATTGGTCCGGCCTGCCGTACATCGAGGCGACGACGCAGTGACCGCATGATGCACAGCCGCAGAGGGCTCTCCGATCGGATCCGGAGTCAGCCGTTGCCCTCGGCGAAGATGCGCCATGGCTCCGTCGGTGAGCTGCGCACCAGGAGGTAGCCCCAGGTCATGGGCCCCTCGGGCATGGAGATGTCGCCGTGGAACATCCGCTAGTGCAGGGTGAATGTCACGGGGACGTTCACCACCTCGTCCGGCGCCGCATGCCCCGACCAGGCAGGTTCCTCCACGACGTGTTCTCGAACCTGGGCGTCCGTGATCCGTGCGACGCTCCTGCACCAGGATCCACCCTTGGACGGCGTCCGCAGCGCTTCGGCGGTGTTGCAGTCATGCGCGCCGAGCGCGCCGAGGTAGACCCGCACCACTTCCTCGGGGTGGCATCGGTGGAAGGCATGTCCACGTTCTTGGTCTGGCCAGTCAGCACGATGTACACGATCACCGCAGCGGCGATTGCCAGCATCACCAGAACTGGCAGTACTGCCGCTCGTGTCCGCTTCCCCATGTGCTCCGCTTCCCGTTCTCCACGCCGTCAGGGGCGTGGACTCTCCTGCGGTGATGTGGGGTCTGCGGACTGAGGGGCCACACGTGGGTCCATCAGTCTTCCTCGTCCCGGGGGATCTCGCCCTTGCTGTCGAGGTCGTTCAGGAAGCGTTCGGCCCACTTGTCGATGTTGTTCTCGCTCACCTGCTTCTTGAGTGCCCGCATCCGGCGGCGCTTGTTCTGAGGGGAGTCGGTGGCGGCCTTCATCACGGCGTCCTTCATTCCGTTCAGGTCGTACGGGTTCACCTGGTAGGCCTGCCGCAGTTCGCGGGCGGCGCCGGCGAACTCGCTCAGCACCAGTGCGCCGTCCGGTCCGGGATGGCAGGCGACGTACTCCTTCGCCACCAGGTTCATGCCGTCCCGCAGAGGCGTCACGATCATGACGTCGGCGATCCGATACATGGCGGCCATGGTGGCCCGGGGGAACGACGCGTGGAGGTAGACGATGGCAGGCCTTCCCACACCGCCGACCTCGGAGTTGATGCGCCCGACGAGGAGGTCGATGTCGTCGCGCAGACGGCGGTACTCCTCGACGCGCTCGCGCGACGGGGTGGCCACCTGCAGGAACACGCTGTCGCGGGGGTCCAGCGTGCCCTCGGCGAACAACTCGCCCATCGCCCGGATGCGCTGGCGCAGGCCCTTGGTGTAGTCGAGCCGGTCGATGCCGACGAACACGGTCTTCGGGTTGCCCAGATCCGAGAGGAGTTGCTCCGCCTCAGCGATCGCTTCGGGTGAGTTGGCGAGGTCCTCGAAGCCCTTCGTGTCGATGGAGATGGGGTAGGCGCGGGCCACGCAGGTGTGCTGGTTCTCACCGTTGAGCTTCGCCCGATCCCTGTCCACCCGGTGGTCGGTGCGCCGACGCACGAGTCGCAGGAAGTTGCTGGCACCGCCGGGTACCTGGAAGCCCACCAGGTCCGCGCCCAGCAGACCCTCGAGGATCTCGCGCCGCCACGGCAGCTGGTCAAACAACTCCATGGGCGGGAAGGGGATGTGCAGGAAGAAACCGATTTTGAGATCCGGCCGCAGCTCCCGCAGCATACGAGGGACGAGCTGCAGCTGATAGTCCTGCACCCACACCGTCGCACCCTCGCCGGCGATGGCTGCTGCCTTCTCGGCGAAGCGCTGGTTCACGATCTCGTAGGACTCGAACCACTCCCGGTGGTACTCGGGGTACGCCACGGAATCGTGGTAGAGCGGCCACAGGGTGCCGTTGGAGAAGCCCTCGTAGTACTCCTCCACCTCGTCTGCCTTGAGGGGGACGGGTTCGATGGTGTAGCCGTCGTGCTCGAATGACTCCACTTCCTCATCTGGTGCGCCGTGCCAGCCGACCCAGGCGCCCCCGCGCTGCCGCATGACCGGTTCCAGCGCCGTCACCAGACCGCCGGGAGCCGTCTTCCAGTCCACCTGACCGTTCTCATCGACGACGCGGTCCACGGGAAGCCGGTTTGCCACAACCACGAAGGTTGCGCCGTTCTCCTTTGATTGGCCAGTGGTGTCCACTTGTTCCTCCTGAAGGGGTCAGATCTCACTCTATCGAACGGCTTTGACAACGGGTGGGGGAGGTCGGGACATGGCAGGGTGGGGGCCATGCACGATTCACTCTGGCGAACCACCACCCCCCACGGCGATCGATTCATCGAGGCGTTTGGTGAGCGCCATCAGCAGGCGCTCCTGGCGTTCGACTTCGACGGGACGCTCGCGCCCATCGTCGACGACCCGGAGGATTCGCGCCTGCACGAAGGGTCCGCGGCTGCACTGGCACAGCTGGGGCCGGGGGTGGCGCGGATGGCCATCGTCACCGGTCGCGGCGTCGAGGCTGTCCGACGGCTGGGGGCACTGGACAACCGGATGGGGCTCGATTCGCTCGTGGTGCTGGGCCAGTACGGCGTCGAGCGCTGGGATGCCGCAACCGGGGAGGTGCGCCGTCCCGAGGTTCCCTCCGGTGTTGCCGAGGCGTGGGGTGAGCTGGAGTCGTTGGTGAAGGGCCTGGAGTCCGCGGGGGTGGACGTCGAGGGTCTGTACCTGGAGGACAAGCAGCGGGCCATCGGCGTGCACACACGTCGGGCGAGTGATCCGAAGGGGCTACTGGAGCTGTTGTCGGACCCCGTCCGTCGGCTGGCGGAGCGCCACGACCTGCAGTTGGAGCCGGGACGGTTTGTCCTGGAGGTGCGGGCGTCCAGCCAGGACAAGGGCGACGCACTGCGAGAGCTGGTGGACGAGATCAGCCCATCGCTGGTGATGATGGTGGGCGACGACCTGGGCGACATCCCGGCGTTCGAGGTGCTGGAGGAGTTGCAGGCTGCCGGGACGATCTGTGCGCGTGTGGTGAGCGGCTCCGCGGAGCAGTCCGTGCTGCAGGAGCATGCGGACATCAGCTGCGACGGACCCGACGGGGTCGCGCAATGGTTGGAGCACCTCGTGGGACTCATCGCCTGAGTGCGACCCGTGGCCGGGTGGGGGTGAACATTTCGCCGGCCGCCCGGTGGTGTCAGTGAGCCCGCCCCCACCGATGGCTGTTGCGGGCCGCACGCAGCAAAGTTCCGACGTCACACGGGCGCGGTTTCGTCGAGCAGGTCAAGTGAGAATCGCGCGATCGAGGCCCTTTCCTTGGCAATGTGAAGAAGTGCAGGGCTGGTTGCGGCGTCGAGGTAATCGAAGGGCGGCGTCGAGAGGCCGGTGAACAGGAGGAGGTGGAGGGCATGAGCACGGCGGACCACGGCGGCGTCGAGATCGTAGCCCTCATCGCCCAACCCGGCGACGTAGGCCGGGAGGATGGCCTCCTCCGTCTCGGACAGGAGGGAGGCGGCGCGGCGCCCGATCTGGACGTCACCCACCAGGAGTTGGCCGAGATCGAACCCGATGGGGGCTTCATTCCACGTGCCGTAGTCGATGAGGATGAAGCCGTTGTCCTCGTCGATGACGAGCAGATTGTTCGAGGACGCGTCGCAGTGCCCTGTGCCGAGTGGCAGTCGTGAGAGTTCGTCGACGATCTCACCCGCCCGACGCGCTGCTTCCTGCAGTCGGATACGGAGCACGTCGTCGAAGGCTTCCGCGAACAAGGGGTGATGCCAGAGTCCGTCGTCAAGGACCATGGGGATCACCTGGTGGGTCAATCGGGTGCTCAGGTAGTCGCGAACAGTCCAGTCGAACTCCCCAACGGCGGCGCGTTCCCGCACCCTTTCACTCGCGGCAAGACGCCCCACGAGCCGGGCGGCCTTCGCGAACCTGGTTCACGTCGGCAGGCCCGAGGATTCCGCGGTGATGCATGGCTGCCCTACCGGATGATCAGAAAAGCGTACGCCCGCGCGGGGCCGGGTGGGAAGGGCGAACCGTCAACGGTTGCGGGGTTGCGGGGTTGCGGG
>JBDSRF010000044.1:0-9109 GCA_039929445.1 Arachnia sp. | reverse complement strand
GGGGCGATGGAACGCTACGTCGGAGGCAGCAACCTGGACCCGCATCTCTACGAGCTCGTGAAGATCCGGGCCTCCCAGGTCAACGGTTGTGCCTACTGCCTCGACATGCACACCCGTGACGCCCGCGCGGGGGGCGAGGACCAGCGCAGGCTCGACGTCCTGTCCGCATGGCGCGAGGCGCCGAACCTGTTCACACCGAAGGAGAGGGCGGCTCTTGCCTTCACGGAGGCCGTGACGCGCATCGGTGATGCTGGCGTGCCGGACCCTGTCTGGGACGATGCCGTCGCACACTTCGGGGAGGACGGGGTGGTGCCACTGCTGATGGCTGTGGTCGCCATCAACGCGTGGAACCGTCTGGCGATCGCGACCCACCAGTCGCTGCCGGACAGCACCCCGTGACCGAAGTCATGACGATGCGCGCGTTCGTCATCCCCTCCGCGGAGCGCAGCGACGTGGAACTGGCGCACGTCCCTGTCCCCGAGGCTGGCCCCGACGAGTTGCTCGTCCGTGTGAAGGCCGTCGGGGTGGGTATCCACGATTCGTACTTCCTGCCGCCGGGCCTGTCGTACCCGTTCCCCATCGGCATCGAGGCCGCCGGCGTGGTGGAGGTCGTCGGGTCCCATGTCCATGGGTTCCAGCCGGGCAACCACATCGCCTTCGTGAGCGCCATGCAGCAGAAGGGCGGGACGTGGGCGGAGTACGCGGTGGTGCGCGCCGACGCGCTGATCGTTCCCATCCCCGAGGGGCTCAGCTTCGAAGAGGCCGCCGCAGTACCCGTTGCAGGCAATACCGCACTGAAAGCCTTCCACGCCCTCACCACTGTCCCGGAGGGTGGATCGCTGTTCGTGGCCGGCGCATCGGGGGCGATCGGCACTTTCGTCCTCCAGATGGCAAGGGCCAGGGGCTGGAGGGTTGCGGCCTCCGCGTCCGGGCGCAACCACGACTACCTAACTTCGTTGGGTGCTGACAAGGTGGTGGACTACCACGACGGGACCTGGCCCGACGAGATCCTGGCGTGGGCACCGGGTGGTGTCGACGCCGCCGTCGCCATCCAGCCGAACACCACCACCGACAGCATGCGCGTGGTGAAGGACGGCGGGACAGTGGTGAGCGTCTCGGGTGACCAGGTGGCGCCGTCCCGGGGCGTGACCGTCGACATGCCTCCCCATCACATCGACGTCCGTCAGGAATTGGCGACGTTCATGCAGCAGATCGCCGACGGGGAGAGGCAACTGACGATCGAGCAGGTGTTTCCCTTCGAGGATGCCCTGCAGGCGCTGGCGAAGGTGCAGACCCGCAGAGCCCGAGGCAAAACGGTCCTCACCCTGGCCTGACTGGGGCAGACTGGCCCCCGCACACAGTTCCAGGCAGCGGGAGACGGCGATGACGCAGGAGACAACCTCGGGGCGCGCCCCATCCCAGCGACGTCGCCCATGGACCGTGGCGTACCGACCACGGGACGTTCCTTCGCTTCGGACGGACCGGAGAGGCCCAGTACTGGGAGACGTTGCTGGGAGACGACGGGCGCCGATGGAACAAGATCGTCCTTGACATGCGGGACACGCACCTCACGTTCGATGAAAAGCGTTATGTCATCGACACCCTTTTCAACTACCGCGACTGGTGAGTCGTCCCCCGGCTTGCTTGCCGCACAGGAGGAGCGGTCAGCCGCCCTGCGATGGGCGGGAGCGTCGGCGATGCACGGCGAGAAGTGCCCGAATGCCGTGCTTCTTCCAGCCGCTGCCCAGGCGGGTGCGCGTGATCTCCACGCAGGCGTTCCAGAAACCGTCGTTGAACGTGGGGTAGGCGTGCATGGTGTCGGTGACCTGGCTGGCCGTCAACTTGTTGGCGACGGCCAGCGTCACCTCGCCGAGCGACTCCCCCGCCCTCGGACCCACGATGGTCGCCCCGAGGATCCTCCCGCGCGGATCGGTGATGACCTGGGTGAAGCCGCTGGTCGCCCCCTCGGCGATGGCGCGGTCGAGGTGCGTGTGGTGGAGCGTCACCACCCTGTTCCGCGTACCGGCGCAGTCGCTGGCCTGCAGCCCCACGGCCGCGACCTCCGGTTGGGTGAAGGTCACACGGGGAATGACACCCGTGTTCATGCGACGCTGGAGTCCCAGCACGGCGTTGGAGCCGGCGATGCTCCCGTTCACCCCGGCCGTGTGCGTGAACTGTGGCAGGGGCGTGACGTCGCCCGCAGCCCAGATGCGGGGGCTGCTGGTGCGCAGGTGATCATCCACAATCACCCTCCCCCGCCCATCCACCGCGACCCCGGCGTTCACGAGGCCGAGGGCTTCCGTGTTGGGTGCCCGTCCCAGCGCGATGAGAATGCGGTCGAACTCCACCACGCTGCCGTTGTCCAGGTGGGCCGCTCCCGCGCGCCCGTCGGAGGAGACGATGCGGCTGACGGTGCGCCCCGTCCGGACGTCGATGCCGTCGGTCGTGAAAGCGTCACGGATGACGGCCTCCGCCTCTGCACTCTCCTTGGGCATGAGCCGCGGACCGCGCTGCACGATGCTCACGTGGGATCCGAGCCGCGCCATGGCCTGCCCGATCTCGGAACCCACGCATCCGCCCCCGATGACGAGAAGTCGCCTCGGCAGGACGTCCAGGTCCCAGACGGTGCTGCTCGTCAACACCTCCACCTTGTCGGCCCCCTCGACGTCGAGGGGGACTGGTCGGGCGCCCGTGGCGATGACGGCCTGACGGAAACTGATTCTGCGATCGTCGACGACCACCGTTGTTCCGTCCGCGAATCGCGCCTGTCCCAGCAGCACGGTCACACCGTCGCGCTCCAGCGACTCCACCGAGTCGTCCGGCTCAATTGCCCGGACGGAGTTCCGCACGTGCCGCATCACGTCGCCGAAAATCGCCTCGTCGGCCAGGGGGCCGGGGCCCACGACGAGGCGCCGCTCGGCACCCGCCGAGCGCGCCGCGGCGATCAATGCCTTGGAGGGGACGCAGCCGGTCCACAGGCAGTCCCCACCCGGGCGGTCCCGCTCAATGAGCAGGACCCTGGCGCCCAGGCTGGCGGCGATACGGGAGGCGAGGAGGCCGGCCGTGCCCGCCCCGAGCACCACGAGATCCCAGTCCTGCTGGAGGTCGACGTCCGGGGAGGCTGGACCGTTCATGGGTTGAGCATAGGTTTGCCTGACAACCCTGACCCCGAGGAGCACGTTGTGCGATGGATCACCCCGTACACGTTCGGCGCCCGTTTCTACGACTGGTTCTCCGGCGAGAAGCTGCTGTACCGAGCCGGTCGGGTGGCGGGAATCCCGCTGCTGCACCTCCAGCGGGGCGATGTGGTCCTCGACGTCGGCTGCGGAACCGGCCTGAACTTCCCCCTCCTGAGCGACGCCGTCGGCCCGGATGGCCTCGTCATCGGGCTTGATTCCAGCCCGCAGATGCTCAGGGTCGCCCAGCGGCGAATCGAACGAAGCAACCTGAACAACGTCCGGCTTCTCGAGGCGGACGCCGTAGCCTTTCCCCCGTCCATCGTGGCCGAAGTCCTCACCGATGCCGGCCGTGGGCCCGGCGTGGACGCGCTGTTCGCCAGCTACGCGCTGAGCGTGACCACGGATTGGCGGGCCGCCTGGAGCAACGGCCTCGCAGTGCTGAGGTCCGACGCTCGGGTGGGGGTGGTGGACATGCAGCCGCCGACGGGCCGGGCGTCGCTGCTCGCACCGCTGGCACGCCTGGCGTGCTGGATGGGGGGCGCCGACATCCGGGCCCGGCCGTGGACGGCCGTGGAGACGAGCTGCGTGGACGTGGAGCAGGTGCTCGTCCGCGGCGGCCACATCGTCGCCACGGCCGGCACGCTGAGGTCTCAGTGCAGCGAGGCGTCCGCGGGGCCGCGACGGTAGCCGGTGAACGTGACCCGCAGCCCGGCACGGGTGGGAGCGGCGCAGAAGATGCCCGCCTCCACGGGGTGATCCGGATCGAGATGTGCCACGCGCACAAGGCGCCACGGCTCGTCGTCGACGCGCGCACGGATGGTGACGGCGTCGCCGTCGCGGCTGGCGCGCACGGTGGCGACGCGGCCGCCCCACTCAGGCACCGGCGCCACCGACCAGTCGGACTGGACGTGGGTGACCACCGCCCCCACCTGCAGCTGCCCGTCGGAGGCCTCGATGCCCGCCTTGATCCACTCGTGCTCGGAGGCCCGCAGGAAAACGCCCGCCTGGTCGAACTGCTCCTCGAAATCGAGGACGAACGAGACCTCCAGTGCCTCCGCGTTGCCGAACGGTTCCAGGAGCGCGTGCTCCGAGTCGTGCACGAAACCATACGACGTGTGACACCAGGCGTCGCTGCCTTCCACGGCTGTGACAACGACACGGCCGTCAGCAGCATCGACACTCTGGGGCGGATGGGTCCAACTGCCCGCGGCCAACAGCCGGGCCAGCCCGTCCGTCGCACCGCTGGTTCCAGATCTGGTCATGACACGACCATTGCACAGAGTGGAGCCAGCCGTCAGTCGGTGTCGTCGGCGATCCCGATGCTGCTGACGCCATCCAGCTCACCCACCTCGTGGATCAACTGGTCAATGCCTGTCCGGCCCTGGAGCTGCACGAGCATCTCCACGCCCCGCCACTCGCCGTGGTTGAAGGGCTTGCTGGAGAGAATTCGCGTCTGTACGTCGCGCGTCGTCGCCAGCATCAACACCTCCCGCAGAATCCCTCGCCCGTCCTCGTAGGTCAGCTCCACGATCTCGCCACCGCTGGTGCGGCGAAGAATGTTCAGCAGTGGAGTCATGAGGATGATGACGAAGTGGAGCAACAGCACCATGAGCGCGACCCCATACATGGCGGCACCACACGCCATGCCGATGGCTGCCGCCATCCAGACGGAGGCAGCGGTGGTCAGTCCCCGTACGGCGTCGCGCTGCACGAAGATCAGGCCGGCGCCGAGGAAGCCGACACCCGAGACGATCTGCGCGGCGATGCGGGAGGCATCCCATCCAAGGACGCTCCCAACGGCCATGGGCGCCCCGTACAGCGACACCATCGTGAACAGAGCACTGCCGAGTCCCACGAGAACATGTGTCCGGACACCGGCACTCTTGCGCCGCAGCTGCCGCTCCAGGCCGATCAGACCGCAGAACACGAAAGCGAGGACGGCGCTCGTGACTTCCATCGAATTCGGAAAGTTGAAATCCGGCATGTTGTGCCTCCTCCGTGTGACCGACACCCTGATCGTATTGGAGGATTCCCGCAACGAACCCGCCCTGTGTAGGGTCAGTGCGTGATTGTGTGGACCCGCTGGGGAATTCTGGCCTTTGTAGCTTTCGGACTGTCGGTGGGGTTGGGCTTCACGCTGAAGGCGATAATCGCCCCGGACGCCGAAACGAACGCGGGCATTGTGAGCACCTGTCTGGGGATCGGCTTCCTTCTGGGAGCGGCAGCGCTCTGGTCGTTCTCGACGTATGCGCTACCCCGGCTGGACAAGCCGCAGCCGCAGTACGTCCACCAGCCATTGCCGCAGCCCCTGGTTGATCCGTCCGGGAGGACGGTGACCCACCGGCTGGTGCCCGTGGTGAACCAGGAGACCGGCCAGCAGGTCTTCTCACGTCCGTCGTCGACGCTGTTCTTCATCCCTCTGCGCTTCTGGCCCTACGCCGTCGCCGCCGTCGGCGTCATCAACCTCGTCCTCGGTTTCATCCGGGACTGAGCGCTCACCGCGATTTACGACGGCGCGAAAAACTCCAGCGCATTGCCGTCGGGATCCCGGAAGCTCAGCGCGCTGCCGTACGGGGCGTCCCGGACACCGCTGTGGGCGACCCCGAGCGTGTCCAGATGCTCCGCCCAGCGGAACAGGTCGTCTCGTGCAGGACAGGCCAGGCCCAGGTGGTCGAGTCCCGGAGTCGTGGGATCGAACCGTTGCCCGCTGCCCGCGTCATGCTGCGTGAGCCCCAGATGGGAACCATCGGGCAGTGGCAGGACGCGTCGCAGGAACGCTCCGTCGGACATCTCGCCGTCGGACTCCACACCCAGCACCGACTCGTAGAAGTCGAGGCTGGCGTGGAGGTCCGTAACGGTCAGCGCGACGTGGTCGATCCCCGAGAAGTTGGGCGTGCTGCGCCCCTCGCCGCGTGTGGGCATCAGCCGAGCTGGCTGACGAACATCGACTCGAGCATCTGGTCGACCTGCGCAATGAGCGTGTCATTCTCCAGATCTGCCACAGGTGCCAGAAGGACGGTGGCGAAGCCGACCTGGTCAGCGGTGCGCGACGACATCACCGCGAGGGCGCCGAGCTTGGTGGAGCCACCTCCACCGGAGGAGGTCATGACGGCCAGCATCGTGGCCACCTGTAGGTCCGGGTGGACGTCCGGGGTCTGGACCTCGGCCTTCCGGACATCCGAGCCACCTTCGGTGACCTTGTCGATGAGCGTGACGATCTCCGCGGACGGGTTGCTCGACGGGCCCGTGGTGACGAGGAATCCCCGCCCTTCGGCGTCCACGAGCAGGACGCCGTTCGGGCCCTTCTCCTGAGCGATCCAACCTGCAGCCGGGACCACCGCCATCCCATTGCCGACGTCAATGGCGCCGGCGGCGGGAGGCGTCTCTGTCTCGGTGGGTGCGGGCTCGGTCGTCTCCTCCGAGGGCGTCGCCGTGGGATCCGAGTCCGTGGGTTCGGGGCTCGGGTCCGGCGTCTGATCGGTGGGCTCCGGGGTGGGCACGGGATTCGGCGTCTGGGTGACCGGCGGCGGCTGCGGCACGACCGGATCCTCCTTGCCACCGGTGAAGAGGCCGATGACCACGCCAATCACGGCCAGCAGCGCGATCGCGCCGAGGACGATGCCGATGATCTTGCCGCGGGAGTTGCCCGACGGCGGCGGGGCGCCACCACCCGGAAAGTTCTGTCCCTGGTATCCGCCGGGCGGGCCATAGCCAAACTGCTGCTGCCCGGGACCATACGGCGGCTGCGCCTGCTGCGGCGCATAGCCGCCGGGTGGTGGGGTGACACCAGACTGCGGTCCGCCGTACCCGGGCGGCGGACCCTGCTGCCCCTGTGGGTACGGCTGGGACGGTGGGTACGGCTGGGACTGCGGGTACGGCTGCGACTGCGGGAATTGCTGTGGGCGAGGTGGCTGCTGACCCTGCGACGGCCAGCCTGGCTGGCCGCCACTGGGCTGCTGCCCCGGGTTGTTGCCGGTGGGCTGCTGTGGTTCGTTCATCGGGGGCCCTCCTCGTGGCGAGACGTGTCAGTCGGTGTACCCGTGACGTAGGCCAGGCGCGCGTTCCCCGGCTGGTTCTTGTCGCCCACCCGCACGGTCGTGCCGCAGGCGGTGCAGAAACGGGCGTTGGCGATGAGGGGCATTTCGCACCGGGAGCAGAAGCCCAGGGGACCGTCAGCGCCGACGCCGGCTTCCTGGCCGACACCTCCGCGAGCGGATGCCTCGAGCGCCCCCTCCATGAGGCCGTGGTGCAGGACGTTACGAACCCTGATGACCAGGACCGCGACGATGAGCAGACCCCAGACGACCTGCAGCATGACGCGCAGTGTGGGGTCCTCCAGGAGGCCCAGGAAGTAGATGCCGCCGCTGTAGAGGATGTTGGCGCCGATGGCTTCGACAAGCCCGCGGGCGTAGCGCCTCGTGAAGCCGTCGTACCCCTTGCCGAGCCCGGAGAACTCGGCGCAGGCGATGCCCGTGGCGGTTCCGATGAGGAGGGGCTTCACGAAGCCCTCCAGGAACACCAGTGACGCCCAGATGCCCGGGTCGTTGATGCCAATGAAGCCGCCCGTGAGCGCCGGCCAGTGCCGCACCAGCGTGTCGGCGGCCGAGTAGGCCACGCCCGCCACGATGCCGAAGGTCAAGCCGTCCATGAGGTCGTCGAACTTCGGGCGGCTCGCCAGCACGACGGGGCCGACCTGGCGGATCAGCTCACCCACGATGGGGACGATGAGCAGGGCGCCCAGCAGCGGGCCGAGCGACACGCCTCCCATGGAGACACCGCCGCCCATGTCGATGACCGGCACCGGGGCAGCGAGCAGCCCCAGGGACTTCAGGATCACCAGGAACACGGCGGCCAGTCCCCCCGTGAGGAGGAATGCCAGGACGGTGACCGGTACCGGCTCGTCCTCCCAGAGGTTCACGTCGTAGAGGTAGACGATGTAGACGATGGGGATCGCGAATGCTGCTATCAGCACCGCGATGGGCAGCGCACCGAAGATGGCAGCGACCAGCGCAGCCGCCAGCGCGATCAACAACGCCAGGCGGTAGGTCTGGGGCTTCTCCCCCACCCCGCGCGGCATGATGGTCGACACCAGCGCGAAGGACGCCACTGCTTCATCGGGTTTGACTGCAAATGACTTTCGTCGGGCCTCGCCGGGTCGTGTCATGTCCTGGCCACAGTGGTGGCAGAAATGTGCAACGTCCGGCAACTTGGCGCCACATCGTGGGCAATCCATGAGTCGGCTCCCTCTCTGTCGTAGCAGATCTGGTTTGGGCCGGCTGTAGCCAGCTATCTCTGGACAAGTGTGGCGGACGAGGCGATCACATGGCCAAACGTGGGGTAACCCGACGTGTCCGCGGGGACCCTAGGGGTTGGGCGCCAGTGCGGCGAACAGACCCAGTTGGGACTGGGACGACTTCTTGTGCGAGTAGAGGCTGGTCTCCAGACCCATCATGCCGGCGAGGTTGTTGTTGTCGTCGATGATTTGCAGCGCCTCGTAGACATGTCCGCCCGGGCGGGCAGGCAGCGAGTACTTCACGGTCTTGGGGCTTGCGGCCTCGCAGCGCTTGAAGTGGGCCTCCAGCGACGTCCCCGGCACGTAGGCCGGGCACTGCCCGTGGGCCTCCGCCACCAGCGAGCTGACCATGTGGTGCCACACCATCTTCCCGTCGCTGGCCAGCGGGCACATGTAGGAGTGCCAGCCGTACACCACGCGACCGCGGACACTCTCCGGGGTGACGATGCAACCCGCCCCTGTGGCCTGGTAGTCCCGGAACCGGAACGTCTGCCGGGAGGCCAGGACAGTCGGGCTGCCGATGGTCTGGGTCCACAGCGTCTTGTCGGCGCCGCCCGCGTTGAAGGAGAACTGGGACTGCGCCACGTGGGCCGGATCCACCGAACGGGGCGGCTGCCACTCCTGTTTCGCGGCGACC
>JBDSRF010000043.1:0-13466 GCA_039929445.1 Arachnia sp. | reverse complement strand
GCCGGCTTCCGTGATGGAAGCCGGCCCTCGTGTCTCTCGTGTGTCAGCTGGAGAATCGCACGATGTTGTTGAACACCCAGAGATCGTCCAGTTCGTAGCGGTAGGTCCCATCGGCGTTCTTGACCGGAACGGCGACGTTGGGCGACCAGATGAAGCTGCGGCAGCCATTGCGACCGGTGGCCGCGGTGTCGCACTCCGTGCGCCACTGGCGACCGTCGAGGGCAGTCCAGCTACCAGCCCTGCCCAGCGGGTTGTTGGCCCACAGGGAGCGCGACGACTCGAGGTACGTCAGGTTGTTGAAGTGCCAACCCGTCTTCGAGACGAACTTGCCGCCGATGTTCTGGACCTGGGTGGCCCAGATCTCCGTGCGGCAGCGCATCGTCTGCGAGTACGGCTCGCAGGCGGTGAACCACTTGCGACCGTTGACCGTGTGGTACCCCGGCGTGGAGTAGAGATCCGTGGCCGGGATGCTCGTCTGGGTCGACGAGGGTGTCACAGTCGGCTTGGTGGTTGGCTTCACCGTCGGCTTGACGGTGGATGTGGCCGTTGCAGTGGCGGTGACCGTCGTGGTCGGCGTCACCGTGGTGGTGGGCGTCGACGTGACCGTGGCGGTGGCCGTGGCGGTTGCCGTGGCCGTGGTGGTGGTGGTGGGCGTCACCGTCGTGGTGGGCGTCACCGTGGTGGTGGGCGTCACCGTGGTGGTGGGCGTGACGGTGACCGTCGGGTTGGGGTCGCTCCCGCACTCGGCGGGAGGGGTCCACGTCCCGGCGACGACCGCGGGCGGCCCCTCGGGCTCCACCTGGCCTGCACTGAGCCCACGGAACTGCACCTCACCGGCGGTGGCGAAGGGGCTACCGGCCTCCTGGGGTGCCGTGGCCGTGATCCGCACGTGCGTGGCCTTGGCATCCACGGCGATGGCCGTGGAACCGCGGCCGGCGGCCAGGGTCACTTCCTTCGCACCGGTCCACGTCGCACCGTCGGCGCTGAACTCGACGGTCATGGTCTTGACCTGACCGTTGTCGCTGCTCTGGCGCGGGGTCCAGACGATCTGGCTCAGGTTGACCTCCTTGCCGAGGTTGAACGTCAGCGTGTGCGGGTAAGCGGCCGCCGGGGCGGACCACTTGGAGTGCCAGAAGGTGGCCGGGTTGCCGTCGACCAGAGCGGTGGCGACGCCGTTCGGCGCACCCTCGTTCGGGGCCTCGGACGAGGCCTGAGCTGTGACACCCGTCACGGCGATGCCGGGAGGGGTCGCAGTCATCGAGGTGACCGTGACGACCTTCTCGACGAAACGACCGGCCGAGTCCTTGACGCGGAGGAGATGGTCGCCCTTGACGGTCTGGTACGGCACGTAGTGGCTGAAGAAGGCCTTGCCGGCATCGTCGCTCACGACGGTGCCGATCTTCGTGCCGTCCCAGAGGATGTCCAGGAACTCTTCTGGCATGAGACCGGTCAGCGTGACGCCCACGCGGGAATCATCCCGTGCGGTCGTTGCGGCCAGCACCATGGTGGGCACCTGGCAGTCGTCGAAGACGGCCTTGACGGGGACGACGTAGTCGGCCGTGACGGTGACCTTGGCCTTGCCGACGCGTCCGTCGGACAGCGTGACGGTGACGTCGTAGCTGCCGGCGGTGGCGTACGTGTGGTCGGCACCGATGCGGTAGAGCGAGCCGGCCGAGACCACACCTCGGGGGGTGTCGGTGGCGAACGTGGCGTCCACGGCCGCGGAGCCGTCGCCGAAGGCGATGGTGGCGGTCAGCGGCCCGGCGAGTGCCGACTTGCTGGCGCCGTCGGCGTCGTTGACGGAGTCCACGGCGACGGTCTTGCCGTCAGCGGAGATCTTGGTGCCGGGGGCGGCGAAGTGTGCCACCTCGACGCGCTGCGACGTGTTGGTGCGCGCCTTGGCCGGAAGCCCGGCAAGGTCGGTGCCCCAGGCCACGAGTGGACCGTCGTAGAAGTTGCTCTGCATGGCCAGCAGGCGCGGGCCGACAGCATTGAGTCGCTTGAGGAAGTCAGTGACGTTGCGCTGCGACTGCGGGGTCCAGCCGATCTCGGAGTGCGAGACGGCGCGGGGGAAGATCAGGAACTCGTTCTGCTTGCCGCCACGATGGGTCTCGGACCACAGGGGGGCTTCGACACCAAGGATGTCATCCTCTTCTGCGATGGGCACGACAGTGCGGGGGTTCCAGTTGTAGTACTTGTCCACGTCGCCCTGACCGGCCCACGTGAGGCCGATGGGGGTCTTCGCGTTGTACTTCATGTCCAGGTAGGAGGAGTCCGACTTGGACACGATGACCTTGGCGCCGGCCTGGATGGCCTTGGCGGTGGGGTCGGTGCTTCCCACCCAGTACTGGACGACGTCGCCCGGCGCCAGACCGGCTTCGGCAACTTCGTTCCAGCCGATGGTGCTCTTCTCAAGCCCACGCACGATGGCGATTGTCTGCTGGACGAAGGAGACGTAGTCGTCGTGCGGAGTGACGTGGGACTCGTCGCCACCCATGTGGAAGTACGGTCCGGGGGTCATCGCGGCGATCTGGCCGAAGATGTGCTTGATGGCCACGAAGGTCTTCGGGTTGTCGACGTCCAGCGTGGATTCGCCGACATTGCCGTTGTTCTGCTCCTTCACCGTCCCGTAGACGGTCGGGAAGGGCCTGGCCTTACCGCCGTTGAGCTCCGGGATGGCGTGCAGCAGGGCCTTGGTGTGGCCGGGCACGTCGATCTCGGGGATCACGGTGATGAAGCGGTCGGCGGCGTACTTGACGATGTCCTTGTAGTCCTGCTGGGTGTAGAACCCGGTGCGGCCGAACTCCTCCTTGTAACCCCTGGCATCCGTCAGCATGGCGGACTGGCCGGAGATCTTCGTGAGCTGGGTGTAGTCGATGGTGTCGCCGGCCTCCCGGCCGTCGTTGGTGATCTCGATGCGCCAGCCCTGGTCATCGGCCAGGTGCAGGTGCAGTCGGTCCTGCTTCGTGGAGGAGATGGTGTCGATGATGTTCTTCAGCTCGGGCACCGTCACGAAGGAGCGGGCGGCGTCCACCTGGATGCCGCGGTGTCCGAAGCGGGGTGCGTCCTTGACGTCGACGGCGGGTGCCGACCAGTCGCGGAGAACAGTCACTTTGGACTCGATCATCGGCGGGAACAGTTGGCGCAGCGTCTGGACACCGTTGTGGAGGCCGTGGGCCGCCTTGGCGGTGATGACGGCGCCGGTGCTGCGCACCTTGAGCGAGTAGCCCTCACCAGCGCTGGGCGTGGCCAGCTCGGCGTAGGACGTGTCCAGCACCAGGCGGATGGAGTTGCTGGCGGCGGAGGCCACGACCGGAAGGGCGAGCCCGGTGGAGACGCGCCAGCGCTCAGCGAGCACATTGGCCACGACGACGGCGTCGCCGGTGGCCTCGATCTTGGTGTCGGCGTTCAGTACGAAGGCAGCCTCGGTGTCGAGAACGGCGAGTTCCTGCGGCAGCGGCACGAGGTTCACGTTGCTGGCGACGACGGCACCCTCGGGGCCGTTCCAGACCTGGAACTCGAACAGGCTCATCCCGTACTTCTGACCGCCGATGGGCGTGCGGTCAATTCCCTGCATGCGGACGTACTGCCACGCGGTCCCGGCGGTTGCCGGGTTCAGGGCGTGGGTCATGGTCGGGGCGCATGGAGAGTTGGGGATCTCCGACGTTGCGTCGGTCCAGGCGGACCCGTCGTTGGAGACCTGCACCTTGTACTTGGCGGCGCAGGCAGCCTCCCACAGGATGGTGACGTGGTCGATGGTGGTGGCGCTGGCCAGCTTCACCTGCAGCCACGCGTTGTCGGCGGTGTTGGACGACCACCGCGTTGTGACGTCGCCGTCAGTGGCGAGACTGAAAGGCCATGTGGCGGATTCGTTGCCGGAAGCACTGACGACCGCGCCTGCGGAAGCAAGCGCGACGTTGACTCCAGGGGCTGCTTGACTTGTCGTGGGGGCCAGCGTGGTCACCAAACCGGTGATGACCAGGGCGACTGCCGACATGATTGCCACGAAGCGTGACTTCATGTGTAAGCGCATCGTTGCACCTTTTCGATCGAGCGCCACCCGCTGCGGCACTGTTCCCGGCGATCCTTCCACACGGCACTGTCCTGCGGGAACCCAACGATCACTCCCACTGACCGAAACGCTCCCGACCCGGGGGGACTAGTACCGACCGGGCCTAGCCCAATCCGAAGGGCAATGGCTCGGGCGACAGCGTGGCCTTGGCCCGGGTTGCTGTCATGCGGCGGCGGTGGTGCGCGCGGCACAGCACCTCGTAGCGCACTTCCATCCCGCTCTCCGTGTTACCTACCACCACCTGGGAACCCTCAGTGACCATCAGGCCGTTGACGGTGCGGGCGTTGTGCGTGCCCTTTGCCGAGCACCAGCACAGCGGACCCAGCGGCAGTGTCTCGGTGCGGTCCGCGAGCTCGACAAGGCGCTGGGAGCCCGGGAACAGCTTGGTGCGGAAGTCGGCGAGGATGCCAAAGGTGTACACGTCGAGCTGGAGCTCATCGACGATGCGTGCCAACTGCTCGACGTGCTCTCCCGTGTAGAACTGGGCCTCGTCGCACACCAGGTAGTCCACGCGTTGGCCGCTCGTCAGCTCGGCGATGACGTAGCGCCAGAAGTCGAACTCCTCGGCGACCTCGATGGCCGGCGACGACAAGCCCAGACGCGACGTCACGCTGGGTGTGCCGGAGCGGTCCTGCCGGGTGAACAGCCGCCCCTGGCGACCGTGGGTGGACTGCGTGTGGTGGAACTGGAGGGCGAGGGTGGACTTGCCGCAGTCCATGGGCCCCGTGTGGAAGACCAGCTCAGCCAACGTTGTTCCCTTCAATCACGGATCGGTACACCGACACGTACTTCTCGGCCATGCGGTCGGCTCTGAGCGACGGTAGAAGCGCCGGGCTGGCCGCTGCCAGCCGCCCGCGCAGCGCCGGATCGCACATCCGGCGGAAGCCCTCCGCCATGGACGCGATGTCAGGACCCGTCAGCAACGACGTCTCCGGCGACAGGCCCACCGTGAGCCGGTCGTCGCAGTACATGACGGGCAGCCCGGCGGCCACGGCCTCGGTGATGACGAGCCCCTGCGAGTCGAAGCGGTAGCTGCTCATCGCCATGACGTCGGCGTTGCGCAGCTCGGACGAAATCGCGTCCAGGGAGCCGAGGTGACCACGGAAGTCGATGCGGGGGTTGCCCTCCGCAAGGGACCTCAGTGCAGCCCGCTGGTCGCCGTCGCCGACGATGACCAGCTCCGCGTCGGGGAGGTCTGCACGGTTGAAGGCCTTGATGAGCACGTCGAGCCGCTTCTCCTTCGCGAGCCGGCCCACCGACAGGAAGCGCACCCGGGCGTCGGTACGGGTCCGCTCGGACTGGTCAATGGCCACCTTCATTCGCTCGTTGTAGCCCGTGGGGACGACGAAACCGTTGAGCTGCGTCCCGGCGGCCTCGTTGATGAGGTCACGCATGAACGGCGACGGCACGGTGTATGCGTCCACCTTGCCGGCGAGGTCGGCGAAGGACGCCCAGTCCATGCGAGCAGCAAGTCCTCCGGTCTCCCTCTCCCGCCCCGGCAACCGCGATCGTGGAGGTTGGCGGCTGCTGGCGGCCGTCAGCACGGGGTTGATGACGAATTGGTAGGACAGGGTCCCCCAGATGGCCGACTTCACGGTCTGGTGGGTCCCCGCGATGTTGGCGTGGAACGTGTGGACGTGTGGGATGCCCTGGAGCAGGGCCAGCCGGGCCCCGAGGATCATTGCGCCCCTGTCCGTCTGCGTGTGGATGACGTCGAATTGGGCGCAGCGGTCGATGAGGGCCGCCCTGCGCCGGGAGAAGTGCAGGACGCTCAGGTGGGAGGAGGTGCCCTCGATGTAGATGGTGGGGCACTCGATTGTCCTGCATCCCCGGGGCTTCTGCAGATGCCGGTCGGGTGCGATGAGCGTGACGTCGTGGCCCTGCGCAACGAGTTGCTCGAGCTGCGTCTCCACGGACCGGGCCACTCCCCCGGAGTCGGGGAAGAAATCGTCGAGGACGAGAGCAATCCTCATCGCGGACCGAACGCGAAGAGCGGGACCACCATCTCCTCAGCCGTGAGGGATCCGTGCATTCCCACCAGCGAGAACTCACCCGGGAACGCCGACGTCATGACGCCCCAGTCCGCGCGCATCGCCACCAGCACGTCGCCGATCCTGGGAACCACACGGGGATGCACCTCAGGGCCGAACCAGCCCGCGGTGAGTGCCTCGTCGCGGGTCAGGACGTGCGCCCGGTCGCCCATGAACTCGGACCAGGCTGCAGCGACGCGCCGCGGCTTGTCGCAGTACAGCTGGCGAAAACGCGCCTCACCACCGATGTGGCGGCAGCCAGCAAGGGCGGGCTCGTTGTCCGCCACAATCTTGCGGTGGGTGGGGACATTGACCATCCCGTGGTCGCCGGTCACCAGGAGGCAGGTGTCGGCGGGGAGGCTCTCGACGAGCTCCGCCACCATGTCGTCAATGCGCGCAAGCCTGTCCAGCCACTGCCACGAGCCGACGCCGTGACCGTGACCGTCGTGGTCCAGCATCCGCTCGTAGCAGTAGACCACCTGGTTGGTGGCCAGCGACTGACACACGAGGTCCACGAAGTGGGTGGTCTGACCCTCCCTCTCCACACCGAGGTGCTCAGTGCCCCCAAAGGCGAGTTGCGTGAGCGCGCTGTCGGCGAAGCGGGCCAGCGAGACGGCCCCGGAGTGATGCCCCCGTGCGGACATGCGTTGGAAGGCCGTGTCGTGGCAGCGGAAGCCGGCGATGTCCTCCGGCCCACCGTCCCAGGTGAGGGCATTGAGCAGCCGGTCACTGGCGGGGTCGAGGAAGGTGTAGCCCACCACCCCGTGCTGGCCGGGCGGCACACCACAGCCGAGGCTTGTCAGGGACGTGGCGGTGGTGGAGGGCACCGAGCACGTCAGCTCCGTGGCGGAATCGAGGTGGCCCGCCAGCATTTCGGCGTGGTCGGCGTGCGCCTGCAGCGGATGCCAGCCCAGGCCATCCACCAGCAGCAGCACGTACCGGGAGGCGCGGGGAAGGGCGAGCACCGGGGTGGTACCCGACAGGGAGGCCTCAATGCTGGGGAGCAGGCTGGCGAGCGTCGCACCGCCGTAGCGGGGCGAGATGAACTCTTCGTGCATCAACCCACCCGGGACTGCAGCAACGCGCCGAAGTCGAGGAGTCGGCGGGTGTTGGAGTCGCCGTCGCCCACGGGGCTCATGCGTACGGTCAGGTCGTTGGGGACCTGCATGCCCGTCCAACCGTGCTCGGCGTCGCAGTTGGGGTCGTCACAGGATGCCGGGCCGAGGTCGAGGCGACGCGCCGCACCCCACACCAGGGTCAACCAGGTCTCCACCACCTCGGAGTCCTCGCCATAGGACTGGGGCTTGCTGACGGAGCGGGTGACCACCACGGAGTCGATGGCGCGCAGGGCAACCACCTCCGACGTCGTCAGCGCCCGGTCCGTGGCGCCGTCGTCGCCGTCGTCGGTGTGGCAGATGAGCAGTTGGCGTTCCGTCAGGACCAGCACGGTGATGTGACGCTGCACCTCGTGCCCGGCGAACGTCGCCTCATGGTGCACGAGGTGGCCCACCACGGGCTGGTTTCCCAGTCCGCTGGCGATCGTGTCGGTCACCAGTTCCGGGTAGAAGCCGCACTCAGAAATCTGGTGGACAAGGTCCGGGGGCAGCACCGTGCGCGTCTGGTCGAGATGGGTCACGGGAGTCATTGTCCCATGCTTGCCCTATGTTGTGGGCCATGAAGTCTCGCCCCTTCTTCGCCGCCCGCATCGAGGACCGCATCACCGACATGCTCAGCAGAACGCTGTCCCGACGCGGCTGGCAACAGGCCATCGTCGGCTACACGGGCTTCGGTACACCCGAGCAGGTGCGGGTGCTCGCACGCGTCGTACTGAAGCCTCCCAGCGAGTTGGGGATCGTGCAGGCGGCCTACGACTTCATGCACCGTCGCGGATGGCGCAACTTCATCGCAGCCCCGCTGGGCAATGCCGACGCGTGGATCATCCTGAACGGCGAACCGGTGCTCGTGCATGCCGACCGCAGCGGCTACATCGACGTGCGGGTGAAGAACCCGGGACTGGCACCGGGCTGGCACACCATCGAGGTCCACAGCGCCAGCGGGGACTCCGGCAACGTTGAGGTGCAGATCATTGACTCCGAGGAGACGTTCGGGATCGTCAGCGACATCGACGACACCATTCTCTCCACGTGGCTGCCGCGCCCCTTCCTGGCCGCGTGGAACTCGTTCTTCCTCACCGAACAGGCCCGGCAGGCCGTCCCCGGCATCGCACGGTTCTACCAGCAGCTCCTGGCTGAGCACCCCGGGGCGCCCGTGATCTTTGTCTCCACCGGGGCCTGGAACACCTACCCCATGGTCAGTCGCTTCCTGGCACGCCATGGCATCCCCAAGGGAGCAATGCTGCTCACGGACTGGGGCCCCACCAACACCGGGTGGTTCCGCAAGGGGCCTGACCACAAACGCACCTGCCTGAGGGAACTCGCCCGCGACCTCCCCAACATCTCGTGGCTCCTGGTGGGCGACGACGGCCAGCACGATCCCGATCTGTATGCGGAGTTCGCCACCCTCCAGCCCCGCCACGTGCGGGCCCGCGCCATCCGCCAGCTCACCCCCGGTGAACACGTGCTGGCCCACGCCATGCCGTTCGACCAGTCAGAGCCTGAGAGGTGGTCCCCCGACACGGCGCCGGAGGTGCGGGCACCCGACGGGGATGGACTAGCCGATAAGCTGCGCACGATCATCTGACACGAGCACGCACCACAGGGGGCCGAGACGCCAATGGCGAAGACCAGGACCGAGGACGACACCTTCGACGAACACATCCTGGACGTCGACGTCACCGAGGAAATGGAGACCAGCTTCCTCGAGTACGCCTACTCCGTCATCTACTCCCGGGCACTGCCCGACGCCCGGGACGGGCTGAAGCCCGTGCAGCGACGCATCCTGTACTCGATGGACGACATGGGTATCCGTCCGGACCGCAGCCACGTGAAGTGCGCCCGGGTGGTGGGGCAGGTCATGGGTGTGCTCCACCCGCACGGTGACACCGCCATCTACGACGCCCTGGTGCGCATGGCGCAGACCTGGGCGGTGCGGCTGCCTCTCATCGACGGCCACGGCAACTTCGGTTCCCTGGACGCGGGACCCGCAGCAATGCGCTACACCGAGTGCCGGATGGCGCCGGCGGCACGCGCCATGACCGCCGGTCTCGACGAGGACACCGTCGACTTCAAACCCAACTACGACGGCAAGGAATCCGAGCCGTCCGTGATGCCGGCCGCGTTCCCCAACCTG
Source organism: Arachnia sp. (assembly GCA_039929445.1). Lineage (GTDB taxonomy): Bacteria > Actinomycetota > Actinomycetes > Propionibacteriales > Propionibacteriaceae > Arachnia. The sequence goes on along the minus strand of JBDSRF010000043.1, from coordinate 4,115 downwards.
CTCGTCAACGGCGCCACCGGTATCGCCGTGGGCATGGCCACCAACATCGCGCCGCACAACCTCGTGGAGGTCGTGGCGGCGTTGAAGCAGCTCCTCGCCAAGCCGAACATGGAACTTGACGAGCTCATGCGCTTCCTTCCCGGCCCGGACCTGCCGACCGGCGGCAAGATCATCGGGCTCGACGGCGTCCGGGACGCCTACGCCACCGGGCGGGGCAGCTTCAAGGTGCGTGCCACGGCCCGCATCGAGAAGGTCACCCCCCGCCGCCAGGGCATTGTCGTCACGGAACTGCCCTACATGATCGGCCCCGAGAAGATCATCGAGCAGATCAAGAAGGGCGTGGGCGAGAAGAAGCTCAGCGGCATCGCTGACGTGAAGGACCTCACCGACCTTGCGCACGGCACCCGGCTCGTGATCGAGGTGAAGAATGGCATCAACCCCGACGCCCTGCTCGAGCAGTTGTACAAGGTGACCAAACTGGAGGACACCTTCGCCATCAACGCGGTGGCGCTCGTCGAGGGCCAGCCCCGGACGATGACACTCATCGAGATGCTGCAGGTGTATCTGGATCACCGGATCGAGGTCACGCTGCGGCGCACGCGCTTCCAGTTGGCCAAGGCCACCGACAGGCTCCACCTGGTGCGCGGACTCATGACCGCCATTGCAGACATCGACGACGTCATCGCCATCATCCGCAGCTCCGAGGACGCCACGGAGGCGCGGGCACGACTCATCGGCGCCTTCGACCTCGACGAGATCCAGGCCACCTGGATCCTCGACATGCAGCTGCGACGTCTCACCAAGTACTCCACCATCGAACTGGAGAAGGAGTCCGCAGAGCTCAACGAGCGCATCGTCGGCCTCCGCGAGATCCTGGACGACGACGCGATTCTCCGCTCGCTGGTCACCGGCGAGCTGGATGACGTGGTCAAGCAGTTCGGCACGCCACGACGCACCATCCTGCTGGCCTCCAGCGGACAGGTATCCCAGGCGGCCCAGCCTCTCGAGGTCCCCGACGACCCCTGCTGGGTGCTGCTCTCCGGCACGGGACTCGTGGCACGGATGGACGGCGACGTCCCGCTGCCCGCGACCGGGCCACGCACGGCCCACGACGTCATCGTCTCCGCCATCCACACGTCAGCGCACGCCGAGTTCGGTGTCCTCACCAACCGTGGCCGTCTGGTGCGCTGCCGCGCCATCGAACTGCCGACGGTACCGACGACAGCCAACGCGCCGTCCCTGCAGGGCGGCTCGCCGGCCAGCGAGCTGTGGCTGCTGGAACCGGGCGAACGCCCCCTGGGCATGACCCGTCTGGGGCCGGATGCAGCGGGCCTCGCCATCGGCACCCGACGCGGCGTCGTGAAGCGGGTCGCCCCGGAACAGCTGTCCAAGGATGCGTGGGACGTCATCCGCCTCGACGACGGCGACGAGGTGGTGGGTGCCGTGGAGCTGGACGACCCGGTACTGCACTTGGCGTTCGTCACCACCGACACCCAGCTGCTGCACTTCCCTGCCTCCGCCGTGCGGCCGCAGGGTCGCTCGGGCGGCGGGATGGCCGGCGTCAAGCTGGCCCCCGGGGCCTCGGTGCTGTGGTTCGGCGCCGTGAACCCTGCCACCGACGAACTCGTCACCGTGTCGGGCGCCGGAAGTTCCCTTCCCGGGACGGAGGTGGGGGCCGCCAAGGTGACCCCGCTCGCCCTGTATCCGGCGAAGGGTCGCGCCACCGGTGGCGTCCGCTGCCACCGCTTCCTCAGGGGTGAGGATGCACTGCTGATCGCCTGCATCGGCCACTCCCCCGTGATCGCGTCGGCGGCCAGCGGCTCTCCGGTGGAGCTTCCGGCCCCGACTGATCGACGCGACGGGTCCGGGGTGGCGGTCCCACAACCCGTCGCCTCACTGGCCGGACGTGGGATGGGCCACCCGGCCGCGCGTGAAGACGCACCGGCCGCGACCGATCACCAGGCCGCACCGGATGTCGCACAAGCCACCCCTGTTGTGGCGCCAGAGGCGCGCACCAGCACCTCGGCGGACGGGTCCGACCAGGCCCCCCTGCTGTAACGCCGGACGCGATGCACCCACAACCACCGCTTGGCACTAATCTGTGCGAGAAAGGAGCGCTGATGAGCTTCACTGACCTTCTGGAATCAAATGGTGTCTACGCCGAGGACTTCGAGCACGGAGGGTTCGACGGCATTGCCCGTTCGGGCGTCGCCATCCTCACCTGCATGGACTCGCGCATCGAACCGCTCGCCATGGTGGGCCTCCTCATCGGGGACGCGAAGATTCTTCGCTCCCCCGGTGGTCGCGTGTCCACCTCGATGATGACCGGGCTCGCCCTCAGCGTGCAGCTGCTGAACGTCGACCGCATCATGATCGTGCCCCACACCAAGTGCGCCATGGCCAGCGGCACCGACGAGGACATCCGTGCGGTGATCTCGGAGCGGAGCGGCCTCGACACCACGTGGCTCGAGTTCGGCACCACACCGGACCAGGTGCAGCGCCTGCACCACGACGTCCGCGCCGTCCGCAACCATCCCCTCATCAAGGACCGCGCCGAAGTGGGCGGTTTCATGTACGACGTCGACACCGGCTTACTGGAACAGCTCGCCTGAGCGGGCTGGCCGGGTTCGTGCCGTGTTGACAGTGGCCCATGAGGCCATCGCTGCGGACGACGGTCACCCGCGAATGTTGTGTACGTGGGGCGACCCCCATGACCGTGGAGTTCGTCGACCGCTACAGGAGTTGCTGCTGGAGCAGCGACGTGAGCCAGTGCTGGTACTGCGGGTCGGTCCAGCCGCAGCCGTCGGTGGCCGACAGATAGAGCTCGACGCCTGTCAGCATCCACGCTCGGTCAAGTGCGTGTTCTTCGCTGAGCCCGGCGGACAGAGCGTTGCCCTGGGCAAGAACACCGATCAACCCGCGGAGCCCCTCACGGCGGTGCCTGTCCCCTTCCTCCCGTAATTCATTGATCGCCGGATCTGCCGACGCGGCGTTGGCCGCCAGGATGAGCACTCTGCTGGAGGACAAGAGCGCGGTGGTCCACATGGCGAACGCTTCCAGCTTGGCGCGGGGCTCGGTTTCCCGCGCGATGCGCTCCACCCATTCGGCGTTGCCCGCATCCTGCTCCATCTGGGCCAGCAGGGCCGAAACAATGGCCCCCTTCGAGCCGAAGGTCGCGTACACCGTCGGCGTGGCCACCCCGGCGCGCGTCGCGATCCGCGCCACGGTCGTGCCTGAGAAGCCATATTCAGCGAACAGGTCCTTCGCGGCCGCGGCGATGCGTTGTCGCGTATCCGCCGCGAGCTTTTCACGGACCGGCGACCGGTACGGTCTCTTGGCCGTCGGATCCGCCTTGCTGGAACCAGGCACTTCCACACCCCCACTCATATTCGTTATAGCCAACTATATCGAATCGGTGTAGGTTGGCAACCATGCACTCCACACCGAAGAACCCAGCCAGGCATCATCCCTCCGCACGCGGCTACGGGCCCGACGTCGGTGAGCCCCCGCCCGCGGTGGACCCTCGTCGCTGGGGCAGTCTGATTGGCCTCATCGGCGGGATGGTCTTCATCACCGGCTACTCCGCCTCTCTCGGGCAGATCGTATCGATCGTCGCCCTGACCACCGGCCTGGGACTGGTCGGGGCGGCGCTGTTTGCGCATTACATCCGGCCGGTGGCGCTGGGCCCTTTGGCACGTCCCAGCAAGGTGGCGCTGCTCACCTACGTTGCGTGCGTGGTCGCTGAACTCGCCCTGATCAGTCTCGGATCGCGTGCACTGACCGCCTCCGGGCACGACGACCTGCGCCCAGCGCTGATCGCCGCCGTCGTCGGGCTGCACTTCATCCCTTTCGCCTTGGCCTTCGGTGAACGGATGTTCTACTGGCTCGGCAGTCTCGTCGCGGCTCTCGGCGTCACGGGACTGACAGCGGGTGCCCTGGGCGTGCCACACGCGGCCGACGCGATGGCCGTCATCGCCGGTCTGGCGATGCAGGTCATCATCCTCCTGTACGCACGAGGGCGGTTTGCTCCCCGCTCAACCGTCACGACCCCCACCACCTGAGCCTTCACTTCATCCGGCGTCAGCCGTGGATGAGGTCGATGAGTTCCCCGATGC
>JBDSRF010000042.1:0-1724 GCA_039929445.1 Arachnia sp. | reverse complement strand
GGCGTCTACGGCGGCGCCATCGACCCCATGCCACTCATGACGATGTTCGACAAGGGCATCACCATGCGGATGGGGCAGTGTCACGTGAAGCGGTGGACGGCTGACCTGCTGGAGAAGCTCGTGGACTCCGACCCCTTCGGCGTCGATGACCTCACCACCCATCATCTGCCGCTGGAGGAGGCCCCCGCGGCCTACAAGATGTTCCAGGAGAAGTCGGACGGGTGCATCAAGGTCGTCCTCAAGCCCTGAGTACGTCCGCAACACCGATGCCGTCGCCAGCTTTCCTGGCGGCGGCACTGTCGTTCTCGGCCGCACAGACCCCACAATGGGGGCCATGACCTCCACGGCACTGCACCAGACGTCGCAACACGAGGTCGAGCGGGCCTCGAAACACTCCGGCCTGCGTCGATGGGCGACCACGTGGGGGCGGGCCGTCATCATCGCGCTGGCGTTCGCGGTGCAGCTGCTCGTCCTGATCGCGGTCCTGACGTTCCCGGCGGATTGGTCCTCAGCCATCCTGGCGGTGCAGAGCGTCCTGGCGGTGGTCGTGATGCTGTTCATTCTGAACGGCCGCCGCGAGACCACCTACAAGCTCGCGTGGATCATCCCCGTGCTGACCACCCCCCTGCTGGGATCCGTCTTCTACCTGTTCTACGGCGCCACCGTCATGACGCGGTCGCAACGGGAACGTTTCGACGCCGCCACCCAGCGCGCCCGCGACGCCCTGCGTCTTGTCCCTCCCACGCATCTGTCCCCCGACGAGGTGTCCTCCCCCGTCAGGAGGCAGCTCACCTACCTGGAGAGCATCAGCCAGTACCGGGTGTTCGACGACACGGCCACCACCTACTACCCGCTGGGTGAGCTCGGCTTCGACGCCATGATCGAGGCCATCAGCAGGGCCCGTCACTACGTGTTCGCCGAGTTCTTCATCGTGGACGGCGGCAAGATGCTGGACCGGCTCGTCGACGCGCTCGCGGCCAGGGCTGCCGAGGGCGTGGACGTCCGGTTCCTCTACGACGACCTCGGCAGCTTCTTCACCCTCCCCGTCGGGCTGCGTCAGCGCTGCGAGGCCGCCGGGATCGCCGTCATCCCCGTGAATCCGGTGGGGCTCGGCTTCACGCTCACGTTCCAGAACCGGGACCACCGCAAGATCCTCAGCGTCGACGGCCTGGTCGCCTTCACAGGTGGCATCAACATCGCCGACGAGTACATCAACGAGATCGTCCGGTTCGGCCACTGGAAGGACACGGTCCTGCGGCTGGAGGGACCCGGCGCGTGGGGCCTGACGGTCATGTTCCTGCAGATGTGGGAACTCGCGAGCAGGGCCCGGGTCGAGTACGCCAGCTTCCTGCCCTCCACGCTCCAGGCGTTGGAGGCCCCCTCCGCGCCTGAGGACACACAGCGTCTGCCGGCTCCCCTCGCAACCGACGCCCGGGGACACGTGGCCCCTTTCGACGACACCCCGTTCGACGAGTTGTCGCTCGGCTCCGACATCTACCAGCACCTCATGCAGGCCGCCAAACACAGCGTCGACATCTTCACGCCCTACCTGGTGCTCAACGACTCGATGGTGGCGCAACTGGCCGCCACGGCCCGATCCGGGATCCGCGTGCGGATCGTCGTGCCGGGCATCCCGGACAAGTGGTACGTCAGCCTTGCCACCCACTCCCACTACCGGCCGCTCATGGAGGCGGGCATCGAGGTCTACGAGTACACGCCCGGCT
>JBDSRF010000041.1:0-6984 GCA_039929445.1 Arachnia sp. | reverse complement strand
GACCAGGGGTTCGGCATCCTCACCGAGATTGATCTCAGGGCCACACTCAAGGCCAAGCTCGGCGTCGACATCCAGCCGCAGGTCATTCTCGGGGCCTGCCGGCCGCCGTTGGCCTACGAAGCCATTCAGGCCGAGCCGTCGATCGCGACGGTGCTGCCGTGCAACGTGGTGGTGCGAGGAGTCGGCGAATCGTCGACCGTCGTTGAGGCATTCGATCCGGACGCCATGATGGGTCTGGCGGACAACGCCTCCCTGCATGCCGTGGCCGACGATGCGAAGAAGCGGATCACGGCGGCGTTCGCAGTCCTCTCCGGGGCGCGACCGTGACCAGTCAGTCGCTGGAGGTCCAGTACGCCAAGGACGACGAGGTGGGAACGGCTCTGCCGCCGTGGGCTTCTGTCCTGGTGGTGGTGGCGCACCCGGATGATGAGTCGTTCGGCCTGGGTGCAGTGCTCGACGGCTTCATCATGGCGGGCGCAACCGTGTCCGTGCTCTGCCTCACCCACGGCGGGGCCTCGACCCTCGGCGCGGGACCGCAACTCAGCCAGGTCCGCGCGAAGGAGTTGAGGAACGCCGCAGATCAGTTGGGCATCGACTCAGCCGTGCTGCTCGACTACCGCGACGGCATGCTGTCGGACGTGCTGCGGGACATTCTCTCCGCCGAGGTGCTCCGTGAACTGGATGATCGGCCGACGGATGGTCTCGTGGTCTTCGACCCCAGCGGGATCACGGGCCACGCCGACCACACGGCGGCCACTCGGGCCGCCGTGGACGCGGCCGCCGTCATGGATCTGCCGGTTCTTGCATGGACTCTGCCGCAGGACGTCGCCGATGCCCTGAATGAGGAATTCGACGCCGGCTTCGTCGGTCACGAGCAGGGCGATGTTGATCTGGTGGTGCCGGTTCTGCGCAAACGGCAGCGATCTGCATGCCTGTGCCACACCAGCCAGGCGGTGCCCGGCAGCGCCTTGTGGCGGAGGCTGGAACTTCTGGGCAACCACGAGCACCTGCGGTGGTTGCGCCAGCCGCGTCGCGTGAGCTCGAAGCACTGACCCTCCTCGTTGGCGCGGATCAGTCCCGGTCGTCCAGGGCAACGGTGCGGATCTGCAGCAGTCGCTCCAGGACGGCGTCAGTGGGGACCAGATAGTTGTCCGGCACACCGGGCGGTGAGCCGGCAGCGTGCACCTGCCGGTGCAGGTCCTCCATGAGCGAGTCCAGACGGTGCGCCGTTTCGGCGGCTTCGGTCAGTTGTGCGAGGACGCCGGGGGGCGGTGTGCTCTGGTACTTGTAGTAGATCTTGTGCTCGGTGCTGGCCCAGAAATCCATCGCGATGGTGCGGAACTGGATCTCGACCATGACGTGCTCCACCGAGTCCGAGAGGAACACCGGCACCTCCACGAGCGCATGGAGGCTGCGGTAGCCGTTCGGCTTGGGATGTGCGATGTAGTCCTTGACCGTGTGGACGGTGATGTCCGACTGGGTGGTCAGCATCCCGAACAGGCGGTACACATCTGAGGTGAAACTGCAGGTGACGCGCACGCCCGCGATGTCGGTGATCTCCGAGCGGATGGTCTCGAAGGAGGGGGCGCATCCCTTGCGGGTGACCTTACTGATGATGGATTCAGGTGTCTTCAGCCTCGACCCGACGTGCTCGATGGGGTTGTAATCGTGCAGCAGTCGGAACTCCTCCCGAAGGATGGAGATCTTGGTGGTGACCTCCGCCACGGCGAACTGGTACTGGAGCATGAACCGGGTGAATTCCCGGCGCAACTGGTTCAGGTCACCGAGGAGGCCGGGTGTGACCCGCGGCAGCGGTGCATTGGCCCGTCCGTCGGTTCCCGTTCCGGCCCCGTCGTCAGTGGTCACGTTGCGTCCCGGTAGTCACCCTTAAAGCGTATCCGCACTGGCAATGGCCGTGGGTGGGGGTCGGTGGTTGGGATGCTCCACGATTCCGGACGACGTCCTGCCGAATTCTCGGCTCACGAGCGGAATGATCCGGCTCGAACCGATAAATGAGGTTTCGGGATAATCGGTTGCAATGTGGATATCCTGCCGGGTCACCACAATTCCAGAATATCGAGAGATGGCATGAGGAAAACGGTAATGTTGCGGAGCGGTGCTTTGTTGGCGACCACACTTTTTGTGCTGGCCGCTGGCTGGATGTGGGCAGGGGCCGGTGCCGTCCACGGAGGGTCAGGTGTCCACCGACAGCGTCACGGCGGAGGCGTCGGGGGAGCGTCCCACCGTGAGTCAGGACCCGTCCGCTCCGGTCACCGAGGGCGGTGGTGACTATGCGTTCGGGACGGAGCGCGACGAAATGGCCACAGCCATCGAGGCGGCGTTCGCCGCCAGGAACGCGACGGCGAGGTGGGATGGGGACGTGCTCGTCCCGTCACTCGACGGGGACGCCGATGAGGACATGGCGGCCTTTTCGGAATGTCGAGTCCTCACGCAACTGCTGAACGAGGACGACGGTGCGATGGTTGAATTCCCGAACGGGAAAGTGGATTGTGCTGACGCCCTGGCGGAAGATTGATTTCCTGCGAAGCTGGAATAGATGCAGTCCGCGGTCACCGGGGAATTATCAGTCCGTCAGGCCCGTGACGCGCATCGTGATGTTGATGCGGCCCTCATCGAGGCCGCACCCCGGGGGTGCAGTGCGTGGCTGCACCTTCGTGATGCCGTGGAACGCGAGGCGTGACGGACCTCCGAACACGAACAGGTCACCCGAGCGTAGGTCGATGTCCTCGTAGGGTCGGGTGCGGGTCTCAGTGTTGCCGAAGCGGAACGTGGCGCTGTCGCCGATGGACAGTGACACCACCGGCGCCAGCGAGGCCTCGTCCTTGTCCTGGTGCATCCCCATGCGGGCCGCGTCGTCGTAGAGGTTCACGAGTGCGGTGTCGGGGGTGTAGCCGTCACCTGCGCGTGGATCCCCCGTCGCCTCGGCCAGTGCCCGACGACCCAGATGCACCATCCAGTCGGGGAAGTCGAGGACGCGGTTGCCGTTCACGTCCACCGCGTCGCGGCTGTACTGGTAGGGCCGCCAGTGCCATCCCAGGCACACCGTCTGGACGCTCATCTCGTGACCACGAACCTTGGCGCTTCGAATGGGCACGGGGCCGGCCGTCCACTCGTGGAACCTGTCCACGATCCACGACTGCTGCGCAACTGTGAGCCACTCGGGCACCCAGAACGCGCCCGGTGCGAGCTCGCGTGCGGGGCGGGGAGTGTCGTCGAACAGTGCGTCGGTCATCGTGGCTCCTCGGGTGGTGGCGGGTGCTTTCGATGCGACCGCGCCGCACCGACATCGACGTTACCCACATTCCGGCATGGGTTGCCCCATCCGCCTCCTTGGTGCCGAGGAGTCTTGAGTAGGCTGAGCCCTGGTACTGCGCCGGGGCGCACATCGACGTCGACGAGTGGGCAGTGCCGGGAAAGGGAATTCATGAGGATCAGGGTGGGGGCCAAGGAGTCCGACGTGTCCGTGGCGCGGGCCAATGACTTGGCCGAGCAACTCCGCGGACTGGGGCATGACGTCGACATCGTCCTGCTGCCTGACACGGGCGACCGCGAGAGCATCGGACAGTTGCGGCTCGGGTTGCTGCGGGACGACTTCGACGTGGCGATCCACCGCATGAACCGCATGCCGACCGGGCCGGTGCCCGGACTGAAACTGGCGGCCATCCCCGTCCGCGGCGATGCCCGAGACGCGATCTGCGGCCGCGACGGACTGCAGCTCTCCGGGCTGCCCGACGGTTCAGCTCTGGCCACTCAGGGTCCGCTTCGCCGTGCGAACGTCCTGCGGTTGCGCTCGGCCATGGAGTTCGAGGACCTGAAACCCAGCCTGTCCGCCTGCCTGGACCGGGTAGCAGCCGGAACCCTCGACGGCGTCGTGGCCAGCGCCGCTGACATTGCCGTGATCGGCCGTGGCGACGCCATCACCGATTACCTTCCGTTCACGGCAGCGCCCGGGCTGGGTGCCGTCGGGTACGAGTGCCGAGAGGTGGACACGGAACTGGTGGAGATCCTGTCCGAGTTCGACGATCAGGACAGCCGCATCTGCGCCATCACCGAGCGTGCCGCTCGCTCTGCGCTGAAGGTGCACGAGTCGGTGTCGGTGGGCGCCTTCGCGCAGCGCAGCGGGCTGTTGACCCTGAAGGTCGAGGTCATCCCGCACGACGGTTCGCAGGGTATGAGCGTGCAGATGGGTATGCCCACCTCCGAGTTCCATGCAATCCGCTGCGGCCAACGCGCCGCCCACGCACTGCGTCTGCGGGGTGCCGAACAGATTGGACGGGAGCCCGTCCCCGTTGAGGAGCCCGAGGCGGAGGAGCGCCGGGTCACCTCCGACATCCGGCACGCACGCGTGCTGGTGCCGCGCGAGGAGGGCCGCATGTCACACGGACTCCGGGCCCACGGCATCACCGTCGACGCCATCTCGTTGCAGCGGAGGGACGTGCTCAGCGTCAGCAGCACCCTGGAGGGGGCCGACTGGGTGGCCTTCACCTCCCGCCGGGCCGTCGACAGCATCCGTGAATTGGGCTGGACACTGCCCCGAGGGGTGAAGGTGGCTGCCGTCGGACCCGGCACCGCCGACGCCCTCGTGGACCTCGGGTACACCGTCGACCTCGTCCCCACCGACGGTTGGGGTGTCAATGCGCTGCTCGACATCTGGCCTGAGGGCAAGGGCAACGTGCTTGTACCCGGATCTGCATTGCTGGCGCCCACCTTTGTTGCGGCGCTCCAGGCCAAGGGCTACACCGCCCAGCTGGTCCCGGTCTACACGATGAAGGTCATCGCGTCGGCGCCGGCCGAGGTGGTGGAGGCATGGAAGGACTCCCGTTACGACGCCGTCGTCATCGCCTCCGGATCAAGTGCGCTGGCCGTCAGCAGCCTTCTGGGTTGGAACTCCGACACGGCCGTCATCGCCGTCGGGGAATCCGCCGCTGCCGTCCTGAAGCGCGTGGGCGTGGACGTGGCGGGGGAGACGGGGTCCTACCTGCCCGAGGACACAGTGGAGTTGCTGCGGGGCATCATCGAACGACGCAACCAGCAGTCCTGACATACACGGGCGCCCTCCTGACTGGTGTTGTCGGGGGGCGCCCGTAACATGTCCTCCATGAGATCCCGGACCACCAGCAGCGCCCTGCTGCAGATGGACGGGTTCGAGGCGGTGGTCACCTACAAGGCCATGAAGCGACTGCGGGTGCGCATCCTTCCCCCTGATGGGGCCGTGGCCGTATCGGCGCCCTTCGGCACTCGCGGGAGCGTCATCGAGAGTTTCCTGGCCGAGAATCATGCGTGGATCCTGCGGACCCGGACAACGGTGCGGCTGCGATCACCCCAACAGGAGCGATTCTTCACGGGCGGTCGCGTCCGCCTCTGGGGTAGTTGGCGCGAAGTCGTGGTCGAGGAAGCCGCACGGGCCTCCGCCCGTCTCATTGATGGCCGCATTCACATCCGTCGCCCCGCTGACGATGAGATGGCCGCCCGTCGCGCGCTCGACGCGTTGCACCGGCGGGAGCTGGAACCACGGTTGCGGGCCTTGCTGGAGGTGTGGGAGCCGCGCGTCGGTCGTCAATCAGCCGGCTACAGGATGCGGCGCATGACCTCGCGCTGGGGAAGCTGCAACACCGCCACGACGGTGATCACCTTCAACACCGCGCTGGCGAAGTTCCCACCTGAAGCGCTGGAGTTCGTGGTGGTGCACGAACTGGTGCACCTGCTGGAACGCGGCCATGGCCCCGCGTTCAAGGCGCACATGTCCCACCTGCTGCCGGACTGGCAGGCCAGGCGCACACTGCTGCGGGAGGGTCCATGACGGTCCTGGATGGTTCCCAGTGGCGCCACATGGCGTCTGAGCACGCCGCACGAGTCGACGCCGAACTGGCCGACATCCTCAGCCGCCGCGACCGCGGCGTCGCGCATCCCGTCGACGACTTCCTTTTCCACTACTACAGCGTGCGGCCTGCCCAGCTCAGGACGTGGCATCCAGGGCTGGGTGTGGAGTTGGCGGATGCCGCCGAGTTCGCTGACCGTCGCTTCTACCGGGAGCGGGGCCACACGGTGGGCCTCGATGCGCCGGCGTTCCTGGCACAGCGCCGCTCCACCGTCGCCACCGCCCACCAGCTGTTGAGCGCCGCGCTGGAGCGGCCCCCTCGGTTCGGATGCTTCGGGATGCACGAATGGGCCATGGTGTTCGGCCTGGCTCCGGAGCAAACCCGACACCCCTACCTGCCGCTGCGATTTCCTCCCGAGGAGGTGTCGCGGATCGTCGAGGAGGTCGGTTGCCGGTGCTCGCACATCGACGCCTTCCGCTTCTTCACACCCAGCGCGAAGCCACTGAACCTGTTGCAGCCGACGCGCCAACGGCAGGCCGAGTTCGACCAGCCCGGCTGCCTCCACGTCAACATGGACCTGTACAAGTGGTCCGGGAAGCTGTCCCCAGCGGTGTCCTCGGAGCTCCTGTTCGACACGTTCGTTCTGGCCCGTGACATCCGGGTGGTGGACATGCAGGCGAGCGCCTATGACCTCTCCGGATGGGGGCTGCCTCCGGTCCGTGTGGAGACGCCGGAAGGTCGGGCCGAGTATGCGGACCTGCAGAAGAGGTTCGCTGAGCGGGCCCATCCGATGCGCGCTCAGCTGGTGGAGGTCACCCAGGGGCTGACCGACATGGGACGCCTCGTTGACGCCTGACTGGTGCTCCCGGTCAGGCGTCCCAAAGTATGGTGCTGATGTCCTCGGCCGGCGTCCCGTTGAACTCCGTGCCAGCGAGTCGCTTGCCGGTGACACCGTCCGAGTCGTTGGACGCCAGCCAGACTGCCGCGCGGACGATCACGGACGTTTCTGACCATGGCGCGTGGGCCTTGATGTGGTCGGGCATCATGTTCGGCCCGAACAGGTGTGTGTCGACCATCCCGCCCGGGGACAGGCAGTTGACGCGAACCCCGCGCTCCGCCGACTCGGCTGCGGCGATCCGGACCA
>JBDSRF010000040.1:0-4721 GCA_039929445.1 Arachnia sp. | reverse complement strand
CGGCAACATCGGGCAGGTGCTCAGCTGTGTAGTCGATCAGCCGGTCGAACTGGGCATTGACGGCCACGCGGTCGGGTTGGTCGTAGACCGAGTGCAGCATCGCTTTCACGGCCGGCCACATCGATTTTGGACACACCGACATCAAATTCGCTGAGTAGTGGGTTCGGCAACGCTGCCACGATGCGCCGGGCAGGTTCGCCGCGATTGCCTCCTTGAGGCCTTGGTGGGCATCGGAGGTGATCAGCTTCACCCCGCCCAGCCCGCGGGCTACGAGGTCGGCGAAGAACTCGTTCCACGCGGCCCCGGTCTCCGAGGTGGCCACGCGTAGTCCCAGTACTTCGCGGTGTCCGTCGCCGTTGACGCCGGTGGCGACGAGCACGACGGCGTTGATCACCCTGCCACCTTCCCTCACCTTCATCGTGAGGGCGTCGGCGGCGACGAACGTGAACGGCCCTGCGGCGTCGAGAGGGCGATGGCGGAACTCATCAACGTGCTCATCGAGGTCGGCGGCCATGCGGGAGACCTGCGACTTGGACAACCCGTCGATGCCCAAGGTTTTGACGAGTTTGTCCATCCGGCGGGTCGAGACCCCGGCGAGGTAGCAGTCCGCGATCACAGTGATCAGCGCCGCTTCGGCCCGTTTCCGGCGCTCGAGGAGCCACTCGGGAAAGTAGGAGCCTGAGCGCAGCTTGGGCACGGCGACGTCGATGGTCCCGACCCGGGTGTCCAAAGGCCGGTGGCGGTAGCCGTTGCGCTGCGCCACCCGATCGGTGGTGGGCTGGCCCCACTCGGCGCCGCAGACCTGGTCCGCATCGGCGCAGAGCAGGGCGTTGATCATGTTCTGCAGCAGCTGGCGCATCATGTCCGGCGAGGCTTCGGCGAGCAGGTTGCCCAGCACGTGGGCAGGGTCGACAATGTGAGGAGCGGTCATCGTGGTTAATTCCTTTTCGAGAGATCTTGGTAGGTGAACTCGAAGGCCCCACGGTGACCGCGTCAACGTTCTCTGACGTGGCTACCAGGGGGCTACACCACTCTAAGCCTCGATCCACCGATGAGTTGGGTGGGTTGAGCGCGCCGTAACGAACGAATGCCCTTGCTACTGGGATATTGGGACTTGTCTAGAGACCTAAAATCACCGAGCAGGAAGAGCATCCGTCAGATGAAACTCTCTCACACTCCCGCGGCTGTTTCTGTCAGGTTCGACGACCCGAATCTGGTGTCCGCGAGCGGGCTGGTCCCGGCGATGAGACTTGCCCATGCCGCGGACCTCCAAGGCCTGGCTGATAGGCATCTGTCCGTGCCGACCGACAAGGGCGCTAACGCCGGGTTGAAGGTCGCATCGTTGGTGGCCGGCATGGTTGCCGGGGCAGACTCCATCGATGACATGGCGATGCTGCGCCACGGCGGAATGAAGAAACTGTTCACCAAGATTTACGCCCCCTCCACGTTGGGGTCGTTCCTGCGGAAGTTCACCTTCGGGCATGTCCGCCAACTCGATGCGGTCGCGTCCCGCCTCCTGGCCGCGCTGGTAGGGCTGAGTTGGCTGCTGGGCAACCCGCAACAACAACCCACGACTACTGGATACGCGTTGCTGGATGTTGATGACACCATCATCGAGGTCCACGGCCACAAGAAACAGGGTGTTGGGTTCGGCTACTCCCGGGTCCGCGGCCTCAACGCCCTGATCGCCACTTTGGCGACAACCGCAACGGCCCCGATCATCGTGGCCCAGCGCCTACGCAAGGGCTCATGTGGCTCCCCTCGTGGCGCGAACCGGTTGATCGCCGATGCGGTGAAACAGGCGCGGCGTCTCCTCCCAGCGGGGACGCCGGTGCTGGTGCGGATGGACTCGGCCTACTGGGGTCGGCCCTCAGTCTGGGCCGTGATCCGTGGCGGGGCGAAGGTGTCAGTCACCACCAAAATGAGTTCCACCGTCAAAGCCGCAATCGCCTCCCTCGGTGAGGAGGCGTGGATCAAGATCAAGTACACCAACGCAATCCTCGACCCCGACACCAAGCAGTGGATATCCCGGGCGGAAGTCGCCGAGACCCCGTTCACAGCGTTCTCCTCAATGAAGCAGGCGGAGCAGGTCCCCGGACGGTTGGTGGTGCGCCGGATCCCGGACTTCAACGCAGCCACCAAAGCGGCCGCCGGGCAAGACGGCCTCTTTGATGCGTGGCGGTTCCACGCCTTCTTCACCACCGCCGACCCGAATGTGTTGGACACCGTCGCCGCGGACAAAACCCATCGCGGCCACGCGATCATCGAGCAAATCAACGCCGACTTGAAGTCCTTCGCCCTGGCTCACCTGCCCTCCGGTGTGTTCACCGCCAACGCTGCCTGGCTGGTGCTGGCGGTCATGGCGTTCAACCTCCTCCGGGCCGCCGCGACCCTGGCCGGGGCAGGGCTGGCCAAGGCCACCACCGCCACCATCCGCCGCAAACTGATCACCGTCCCGGCCCGGATCGCCTCCTCAGCCCGCCGGATCGTGATGCACCTACCCACGGCCTGGCCCTGGGAGAACGCATGGACCGATCTGTTCAACCGGGTCAACGACCCACCCGCACCGGTTACGGCCTGACCACCCAGCAGTCACTGAACTGCGACACCCCGAGGAACCCCGGAACATCACGGACAGCAAGGTCCGCCACACCGTCACGCCCTCAGCGTCAGAAACCGGATCCGCCGCTACAAAACACATCCGCAAGACTGAAAACCGCTACCCGGCACCCACGCCCTCACAGATCGGTGGATCGAGGTTTAGGCACGCTGCGAGCAGCGGACGGCAAGGGCATCGTCCATCTCGAAAACCGGTTCGACACCGACATGGACGACCTCTGGTCAGCCCTCACCGATCCAAGCCGTCTGGCCCGCTGGCTCGGCGAGGTGGAAGGCGATTTGCGCGAGGGCGGTGAGTTCCGCGCACGCTACTTCGCCAGCGGATGGGAAGGCATCGTGCGCGTCGAGGTGTGCGAGCCGCCACGGCGACTGCTGATGATGACCAAGTCCCCAGACGAACCCGACGGTGTCATCGAGGCCACGCTCACTGCCGACGGCGACCAAACCGTCCTGGTCATCGAGGATCGCGGCTTGCCCCTGGAGCAGATCGCCGCCTACGGGGCAGGAGACCAGATCCACATCGAAGATCTCGCCGCCTACCTCGACGGTCGTGAACGCTGCGACGCGCGGGCGCGGTGGCAAGAATTGCACCCCGCCTACCAGGATCTGGCCGCCGATCTTACGTAGGCCGAGTGCGGAACTTGCCGCGAACCGCGCTCTGGCCTCGGCCTCAGATCCGCCGAGGTGGAGCGCGCTTGGGTCGACGTCGTTCGCAGGGCGCGTGCGGAACGCACTCATCTGCCGCGCTCCGCTCGAGCACATCTGGATCGTGGTCAGGAGTTGATCGGGCGTCCTTTACGCACGGCGGGTAGGGCTCGCCTCAACAGACGGACCCAGAGGGACCAGCGGGCTGTCGAGGCACCGTCGGCACCGTCGAGAAGATCCTCGAGCACTGCGTCGTGAAGCGGACCCACCAGCAAGATCCACTGCACGTATTGCCGAAGCGGGACCTCCAGATCGAGTTCATGGACGAGCACAGATCCATCCGGATGGGGGTGGACGACGAAACGGTGTCCGCCATGCCAGTAAGTGGATCCGAGGATCGAGTTGAATTCGAAGAGCACGCGACCCGGGGCGCGCACGGTGCAGTGATACCGAACCGGGCCGTGCCCGCCTTTGGCTCCGGCGGCGATTGGCCGGTCGAGGCGCATGGGGAACCACAAATGGCGTGGCCATAGGGCGTCGGTGTCGCTTCCTAGGCCACCAAGCAAGATGTCCACCTCGCCGATCGTGGCCGCTAAGTGACGCCGATGAGTGTTGCGAATCTTCACGTCCTCAGTATCTCAGCGGCGTGCCCGCCCCCTTCATCCCGACGTCCGCTTCTGCCGCGACCAGGGTGGTCTGGGTCATCGACGGGTCTTGTACCACCGCACCGTTACATGTAACATGATGGCATGGCAGTCAGGGACCGAGTGGGGGAGCATCGCCACCGCATGCGTGCACGCGGGTACCGCCCTGTGCAGGTGTGGGTGCCCGACGTGCGCACGGAGCAGTTTGCCAAGGAGGCACGCCGGCAGGCGGAACTGATCGCGCGGAGCGATCGTCAGGGGGATGACCAAGACTTCATTGAGGCCGTGTCCATCGCCTGGGACGAGGAGTGAAGCGCGGCGAATTGTGGACTGTCGCAGGCGGGGTGTATGCATCCAAGCCGCGGCCCGCCGTCATTGTCCAAGACGATGTATTCGAGCTCACCGAGTCGGTCACGGTCGCGCCCCTCACGACGACTCTGATCGATGCCCCCCTGCTCCGACTACGAATCCAGACCGACGGCGTCGCCGGACTGTCCCAGGACAGCGACGTGATGGTGGACAAGTTGACCAGCGTGCGTCGTAGCAATGTGCTCGTCCGTGTGGGACGGCTGTCGAGTCAGCAGATGGTCGAACTGGAGCGCCTCATGATGACCTTCCTTGGAATGGCCAGGTAGCCGAAGAGTCCGTAATGCCCCACGCCCTTGGGGTCATTGCCCGATTGCGCCACAAGTCGTTCCACACGAGGACCGGTGCACGTTCCTCAAGCGCTGTCCTGCGGTAGCGAGCTGGCACAGCGGAAACAGTGGGTCCGGGGCATTGAAAACTACTGCTGGGATGCGGCTAGCTTCCACG
>JBDSRF010000039.1:0-3942 GCA_039929445.1 Arachnia sp. | reverse complement strand
CTCGGCCACATCCTGGCCGAGGACGGCCGCAAGATGAGCAAGCACCTGGGCAACATCCTGGAGCCTTTGCCGCTCATGGATCGCCACGGCGCCGACGCGGTCCGCTGGTTCATGGCCTGCTCAGGCTCGCCCTGGGCGGGGCGACGCGTGGGTGACGCCACCATCGGCGAGACCGTCCGCAAGGTGCTGCTGACGTACTGGAACACGGTGGCGTTCCAGTCGCTCTACGCCCGCGCCGGCAACTGGACCCCCACCGGCCCGGCCCCCCGAATCGAGGACCGCCTCATCCCCGACCAGTGGCTCGCCTCCGAGACCGCGACGCTGGTCCGCGACGTCACGGAGTCGCTGGAGGCGTTCGACACGCAGCGTGCCGGCGCCCTCCTGGCGTCGTTCGTGGACGACCTGTCCAACTGGTACGTCCGGCGAGCACGCCGCCGCTTCTGGAACGCGGACCCGTCGTCCCTGTGGACGCTGCACGAGACGCTGCACACCCTGACCCGGCTGCTGGCCCCGATCATGCCGTTCGTCACCGAGAGGGTGTGGCAGGACATGTTCGCCGCCACGGATCCCGAGGGTCCCGCCTCGGTGCACCTGGCCGACTGGCCCGTCGCCGACGAGGCCGTCATCAACTCCGACCTGTCGGCGGCCATGAACGTCACCCGCCGGCTCGTGCAGCTGGGCCGGGCCGCCCGGTCCGCCTCCAGGATCAAGGTGCGCCAGCCGCTCAGCCGCATGCTGGTGCCCTCCGCGGCGCTGACGGTGCTCACGCCGGAGCTGGTGGACGAGGTGCGCGGCGAACTGAACGTGAACCAGCTGGAGTCGTTCAGCTCCGCGGGCGATCTGGTGGAGTACTCGGCCAAGGGCAACTTCCGCGCCCTGGGCCGGCGATTCGGCAAGCAGACCCCGCAGGTGGCCGCGGCCGTCGCCGCAACCGACGCGGGCAGGCTTGCCACCGAGCTGGCGGAGACCGGCACCACGTCCGTTGAGTTCGAGGGCGAGACCCTCACCCTGGAAGCCGAAGACGTCCTCATCACCGAGCGCCCCCGCGAGGGCTGGTCAGTGGTGAACGAGCAGGGCGAGACGGTGGCGCTGGACCTGGAACTGACTCCGGCGCTGCTGCGCGCCGGCCTTGCCCGCGAGGTCATCCGCTTCGTGCAGGAGGCCCGGAAGAAGTCGGGCCTGGAGGTCAGCGACCGCATCCGCCTGGAGTTGGGCGCCGACGGCGAGCTGGGCGCCGCCATCGACGAGCACGCCACGCTGATCGCCGACGAGGTTCTCGCCGTGGACCTGCAGCGCAGCGCTGCCCTGGATGAGCCGACCGACACCGACGAGGTGCTCGGGCTGTCGGCCCACATCCGCAGGGCCTGAGCCGGGCCGGCGCCACCTGACCGGACATGCCGCGTTCGGCCTCCACCGCGGCGCTCAGCGCCTCGGCAGCCACTCAACGCCGCGTGTCCGGTCGACCGTCACCCCACCGTGGCGTCGCTTTGGGGAGCCTAGCCTTGCTGGTCACCGGGGCAGGATGGGGGTAGAACTGGCCCCATGGCCAGCTTCGTACAGTCCATCCGGCGCTACCCCGTCGTGCTGACCACGCTCGTTGTGGCCGTGCTGGTGATCGCCCTCCTCCTCACCGGCTACCCCTCCGCCGCCCAGGTGCTGGCCAGCGCGTTCGCCCTCGGTGTGGCGGCCTGGACCACTGTGGGCATGGTGCGTGACGTGCTGCGCGGCCACTGGGGCATCGACATCCTGGCCGTGACTGCCATCGTCTCCACCGTGGCAGTCGGCGAGTACCTCGCCAGCCTCGTCATCGTGCTGATGCTCTCCGGCGGCGAGGCACTGGAGGACTACGCCGCCGGCCGCGCACGCCGCGAACTCACCTCCCTGCTGGCGCGGTCCCCCCAGACCGGCCACCGCTACACCGACAGCACCGCCGAGGTGACGGACGTCCCCGTGGGCGACATCAGCATCGGCGACACCCTGCTGGTGCGCCCTGCCGAGGTGGTGCCCGTTGACGGCACCCTCACCTCCGCCGACGCCGCCCTCGACGAGTCCGCGCTGACGGGCGAGAGTCTTCCGGTGCAGGCAGGCGCCGGGGACCGCCTGTTGAGCGGTTCCGTGAACGGCGGCCGGGCCCTGACGATGCGGGTCACCGCACGGGTGGAGGACAGCCAGTACCAGCGCATCGTCGCCCTCGTCGAGGAGGCCAGCCAGAGTCGGGCCCCCCTGGTGCGCCTCGCGGACCGGTACGCCGTGCCGTTCACCCTCGCGTCGCTGCTGATCGCCGGGCTGGCCTGGTTCCTGTCCGGGGACCCCGTCCGGTTCGCCGAGGTCCTGGTGGTGGCGACGCCCTGCCCCCTCCTGATCGCCGCACCCGTGGCGTTCATGGGCGGGATGAGCAGGGCCGCCCACAGCGGCATCATCGTCAAGGGCGGCGGGACGCTGGAGAAGCTGTCCCGCGTGAAGACCGTCGTCTTCGACAAGACGGGCACCCTGACCCACGGGCAGCCCTCACTGGAGGCCGTCCACCCGCACAACGGGTGGAGCGAGGACGACGTGCTGGGCGCGGCCGCGTCCGCCGAGCAGTACTCCACACATGTGTTGGCAGCGTCCGTCCGGCTCGCCGCCACGCAGCGGGGGCTGGAGCCCGTGGAGGCCACGACCGCCACGGAGCATGCCACCAACGGCGTGGTCGCGGAGCTGCCCGTGGGCACCGTTGTGGTGGGCAAACGAAGCTTCGTGGCCCAGTTCGTCGACCACGTCCCCACCATGGCTGTGACCAGCGGGCACCTGGCTGTCTGGGTGGCCATTGACGGGACCTTCGCCGGCACGCTCATGATGAGCGACCGCCTCCGAAGCGACGCCGCCGCCACCGTCGCGGCGTTCCGTTCCATGGGTGCCGACGAGGTCATGATGGTGACCGGGGACCTGCAGGCCACCGCCGACATCATCGCCGCGGAGGCCGGCCTCACCCGCGTGCACGCCGAGGCGCTGCCGCAGGACAAGGTGGCGGTGCTGGCCACGCTGCAGAGGCCCGTCGTCATGATCGGCGACGGCGTCAACGACGCACCCGCCCTCGCGGCGGCGGACGTGGGCATCGCCATGGGTGCCCGCGGGTCCACGGCGGCCAGCGAGACCGCCGACGTGGTCATCATGGCCGACGACCTGTCCCGCACCGCGCACGCCATGGCCATCAGCCAGCGCACCATGCGGGTGGCGCTGGAGAGCATCTGGCTGGGCATCGCGCTCAGTGCGGGGCTCATGCTGGTGGCCGCCTTCGGCTACCTGCCCGCCATTTTCGGCGCCGCCACCCAGGAGGTGGTGGACCTCGCGGCCATCCTCAACGCGCTGCGGGCACTGTCGGCCGGGCGCGGGGCACGGAGCCACACACCCGTCGACGCACACAGCCCCGGCGTCCCGGCGCCGGCGATGTCGGAATCCGGCGCCTGACCTCAGCTGAAGAGCACCTGGTTGTTGAACACCCATCCCGCGTCGCGACGGTGCGCCCAAACGCCGTTGGTGCCCTTCGACGAGCTGATGAAGTCCGTCCAGATGTAGCTCCGGCACGCGTTGCGGCCTGTGGTCGCGTCGTCGCACTCCGTCTTCCAGTGACGCCCCTCGGAGAACCAGTCGTCCGGGTATCCGAGGCTGTTGCTGGACCACAGGGCGCGCGGGGAGGGCAGGTAGGTGAGGTTGTTGAACACCCAGCCCGTCCTGGAGACGAACTGGAGGTTCTCGTAGGCGACCTGCGTGGCCCAGATCTCCGTGCGGCATCGGCTGGTCTGCGAGTACGGCGCACAGGTTGTCCGCCACTGACGCCCGTTGACCGTGCGCTCACCGGGAGTCGTGTAGAGGTTGGACGCCACCGTGCGGGAGTGCTCCGACGCGACGGCTTTCGTCACGTAGCCCCGAGCCGTGCCCGTGGCCAGGGCGTACACCTTGGCG
>JBDSRF010000038.1:0-8302 GCA_039929445.1 Arachnia sp. | reverse complement strand
GCAGCGAGGAGGTGACGGTCAGCCGAGCAATCTTGCGGTAGACGTCGGCGGTCGTCGGCCTGATGGGTCGGCGCGACCGGTTCTCCCTGGCCTTGATGCACTGCTCGGTCCACTCGGCGACGGTGAGGGCCCTGGTGGTGGCGGGCTTGGGGTTGCGGGAGGCCGGCGGGCTCCACTGGTCGATGTCAATCAGCCGCAACTCATGCGAACGCCAGTAGGTGGCGTCCTGCTTCACGCGAAACGTCCGGGAGTAGCGCCTGCCGTCGGGGCCGACGTAGCGCGTGTTCCAGTGTCCGTTGGCGAGCTTGCGAATACCGTCGTTCATGGTGGCCTCCGTGGGCACGAACTCAGATCTTGTGCCCATTCTGTGCCCATTTCGTGCCCACGGCAAGGTCTCTTAAGGCCACTCGGGTCCACACCAGTCGCACCCCAGACACAACAAAACCCCCAGTCAACTGGCATTTGAGCTAGTCAACTGGGGGTTTCAGATTTGTGCGCGTGAGAGGAGTTGAACCTCCACGTCCCGAAGGACACTGGCACCTGAAGCCAGCGCGTCTGCCATTCCGCCACACGCGCACGGGGCCCTTGCGAGCCCGACGACAAAGGTTAGCACGGTGCGAGGGGATGACTGCAACTCGACTGGTCGGCTTCAGCCTCGAGCGGACCGGGCGCCCGATACGCTGAATTTGAACAGTATTGATGTCACCAAAGGGGGAAAGACATGGCTATATCCATTTGGGTGTGGATTTTGATCGCAGTGGTCGTGATCGTGCTCATCGTCGTGATCGTGATGGTCGCGCGCAAGCAGAGTGCGGTGCAGAACCGCGAACGCGCTGCCGAGCTCCGCGAACGCGCCAGCAACAACGACCAGCTGATCGGCTCACGACGGGATCGTGCCGACGAACTGGATCACAAGGCCGACGAAGCCCGCGATGAGGCACTCACGGCCTCCGACCGCGCCGATGCCCTCCGCGTCCAGGCCGGCGAGTCCGACGAACAGGCGGCCCGCGCCACAGAGCAGGCGGAGATCCTCGACGACGAGGCGGCCCACAGCCGCGAATCGTACGAAGAGGCGGTCGATGAAAGGGACGAGGCACTCCTCGAGGCCGACCGCCGCGACCCCGACGTGCACACCGACCGTCACGGGAACCGGGTCGAGGACGCCGAAGTCGTGGCCGACGACGCAGACGAGGTGGTGGACGAGCCCACAGCGGTCGTCGCCTCCGACGACGAACGCTTCGACGACGCACCCGCGGTGACACACGACTCCACACCCGCGGTCACCTCCGACGACGAACGCTTCGACGGCACCCCCGCAGTCGTGGACGAGCCGGCAGTCATCCCGGAGTCCGACGTTCTGGACGCGGACGACGACTACAGCGCCGACGAGTTCGCCGAACCGGACGCCGACTACATCGACCCCGTGGACCACGACCGCTTGGCACGTGAGGACAACGGGGCGCTCTTTGCTTCCGACGAAACCGCGGCCGACACGACCGTCGACGACGGCGCCATCGGAGATCCCGCGTCGGTCGATGATGTCGGCCGCACCGGATCCTCACCTGCACCCATCCCCGGCACCGTCACGGACGCCGAGCCGCCCATGGCCGCCCGCCGCATGGAGTACAGCCCCGCCGAGGACGAGCTCGTGGAGGACACTCCCCTGCTCGACCCCTACGGCAACCCCGTCTCCACCCACCATTCCGGCCAACGGGGCTGGAATGACGGTGCCGAAGACATCCCCCGTGACGAGCAGGGGCGCCGCCTCGACCCGTACGGCAACCCGGTCCCAGAAGACCGCGACAACTAAGAAGGAAAGGACACTCCACATGAGCACCAACGAGCACGGCATCAACGCGGACGCCTCCAAGCAGTCCAACCTCTGGTCCAAGGACGACGAGCGCCAGGACGACGGTTTCCGTCGCGACGAGTTCGGCAACCGCCTCGATGACGACGGCCGCAGGGTGGACCCCGAGGGTCGCCTCATGGACATCGAGGGCAACCCCGTGGACGAGGAAGGGGACCGCGTCGACGACGAGGGTCGCGTCGAGGACGACCACAACCCCGGATTGCTCGGCGGAGTGATCCCCATCGTTCCGCCCATGATGGGCCACTGACCCAGCAACATTCACAGCGCCCGGTCCCGCGAGGGGTCGGGCGCTGCTGTGTGCGTCGGCACCCCAGCGGCAGGACCCAGGGGTCTGCCGGCCGGTTGCTACCATCCCCTTGGGCCCCAACCGGCCCCCGGACGAGTGGGTCGTACCCGGTGCGCGACAAGACGACCCCGAAGAAGGTAGCCACCATGGCATGGGTCGTTCTCGTCATTTCCGGACTTTTTGAAGCTGCATGGGCCACCGCGCTGGGGCGGTCCGACGGGCTGTCCAAGCTCTGGCCGTCCGTCGTCTTCGTCGTCACCGTGATCATCTCCATGCTGGGCCTCGGTTATGCCATGCGCACGCTGCCGACGGGCACCGCGTACGCGATCTGGGTGGGGATCGGTGCCAGCACCACGGTGCTGTTCGCCATGGCCACGGGCGCAGAGCCGTTCCATGTCGTCCGGCTCCTCTTGGTCCTGGGCATCGTGGCGTGCGTCGTGGGCCTCAAGCTCGTCTCCTGACGGCATCACACGGGAGTTGCAGTGCGATGGCCCCACGGGGCAGGCATGATGGAGGGCATGGGAAACCCACAGATGGAACTGGCCGCGGTGACAATCGACTGCTCGGACGCTGCAAGGCTCGCCGACTTCTACGCCAAGCTGACCGGCGGTGAGGTGACCTACAGCGACGCCGAGCAGGGGTACGGGCAGACTCAGTTCGGCGGCGCCACGCTCAACTTCCAGGAGGTGCACAGCTACACGCCACCCCAGTGGCCCGGCCAGGAGCACGCCCAACAGTTCCACCTGGACCTGCGTGTGCCGGACCTGGAGGTCGCCGTCGGGCACGCCATGGGCCTCGGCGCCACACAGGCCCTCGACCAGCCCAGTGCGGAGAGCTACCGGGTGATGATCGACCCCGACGGGCATCCCTTCTGCCTCTGCCCACCCTCGGCAGGCTGACCACCCGCCCCTCGTGAACCCCCACCACCGAACTGGAGCAGTACGTTGAGCAACGATTCATCACAGGGCGGCAGCCCCCACGACCCATCGAACGGCAACGTCGGACCGGGTGGCGCCGAGGACGGCTACCCCACGGAGCCGATCCCACAGCAGCCCTACCCGCCGCAGCCCGCCCAGCAGGAGGGCCAGCCCGGGTACCCGCAGCAGGGACAGCAACGGCAACCCGACCCGGGGTACGGCCAGCCACCCCAGCAGGGGTACGGCCAGCCCCAGCAGGGCCACGGCCAACAGCCCCAGTACGGGATGGGCTACCCACCCCAGGGGCAGGGTTATCCGCAACAGGGCCAACCCCAGCAGGGGCAGCCTTACGCCCAGCAGGGTCAGGGCGGCCAGCCACCGCAGGGCTGGGCCCAGCAGGGCTACGCGCCGTCCTACGGTGAGCCGCCGAAGAAGTCGCGCGCAGGCCTCATCGTGATCATCATCATCGCGGTCATCGCCGCCATGATCATCGCCGGCGCGGTGTGGGCGGTAGTTGCGTGGCGCTCCACGGAGGCGGAACCGCAGCCCACCGTTGCCACCACCGCGGCAGCGACTCCCACGGAGGAACCCACTCCGGGCCCGACGGACGACGCGACCCGCGACCCCATCGAGGAACCGACGGTGACGCCCACCACCCCGAAGGATCCAGCCACCAAGCCGGTGGAGCCCCCGGTGTCCGATGATCCGCCGCCGCCAGCCGAGGGCGAGCCGCCCGTCATGCCGGCGACGATCGGTGAGTACACATCCGCCGCCGAGCCGAGGCCTGATGCCGCCAGTTGGGCAACCGAGGACTACTCATCCATCTACACCGCCTCCTGGTCGACGGTTTACAGCAAGGACATGCTGAACGGCCAGATGGATGCACCCCAGGACATCGGGACCTGGCTCTGCGGCAACATGATTGACACCGAGACGGCAACCTGCGCGGCGGACGTCTACGGCGGCACCGTCCTGCTCACAGGCACCGGCAACGCGGCTGAAACGGCCGCGTTCGGAGAACAACTCCTGGCCGCTTGGAAGTAGGCAGACCCGCGCGCGGGGCGGTCCACCATGATCGGTGGGGCGCCCCGCGTTGTCGTGTGCCGGTACTTTCTTACCCATGACCCTCCGCGTGGCCTTCGTGTCGATGCACACCTCCCCCGCCGAACGGGCCGGCACCGCCGACGCGGGCGGCATGAACGTCCTGATCCGCTCGCTGGCCGAGGCGCTGGGCGCGCAGGGGGTGGACGTGCACTTCATCACACGCCGTTCCCATCCCGACCAGCCCGACGAGCAGTCACTGGCGCCGCAGGTACAGCTGCACCACATCACCGCGGGCCCCGAGGCCCCGCTGCCGAAGAGCCTCATCGACGCCCACATCGACGAGTTCAGGGAAGGCCTCCGCTCACTGGGGATCTTCGACCTCATCCACTCGCACCACTGGATGTCGGGAGTTGCCGCGCTCCCCGTCGCACGGGAGTGGGGCATCCCGCACGTCATGACGTTCCACTCCGTGGCAGCGCACCCCAACTCGCCGCTGCGGGACGGGGAGCCGCCGGAGAGCCCCGCTCGGCTGGCGGGCGAGGTGACGTGTGCCACCGAGTCGGACCTCGTCATCGCGGTGTCGCACCACGAGGCCGCCGTGGTGATCGGCCGGTGCGGCGCCGAGCCGGAGCAGGTGGCCATCGTGCGGCCGGGCGTGGACGTGGAGCTGTTCCACCCCTCCGATGAGGACTGGAGTCCGGTCGCTGGTGTCCGGCCCGGCTACCTGCTGTTCGCCGCCCGTCTCCAGCCATTGAAGGGGCCTGACGTTGCGCTTCGCGCACTGGCGGAGGTCCCGCAGGCCGAGCGCCCCGATCTGGTGATGGTGGGCCAGACCTCCGCGGACTTCAGCGGCTATGAGGACGAGCTGCACCAACTCGTCGCGGAACTCGGGCTGGAACCGCACGTGAGGTTGCTGCCGGGGCAGGACCGCGAGTCGCTGGCCCGGCTGATGCGGCACGCCTCCCTGCTGCTCGTGCCGTCCCACTCCGAAACGTTCGGGCTCGTGGGGCTGGAGGCGTCGGCGTCGGGGACCCCCGTGCTGGCCGCCGCCGCGGGCGGTCTCACCGAGGCCATCTGCAACACCCACACCGGCGTGCTGGTCCCCGGCCACGAGGCCGCCGACTGGGGGCGGGAGCTCACCGCCCTGCTCCGGGATCCGGAGCGTCGCCGCCGGATGGGGCGGCAGGGCCGGGAGCGCGCCCTCGACATGACGTGGCCGAAGGTGGCCACCCGCACGCTGGCCCACTACCACCGACTCCTGGGAAACCGATGAACATCTGCTTCGTGCACGCCCACCCCGACGACGAAACCCTGGCCACGGGCGCCCTCATCGCGCACCTCGCCCGCCAGGGCCACCGGGTTTACGTCCTGACGGCCACGCGCGGCGAGATGGGTGACGTGGTCCCCGGGCCCCTGTCCCCGCTGGCCGGCACGCCCGAGCTGGAACTCCGCCGCGAACAGGAGCTGGCCGGGGCGCTGGAGGTGCTGGGTGTGACCGGCTCGGCGTTCCTCGGCTCAGACACCGCCCGCGCCAGCCTCCCCGCCCGCCACTACCTCGACTCCGGGATGCGGTGGGTCACCCCGGAGGTGGCAGGGCCGGCGGAACACGCCGACGAAGCATCGCTGTGCGCCGCCGACCAGGCGGAGGTGGCAGCCGACGTCGCGGCCTACCTCCGGCACATCGGCGCCGAGCTTGCCATCAGCTACGACACCGACGGCGGCTACGGGCACCCCGACCACGTGGCCATGCACCACGCGACGCGCCGCGCAGCCAGCCAGGTGGGCATCGGGTTCGCCGTCATCAGCCCGGAGCCGGGCGACGGGGTCCACTGGTACGCGTTGGAGGACCTCATGCCCGTGATGGTCGAGGCACTCGGCCACCACCAGACCCAGCTGAGCGTGCACGGCACCACCCTCACGCATTCCGGCGGTCAGCCCGACGTGGTGAGGACCTCCGTCGGGCTGAAGGGCAACCTACCGCGCTGACGTGGCGCCGCCGTGGGGGCGGTCATCGTCCCCGCCTTTTCCGTCGCCTGACTCCATCACGGATGAGTCGTCACCCTGCTCGGTGTAGTCCTCGTCGGCGTGCTGTTCCCGCAACTCGGCACCCTCGGCCACCAGTTCGTCGCGCTTCTTGGCCTGCTTGTCCACCTGCCTGTCATCGCGCAGGGGCAGCTGCACGGACTCCTCGGCCTCGATGCCGCCCTGCAGCTCGCGGCCCCGCTCCACCTCGGCGTCGATCTCGGCACCCAGCAGCAGCACGTTGTTCACGATCCAGATGCCCAGCAGCAGGATGATGACAGACCCGATGATCCCGTAGGTGGCGCCGTAGGAGGAGAACTTGCTGACGTAGAACGCAAACGCGGCCACCGCGATCGCGGAGATCACCAGGGCCACCAACGAGCCGATGCTGACCCAGCGGAACTTCGGCTGCCTCACGTTGGGCGTGAAGTAGTAGAGGAGGGCGATCAGCAGCACCGCGAGCGCGATAACGACGGGCCACTTGGCGATGGACCACACCAGCACTGCGGTGTCACCCAGCCCGACGAACCCGCCCACGGCATCCGCCACCCCGCCCGAGAGTGCGACGGCGAAGACGATGACGGCCACGATGACGAGCATCACGAACGTCAGCAGCAGCATGGCCGGCTTCAGCTTCCAGACCGTGCGCCCCTCCTCGATCTCGTAGATGCGGTTCATCGACCGGCCGAAGGCGCCGACGTAGCCGGACGCCGTCCACAGCGCACCGACGAGCCCCGTGACCAGTGCAAACCCGGCCCCGGACTGGGACGTCAGGCCGCTGATCGTGGTCTCCAGCAGTGGTTGCAGATCCTTGGGTGCGTAATCGTTGAGCCATCCGGTCAGGGCCTGCGTGGTCTGCTCCCCCTGCCCGAACACACCGAGCAGCGACACCAGCGCCAGCAGCGCCGGGAAGAGGGACAGCACCGCGAAGTAGGTGAGGCCCGCCGCCAGGTCGGTGCACTTGTCCTTGCCGAACTCGGAGATGGACCGCTTGACGATGTACTTCCAGCTGGGCTTCGTCAGGTCTGTGGGGTCGTCGGGTTTCCTGTCGTCGTCCGGCTCGGGGGCGTTGTTCGCCTTCTCCTGGGATTTCTGGGTGGCGTACTCGCTCATGACGTGACTCCTGCAGGGTGTGGTGACAGCTCCCCAGCACTGTACGGACGGGGCAGTTCACGTCCACACACCCGCAGGGGTGGCGTATCGCAGCCCCTATCGTGGAGCCCATGCCGGCCCCCAGCAGCGACGCGCGCTACCGCCACATCTTCTGGGACATGGGCGGCACCATCGTCAACACCTACCCCGGGCTCGACGCCGCACTGGCCGGTGTGGTCCGGGATCGTGGCCTCACCATCGGCGACCACGACGTCGCCCTCCTGACCCGTCGCTCCACCGGGGCGGCCATCACCACACTGGCGCGCCGGTTCGACATCCCCAAGGAGGTATTCCGGCAGGCGGAGGCCCGGCTGAAGCGGTCGTGGAGGGACGCACCGCCGCCACCCATGCCGGGCATTCGCGACGTCATGGACGCCATCAGCGGCCTGAACCTGGTGGTGACCCACCGCGAACGTGCCAGCGCCTCCGCCCTGCTGGGCGCCCTCGGGATCCGCGTCGACGACATGGTCTGCGCCCCCGACGGCCTTCCACGCAAGCCTGACCCGGCCATGCACCGGGAGCTGCTGGAGCGCCACGAGTTGGATCCGCGGGACTGCCTCGGGGTGGGCGACCGTCCCCTCGACGCGGCGGCCGCGCACGCCGCCGGGATGGACGCCGCCATGCTCCGCACGCCGAGGATCCCCTTCGACAACGACGCCGAATATCAGGTGGAGTCCCTCGACGAACTGCTGCCAATGCTCGAATGAACTTCGTGGCCTGCGCGACATCCTCGGCCAGCCCATGGGCGGCAGGTAGCCGCGCCCCGTGACCCGGCGGATCGTCACACGATCCGCAGGATGCCCGGCAACTCGTCGACGGGGCTGGCTCCGGTGCGTGCGAAGTCGGCCCAGAGCAGCCTCATGGGGGCGCCCTGGGCGCGCACCTCGGACAGGGCGACACCCTCCAGGAGTTCACCCACCTCCCATGCGTGCGTGGGGAACAGCAGCGCCAGTTCGATGACGTGCGCCCCCTGGAAGCGGGGCCCCGCCCCCCAGTCGAGGAGGTAGTGCG
>JBDSRF010000037.1:0-4218 GCA_039929445.1 Arachnia sp. | reverse complement strand
GCTGGCGAAGCTGGCCACGGTGACCGAGCAGGAGGCCACGAAGGCTGCCACGGATCTGGTCCCGGGAACGGTCAGCAAGATCGCGCTGGACGACGAGGATGGTTTCGTGGTGTGGGAGGTCGACATCACCAAGGCCGACGGCGCCATGGTCGAAGTCCTCGTGGACGCCGGCAACGTCGGGAACACCGCCCAGGAGATTGAGGATGCGGACGAGGCATCGATCGTGGGCACCATCAAGGCGCCGGCCGAGAACGAGTCCGAGGCTGCCGATGGGAGTCCCGAGGAGAAGGCGCAGGACCAGGCTGAGGCCGCAGTGCTGGCCGCGTTGGCCACGGTGACGGAGCAGGAGGCCACCAGGGCCGCCACGGACGCGGTACCCGGGACGGTCAGCAACATCGGACTGGACGACGAGGACGGTTTCGTGGTGTGGGAGGTCGACATCACCAAGGCGGACGGGACCCGCGTCGAGGTCCTCGTGGACGCCGGCAACGCCGGCATCCTCGCCCAGCAGGTCGACTGACCGGAACTCGGCACGGGGAGTAGCGTTGTCAGGTGCGAATCATTTCGCTGTCCCCGATGGTGCTCCCCGCGCCGGTCCTGGATGCTGCCGCGGGTCAGTCCCCCCTGACGCAGTGGTGGGTTCCGGCGGTCGCACTCCTCGTCGCCCTCGTCCTCAGCGGCCTGGTCATCCGCCGGTGGCGGCGGCGACGCGGGTCCCGCTGGCGGCAGGCGCCGGGAGTGGGTCTCGTGTCGGTGGCCTGGCTGGTGGTTGCCGCCCTGGGTGTGAACTCCTGGTATTCAATTGTCCCGGACCTCAGCGCTGTGCAACGGGAGGTCGAGTCGGGACTCGGGCTGCAGGTGTCCTACGGGACCACGGATGGTTCTCACGTCAAGGAGCACCTGTTGCCCGCGTCCCGCTCGTTGAACATGCCAGCGTCGTCGGTGTGGGTGTACACGCCCCCCGGCTACGACCCGAAGGGAGAAAG
This sequence comes from Arachnia sp., assembly GCA_039929445.1. Classification (GTDB taxonomy): domain Bacteria; phylum Actinomycetota; class Actinomycetes; order Propionibacteriales; family Propionibacteriaceae; genus Arachnia. The sequence continues at coordinate 3,232 of JBDSRF010000037.1, read as the reverse complement.
GCGATACCCGGTGGTGTACCTCATCCATGGCTATCCCGGAACCTCGGTCGACTGGTTCAGCATCGGACGTGCCGACCAGGTGGTGGACGCCATGATCCGCACGAAGGTGATCCCGCCAGTGATCGTGGTGTCACCGGACGCCAACGGCGGCGGCGTGCACGACCGGGAGTGCCTCAACTCGCTCAAGGGTGGTCCGCAGATTGAATCGTGGCTGTACAAGGATCTTGTGCCGTGGGTTGACAGTTCCTTCCTCACCGAGGCCGATGCCGACCACCGGATACTGGGCGGCATGTCCTCCGGGGGGTACTGCGCACTGGACCAGGGGCTTCGACATCTTGATGTGTGGGGCGGCATCCTTGCCCTGGAGACCTACGGTGATCCGGGCCTGCATGCCGCCACCTCCATGGGCTACGACCTCGCTTCCTTCGAACGGGTCTCTCCCACCCATTACATTGCCTCCATGGACTTTCCCCGCCGCGTCCCCATGTTCTTCGATGTCGGGGAACGCTCGGACCCGAGCCGTGTGGAGGCGCTGGTCAAGGCGCTGAGGGCCCGCGGCCAGGCGCCCACGTTCCAGGTGGAAGCGGGTCAGGGGCACACCTGGCAGATGGCCCGCGTTGGAATGCCGTACGGGTTGGACGACATCGCGTCGGACCTGGGATGGCGATGATCGACAATGAGCCGGGTACCCGCCAGCAGCCCGGCACCGCAGGCACGGCGGCCGCTGCGCAACTGCGCCGGGTGAGGCGCAACCACCGGACGCGTCGGTGGGCATCCGGGCTGGTGCTGGTGTTGGCCGTGGTCAACCTGGCCTCAGCCCTGTCGGCGCCGCTGCGGTCCCGCCTGGAACTGTTGCTGGAAATTTTGCCCTTTCCCACCCTGCACACGGCCGCCGCCACCACGGTGTTCGTTGGCTGCGCGCTCGCTCTCACGGCCCGGGGTCTGCTGCACGGTTCCCGTCTCGCCTGGACCGCCGCGGCGGGGCTGCTCGTAACCGCCGTGGGGCTCAACCTCGTGAAAGGTCTGGACGTGGAGGAGGGCGTCATCAGTGCCGCTCTGGTGGTGTGGCTCGCGCTCAGTCGGCGCGCGTTCACCGTGTGGCCCACGCAGGGCCAGTTGCGCCGCGCGCTGGTGACCGCAGTCGGTGCGTTCGCCCTGGCCGTGGGCGTGGCGACCCTGCTGGTGATGACGCTGGGCCGGCGGCACCACCCGCACGTCGGCGAGACGCTGCGTGCTGCGGCTGAACGACTGGGCGGTGGAAGTGCACTGCCGCTGCTGGGGATGGGGCCCGCGGCCGCGCCCCTGCTCACTGCGGTGGGCATCGCGGCAACGGTGGCCGTGCTCTGGCTGGCGCTCTCACCCCGCTGGAGCTTGGCGCGCACCGCCGAGCAGCACGTGGCCGACCGCGAGCGTGCCAGGGCGATCGTGACCCGGGACGGCGGCGGGACGCTGGACTACTTCGCCCTGCGGGACGACAAGGAATGGTTCTTCACCGGTGACTCCGTGGTGGCCTACGCCGTGCGGGGCGGCGTCTGCCTTGTCTCACCCGACCCGGTGGGGCCACCCGGTGACCGGTACCAGACGTGGGCCGACTTCATGGACTTCGCCGCGGGGCGCGGATGGTCGGTCGTGGTGATCGCCTCGGCCGCCGACTGGAGTGCGGTCTACGAACACTCCGGCCTGCGCAGCACCTACCTGGGCGACGAGGCCATCGTGAACGTTTCGGCATTCACGCTGACGGGGCGTGCGGTGAAGGGCCTGCGGCAGGCGGTGAACCGGGTGGAGCGCGCCGGTGTGACCGCGGCGTTCATCGATCCCGCCACGGCGACGCAGGAGGTGAGGGACAAGGTTCTGGTGATCGCTGACAGGTCACGCAGGGGTGAGTCGGAGCGCGGCTTCTCCATGACGCTCTCGCGACTGTTCGACCCGGCCGACACGGGCCTGCTGCTGGCGATGGCCACCGACGCCACCGGTCGCGTCCTCGGCTTCATCCAGTGGGTGCCTGCCGCCGACCTCCCGGGCTGGTCCCTGGACGTCATGCGCAGGGACACCGCCGAGGATGTCCCCAACGGCCTCACCGACTTCCTGATCGTGAAGACCATCGAGCACGCCGCGGCGCAGGGCGCCCGTGGACTCGGCCTGAACTTTGCAGTGATGCGGGACACCATCACCACCCCCGGGGAAGGATTCACGGGGCAGGTCAAGCGACGTGTCCTGGACATCGTGGCCCGGCACTCCCAACTCGAGTCGCTGGGAAAGTTCAACGAGAAGTATGACCCTGTCTGGGCGCCCCGCTACGTCATGCGGGGCAGCGGCGACCAGTTGCTGGCCGAGGGCCTGGCCGTGGCCCGGGCCGAGGGTCTCATCGACGTGTGGGGAAGCCGTTGATGGGGTTCTCCCTCGCCGCGGCGCTGGTGGCTTCGCTGGCCATGGGGGTGGCCGCCATCCTCCAGGCGGTGGCGGCCCGCAGGGCCGTCGGCATGTCAATCGTGGGTCACCCGCTGTACCTGGCGGGCATCGCCCTGGACGTGGTGGGGTGGGGGCTGTCCGTGCTGGCCATGCGACACCTGCCGTTGCTGGCGGTCCAGACAATCCTGGCTGCATCGCTGGCCGTCACCGTGACGCTGGGGGCGGTGGTGCTGCGCCTGCGGCCCGGCCGCAGCGTGTGGACCGCCGTGGTCGTGGTGTGCCTGGCCTGCGGGGTGGTGGTGATGGCCGCCGAGCCGGGTGCCCCCGGCCCCACGCCGCCGGGTTTCGTTGCAGCGATGGCCGTGGGGCTGCTCGTCGTGGCGCTGGGTGCCGTGGTCGCGCACCGCCACCACCGCACAGCCCCGTGTGCGGTGCTGGCGGGTCTGGGTTACTCCGGCGCAGCCGTGGCCGCCCGGGCCGTGCACGGTGCGCCCATCGGCGCGCTCCTCGCGGAGCCGCTGGTGTGGTTGATCGCCGGCTTCGCCGCCGTGGGGGCGGTGATGTTCGCCCGGTCACTGGAGACCCGCGACGACGCCGTCAACGAGGCCTCGGCCTGGCTGTGGGTGATGGAGATCGTTGTCCCGTCGCTCGTGGGAATCCTGGTGCTGGGGGACATGGTGCGGCCCGGCTGGGGCGTCCCCACGGTGGTGGCCATCGGGGCTGCGATCGCAGCCACCCTGCGCCTGTCCGCCTCGCCAGCACTGCGCGAGGCTGCGTGACGGTTGGACCGCGCTGAGGCATGATGCTTCCATGCCGCAGCCGA
>JBDSRF010000036.1:0-9591 GCA_039929445.1 Arachnia sp. | reverse complement strand
GGGTGGTGGGCAAGGAGCACGGGTGGCGCGAGGAACTGGCGCAGAAGTAGACGCCCGGCGGCAGGGGGCGGCCATGCCCGAACTCGGGGCCACGGTGGATGCGTTGTGGCGGATCGAGGGTGCGCTGGCTCATGGCCGTGGCCAAACGCAGGGCCATCGATGGCTGGCGACGTCCTACGCCTCGTCTTCACGGCCTGCCACCCCGTCTTCACCCGTGAAGCGCAGGTGACGCTCACCCTGCGCATCGTCGGGTCGCTGTCCACCGAAGAGATCGCGCGACTCCTGCTGCTCCCGGTCTCCACGCTGGCCACCAATTAGCGCACCGGCGCGGTGCTGCGCGCCAAGGCCGCTGGCCTATAGGTTTCACCCCATGACCGTGCACGAGGCCGCGAACACCGACGACGTCCACGCGGAGCAGGGCGAGGCGTCCCGGCCGTGGGCCTCCGGCGCCGCCGCCGGGGCGGCGGTGTGGGGCGTGGCATTCCTGATACTGCGGATCTTCGCAGTCTCCGGCTACAGCTGGGAGACCGCCTTCCTGGTCAGCACCACACTCAGCCTCAACGACGGGCTGTCCATCCTGTTCGGCTCGCTCATGGCGGGGCACTTGCTGGTGGCCATCCTTCTCGTGTTCGTGGAGCCCATCCTCGTGGCGGCCCTCGTGTGGGGTTCGCCGGGGCGTCGCATCGTGGCGTTGCTGTCAGCCACCATCGGCCTGGTGATACTCGTGACCCTCACCGCAAGCTTCCGGAGCTGGTGGCTTCCGCTGGGAGGCGCCCTGGTCTTTGCCGCCATCCTCCTGATCCGGCGACTGCCCGAGGAACACATCGTCCGGCAGGTGCTGACGGCGGTCGTCCTGCGGGCGACTGCGGTGTCCGGCGTCGCCGTGCTGGTCCTGGCCGCCTTCCTCCAGACTCCGTGGGTGCCCCACGAGGTGATCGAGACCACCAACGGCACCGTCACCGGACATGTGCTCAGCGTCGACTCCGGCTACCTGAACGTGCTGACGGACGACCACGAGTTCGTCATCCTCCTCAGCAACGACGTGCTTTCCCGCAAGTGAGTCCTTTGTTGCCGGTGGCAGGATGACGGGCATGCCACGCGTCGTGTTCCTGGCCATTGGATCCCGCGGCGACGTGCTGCCCATGGTCGCCCTAGCGAGAGAACTGGCGGAGCGTGGCAGGGAGACGCTGGTGCTCGCGCACCCCGAGTACACGGGCATCCCGCGCTCGCACGGAATCCCGTGCGTCAGTCTTGGTGCAGGCCTCGTCGAGCATGCGCGGGACCAGCGACGGGCGCAGGGCCTCATCGGAAACCCGGTCCTGGCCGCACTTGGGCTGCAGGCGTGGCAGTGGCGCATCGCCGGCACGCTGGCGCCCGTCCTGCTCGCACACATCCGCTCCGACGACGTGGTCATCACGGGTGTGGTGGGTGTCGCGGCCGCGCTGGCCCTGGCCGAGGACCGCGGCTGCCGGGTGGTGCACGTCACCTTCAGCGCGACGTTGCCGACGGCCGGCCCGATGGCCATGATGTCGCCGTTGACGAAGGGGCCGAACCCTCTGGTTGGTTGGTGGACGCGGCACGGGGTCTGGACGGGCAGCCTCGCACTGGGACGCCCGCTCGCGAGGGTGGTGCGCATGGCGTTGCGGCTGCCATGGCGATCACCGTGGGCGGTGGCCCGTCGCGCGTTGACGATTCCGGTGCTGGTGGCCGCGTCGCGGGAGCTTCTGCCGCCACAGCCGGACTGGCCCCTGAACGCCGTGGTCACCGGTGCGTGGGAGCTGGCCGGCGAGCCCCAACCACCCGGCGCTCAACTCGTGGGGTGGCTGGAGAAACATCCAGCTCCCGTATACGTCGGGTTCGGCAGCATGCTGAGCCGCGACCCCGGACAGGACCTCCGGCTCATCGACGCTGCGGCCAGGGCTGCTGGCGTGGTCGTGATCCACCGTGCCGACGACAGTGCCCCCGACCTCGAATCGACGCCTCATGTGCACGTGGTGCGCACGGTGGACCACCGCTGGCTGTTCCCCCGCTGCGGCGGGGTGATCCACCACGGCGGGGCGGGCACCACGAACGCCGCCCTGGCCGCAGGGGTGCCCTCAGCCATCGTGGCGCACGGGTTCGACCAGCCCTTCCACGGACGACGGCTCCACGAACTGGGGGTCGGGCCGCCACAGCTGCGACGAGCCACACTGACGAGCGCGAAGCTGGCTGGCCTCCTGGTGGATCTCTCGCAGGGCCCGCACCGTGCCGGCTATGTGGAGCGGGCCGCGGAGGTCGGGCGTCAAGTCCGCGCCGAACACGGGGTGGTGGTCGCGGCCGACTGGCTGGAGCGCACCGGGCTGCCGCCCGAGCGAGGCTGACGGAAACCACTCCCGGTGCTGGTCAGCGCACCAGCGGTTCCCACCCCAGCAGTTGGCGTGCAGACCCGACGGAAATCGCCTCGTCGCGGTTGCCGCTGATGTGGGCGGTGTGGAAACCGGCGGGAAGCTCCGTGGTCAGCGCCGACAGGTAGGCTCGCGCCACGTCGGAGCCGGCCGTGGCAATGCCGGCGTCCGGGCCGGTCATGCTGCGGTACTCGTCGTCCCGCTTCGGCAGGAACAGGCGCAGCGCCACCACCGGGATGTCGAACTGGGCGGCTGCCGCCTCCGCCACCACCTCCCCGCACGCCTTGCTGAGGCCGTACGCGTCGGCGGCGTCGGGCCGTGAGCCGGGATCCCGCCGGAGGAAGTCCGCGAAGACGGAACCTGAGCTGGTGTGGACGATCCTGCTCACCCCCGCGTGGCCGGCGGCCTGCAGGATCAGGTACAGCCCCGTGACGTTGACGTCGAAGTGCTGCCGGGCCCAGTCGGCGCTACCCCAGTCCTCTCTGGGACCCATGGCCATGTAGACCAGGGCGTCGACGCCCTTGAAGAGTGCGGGGAGACGCGCGTGGTCCATGACGTCGATGTGGACGAAATCACCGCTCCACCACTGAGCGCGACGCCGGTCCGCGACGGTGACGTCGTGTTCCAGTCCCAGCCGGGGGACCACCAGCGACGCCACACGTCCGGACCCGCCCATTACAACGATTTTCATGGGCTCATCATGTCAGCGGTGGGGACGGCCGGTGTACGTCGCCGCGAGCATCCCCGTGCCTGTCAGTACCGCAGGATCGCTGCCGCGGGGCTGTCGGCGACAACCTCCTGGGAGGTGGCGTGCACCCTCCCGCCATTGGCCAGGGTGTCGACGGCGGCAGCCTCCAGCGTCTCGCAGTCGGCGTAGCGTCCGTCCTCGCCCAGGCGCACGATGGCGCTCTCGTCGCCCGCCACCGTCTCCCAGCACCACGGGTGGGCCCGGAGGAACAACGTGTCCACCCGGCCCTGTGCCGCGGCCTCCCTCACGGTGGCCACATCGCTGGTGACGCGACCGGTGCCGTTCAGCTCGTGGAACCGGTCGATGAGCGTGCTGCGTTCGCCGCGGAGCCGTGATTCGACGTGCGGCCACGCCAGCTCGTGCAGCTGATCGGGAGACAGGTCGTCCGGGTTGCGGATGACCGCCTCGTCGAGGACATGGCCGTAGTCGTTCACCTCGCGGTAGGCGGAGACGGTGGGATCCAGCCCGACCAGAACAAGCGGGGCGGTCTGCCCTCGCAGGATGTCGTGCATGCCGGTGGCCACCTGACGCAGGAAGCGCTTCAGGTCCGCCTCGCCCGCGGCGTCGTCGCCCGTGCCGTGGCCGTAGAAGACGGCCCGGCCGCGGCTGCCGGAACTGGAGGGACGGGTGACCGTGCTGGACCGGGCCTCGCGGGGCTCGATGACGTCGGCCAGGCTGGTGGGTACCTCGTCGAGCTCCACCTGGACCACGGTGTGTCGGCTGCCGTCCATGAGGCGCACCTCGTTCTGGCTGAGCGCCAGCAGCAGGTAGTGCTCGTCACCTGAGAGCAGGTGCATGAGTGGTCCCGTGATGAAATGGTCGCCGGCGGTGGCGAGCTCGGGAAGCGGGGCCGGGATGCGGTACGACTGGTGCCAATCGGGCCGGAGGAACATGGCCAACCCGTCGCTCATGTACTGCCACGCCATCGCGTCCTGCTGCAGGTCACGGGCGGGTTGCAGCAGGGTATCGACGTCGCGGCGCTTCAGCGTCTTCACGAGTGTCGACTCGACGCCGTTGATGAGGTTCTTCCACTGCAGTTGGTCTGCCTGGACGCCGCTGCCGTAGCGGTGGGTGGGCATGAACAGCGATATGTGTGTCCCGTCACCACCGCCTCGTGCGAGTTCCTGGATGTCGGTGGATGTCAGGAGGTCCATGACGGCCTTTCTCTCGAGGGCTGTCCACACCACCCTATCGAGTGCTGTCAGTAAGCGAGCAGGGACCCCTCGCAGCGCTGCGGAGGCGGGTGGCCGTGTCGTCCGAATGGTTCAGTGTCCTCCTCTTCCGGGTGTGATCCCGTTATCCCGAATATCATCTTCGGATCACCTCAACGAGGAGGAAGAATGCACGTGCTCCGGAAACTGCTTGCCGCCTCTGCCGCCGCCGTCATGGCCGTGGCCTCGGGTGCCCTCGTGGCACACGCCGACACCACACCCACCGTCTACAACACGCCCGGGGGCCAGGTCTCCGAAGGCCGCCTCTGGAACACGACGTGCGACAAGTATTCCAGCAACGTCGTTCGGTGCCGTGCCGAGATCTGGGCCACCACGGTCCAGTACAGGGGAGGACGATACGTCTCAGTGACGGGCTGGACGTTCAACAACCTCTCCTACCTGCCGTCGGCGCGGTCACTGTGGGCCGCCAACAACCTCGGCCGGAACAACCCTGGCTGGACCAGCGAGGGCCGCAGGTGGAGGACGGAGTGCGACACCGCCGCCACGGGACGGGGCGGGTGCCGCAGCTACATCTGGACGAAGCAGGTCCGCTGGAATGGCAGTGCCTATGTCTCCGCAAACGCCTGGGTGTTCAACAACCTGGTGTTGTTCTCCAGCGCGTCGGTCCCGGCCGTCACGGCAGTGCCCGCCTGGATCATCGACCAGTCGCGGCTCGACGTGACCGGTCTCGGTCCTCTCCAGGTCGGTACGCGCATGACGGATCTGGGGAAGCTGGGCTACGCCCGCTGGCGGAACCGGGAGGGGTGTGAGTACTGGGATCCCAGTGCAGCCCTGACCACGCGGGGGATCGATCTGTGGCCGAGCCAGAAGCTCATCGCGGTCGTCGCGGAGGCGCCCGGCATCCTCACGGTCGACGGCGCCCACGTCGGGATGACACTCGCTGAGGTGAGGGCGCTCTACGGCAGCCGCATCACCCTTGAGGAGAAGGAGGGCTACGAACCCGTGTTCACGGCCGTGGTGAAGCGAGGCGGATACGAACTCGTGTTCCTCAACGGCTTCGGCCTGGACCGGCCGCTCGTGGATGCCGACGTCATCAACATGATCATCGCGCGCAAGGGAGGCGAACCCCTGCTGTGGGAGGGCTGCTGACGCTCGTCAGCGACGACGACGGGTGCGCGCCCGGGGTTCCCGCCCGTCGTCCGCCGTCCCACCCGGTGGGGTGAGCGGTGGCCCAAGCCGGGGGGAGTGCACCCGCACCCGCCGTACGCTCAATTCATGAGCGATGAGAACTCGTCCCCCACGGGCGACATGCATGACAACGCGGCGCAGGATCGCATGGACGACATGTCCGGTGCGGAGACGCTGGGCGGTGACGGGGGTGCGAGCGGCGCCGAGAAGGATCCGGCCGACTGGGTCACGGGCGACGAGCCCATCACGGCGCCCCAGAAGAGTTACCTCGACACCCTGGCACGCGAGGCAGGGGAAGAACTGGACGCCGACATGACCAAGGCCGAGGCGTCGGAACACATTGACCGACTGCAGGGCAAGACGGGCCGCGGCACCACCTGATCCCTGCGTCGCAACCTCGTGGGAAATGTTCCCGGTTTCTTTCGGTAATGGAAAGAAACGGGGTCTCGCAGGCGGTAGCGTGTGTCACGAGACGATCGTCGATGATGGGTGGAGAAACATGGAGACAGCGTTCCTGGTCGCGAGCGAGAGCAACGGTCATGTGGAGGTGGTGGCTCTCGGCTTCGACTCCTCGGCGGTGGTGGCCACCCTGCAGCGCGGGGCCGCCAATGGCCTGACCGCCCATCCCACACTGCCGATCGTCTACGTGGCCACGTACGACGAGGGCGGGGGAGTGACCTCCATCGACCTGAGCACGGGCGTCGCGGCGGAGGTGACGGGCGTGGGCGAGGTGCCCTGCTTCCTCCTGCTCTCCGACGCCGACGGTGGCGAGGACGACCCCACCTGCCTGTTGTCGGTGAACTACGGCGACGGCACGGTCTCGGTCATCGCGCTGCGCGATGGCCACGTGGCGGACGTCGCAGCCCGGGTCACGTTCCCGTATGAGCAGCGCGCGGGCACGAACCCGGCGCGCCAGGAACGGTCCCATCCCCACTGGATCGGACGCGACGGCGGCGACCTCCTGGTCACCGACCTCGGCAACGACGTCGTCCACACGCTCTCCCTCCATGCCGGCAAGCTGGTGAACCGCGGCGTCCACCGCAGGATGCCGGTCGGATCCGGTCCCCGGCACCTGTGTCGGGATGACGCCGGCGGCCTCTGGGCCAGCCACGAACTGTCCAACGGCGTGTCCCGGCTTGGACCAGACGCCATCGCCGTCGCATCCTCCTCGCTGCGCTGGATCCCCGATGACCTGGCGGGCAACCACGTGGGGGACATCACCTTCGAGCCGGAGGCCGCCGTGGTGGTGAGCGCCAACCGTGAGCTGAACACACTCGGCATCTTCACCCGGGGACTCTCGGGAATCGAGCCCGTGGCCGAGGTGGACTGCGGAGGCGAGTGGCCCATGCAGTTCGCGCAGCAGGACGGCGTGCTGGCGGTGGCGAACAGGGACTCCGGCAACGTGGCGCTCTTCGACGTCGGCCCCGCGTGGTGGGAGAACGGACCCGAACTGCTCAACGTGCCCCGACCGGTGGCGATCGTCCCGGCGCCGCTGTGGACCGACACCCTCTGAAGCTCAGTCGCTGAGGAGTTCCAGCACCGCCTTCTCGAGTTGCACCTGCCGTGCCTGCGGGCTCCGGTACACCCCACGTGCGGCGTCGGTGATGCTGTGTCCGTTCTCGTAGCTGTCGATCACGCGCGGATCGATGTAGGAGGAACGCGCGACAGTGGGGGTGTTGCCTAGGTAGCTCGACACCTCCATGACCGCCTGCCGGATGGCCCGTTTCCTCGACGCCACGGTGTCTCCGGGCTCGTCGTCGAGGGCCAGCACCTCTGCTGCGATGACGGTGGCGTGCCACGTACGGAAGTCCTTGGCCGTGAAAGACCCGCCGAAGAGACCGGCAAGGTACGCGTTGACGTCGGCGGAGGTGAGGTCGCGCCACCCGTCCTCCTCACGGTGGGCGAGCAGGCGGTGGCTGTCCTGCGTGCGCCTGGACCGCATCATCTCGAGCGCATCCACCGCGGGCACGTCGTCGACGGTGATGGTGTGGCTGATGCCCGACTTGCCGATGAACGAGAAGACGATGGAACCCCCGCGCCGGCGCACGTGCTGCCGCTCCAGCGTGGTGAGGCCGAACGACCCGTTGGCGTCGGTGTACGCGTCGTTACCGATGCGGAAGTACCCGATGTCCAGCAGCCGTACCGCTGTGGCGCACGCCCGGTCCATGCCCATGCCGTCGCTGGCGATGTCGTCGGCGATGCGACGGCGGACTTCAGGTAGTTGTGTGGCGGCCTCGGTGACGCGCTGGAACTTGCTGCGATCGCGACGGGTGCGCCACTGCGGGTGGTACAGGTACTGGCGGCGCCCCGCCGCATCCGTACCCACCGCCTGCAGGTGCCCGTTGGCCAGTGGGCAGATCCAGACGTCCTCCCAGGCCGGGGGAATCGCCAGGGACTTGATGCGATCCACGTCCGCCCGGGGGAGGACGTGGCCGTCGGCGTCCCTGTAGCTGAACCCTCGGCCTGCGCGTCGCCGCGCCCAGCCAGTCATCCGTGGCGACGTGCGTCGCAGTCGTGCCATTGGCCGATACTAAATCCCGGCGGTGCCACTTCCGGCCGGATTGGTGGCCGGTCTGAGGATCAGGACGCGAGTGCTGGGCGGTACTGGCGTCGCTGTGACCGGTGGAACAGCGCGACCCCGCTGCGCATGGCACGCCCGGCCAGTGCATCGGCCACCTGCCCGAGCTGCGAACGCTCCGGCGACGGGTTCGGCAGGGAGTACTTGAACACCTTGCGCCAGGCGGAACCCACCTGCTTGTGCAGCGGGCCCGTGACGTAGCGCAGCTGGTGACGATCCATGAGCTCGCGGATCTTCGGCGCCACATCCTTGTAGCGGTTGCTCGGCATGTCGGGGAAGAGGTGGTGCTCGATCTGGTGCGACAGGTTGCCGGTCATGACGTGCATCACCTCGGAGCCCTCGATGTTGGCGGAGCCCAGCATCTGGCGCAGGTACCACTCGCCGCGGGTCTCACCCTCGATGGACTCCACCTCGAAGGTTTCGACACCCTCGGGGAAGTGGCCGCAGAAGATCACGGAGTGGGTCCACACGTTGCGCAGCGTGTTGGCGATGGCGTTGGCGGCCAGGGTGGTGAGGAAGTTGGGCCCGCTGAGCAGTGGGTGCAGGACGTAGTCCTTTCCCATCTGGTTGCGGATCTTGGTGACGACCTTCCGCAGATCCGAGAGGAACTCCTTCTTGTCCTTGGTGCCCTCCTGGAAGCCCTTGACGTCCAGGTCGTAGGCGGCGATCCCGTACTCGAAGATCAGCGCCGTGAAGAAGTTGGTGATGGGCTGGAGGAGGTGCTTGGGCTCCCACTCCTGTGCGGGGTCCACGCGCAGGATGGTGTAGCCCAGGTCGTCGTCCATGCCGACGACGTTGGTGTAGGTGTGGTGGCCCACGTTGTGGGACTTCTTCCACTGCTCGGCGGGGGAGGCGAAGTCCCATTCCCACGAGGAGGAGTGGATCTTGGGGTCGCGCATCCAGTCCCACTGGCCGTGGAGGATGTTGTGGCCGATCTCGGTGTTCTCGAGGATCTTGGCGACGGTGAGCCCGGCGGTCCCGACCATGAACGCGGGCCAGAAGCCGCTGAACAGCAGGACGCCGCGGCTGGAGAGTTCGATCCAGCGCTGCAGCTTGATGGTCTGGCGGATGTAGCGCGCGTCGTCGGCGCCGCGCGTGCTCATCACGGAGTCGCGGATGGCGTCGAGTTCCCGGCCGATGGACTCGATGTCGTCAGGGCTGAGGTGGGCTATGGGGTTGGGTTTGCCGCTGGCGTGCGTGGCCGCCTGCTCGTCAGGGCGTGACGACGTGATGCGGTTGTTCAGGGCGCGACCTTCGGCGGGGCGCGGCGCTTCGTCGGTGCGCGTCCGGGAGGTTTCGATGGTGGCACTGCTCATGCGGAATTCCTCATAGCTTGATGCTGCATGGGCCGGCGGCTGCCGACACACAGGTCTGGATGAGGACGGGGTCCTCGTCGATGGCTTGCGTGGTCTCGCCGGTGCGCAGGTCGCGCACGGCGCCGGAGGTCAGGGACGCCACGCAGTTGAAGCAGATGCCCATGCGGCAGCCCGAGGGCATGAGGACGCCGGCGTCCTCGCCCAC
>JBDSRF010000035.1:0-2578 GCA_039929445.1 Arachnia sp. | reverse complement strand
CGGTGGGATTCCTCCCACCGCCACCCCTTTGTCTGTCCCCCGATGGGTCAGGACACCAATGTCACCCCGGCCAGAGCGACGCTCGCCACGAGCACGGTGGAGGCGGTTCCCAGCAGCAGCGGCTTCGGGCCCACTTTGATGAGGCTCTTGATCCGGACGCCCAGCCCCAGGGCGAACATGGCGATCGCCAGGCAAGCCGTCTGCACGAGCTTGGCCACATCCAGCGCGGGGGTGGGCAGCAGGTGCAGGGATGCAACACCCACCATGACGAGGAAGCCCACAACGAACAGGGGTACCAACGGGGGGCGTTTGCCGTGGAACTCGCCGGTGGTCGCCTTGCGTCGCTGCATGATCCCCAGCACCGCCATCACGGGCGCCAACATCAGCACGCGCGTCAGTTTCACGATCACGGCGCCCTTGAGTGCTCCCCCACCGATGATCCCGGCGGCGGCCACCACCTGTGCCACCTCGTGGATGCTCGCTCCTGCCCAGAGTCCGCCCGTCTCGGGCCCCATGTGCATGACGGCCACCAGCAGGGGCACCACAGGAATCATGATGGTGCCGAAGAGCACCACCAGCGCGATCCCGGTGGCGACGTCCTCGTCCTCGGCCTCCAGTACGCCGTCGCAGGCAGCCACGGCCGCGGCGCCACAGATCGAGAAGCCGCAGGCGATCAGCAGACGCTGCTGCGGCGGGATCCCCATGGCGCGGCCGATCAGTACCGTACCGATGATCCCCACTGCCACGACCACGGCGGCCACCGCCACCATGCCCAGGCCGAGTTCGAGGAGGTCGCCCAGAACCAGCTGCAGGCCCAGCATGACGATGCCCACGCGCAGAATCCGCTTGCCCGCGACGGCAACACCGGGAGCCATCACCGGGGGGACGCGCCAGATGTTGCCGATGACGGCGCCCAGCACGATGGCGAACAGGAGGGCGCTCACGGTGGGCACGAACCTGTTGGCCAGCATGGCAACCGCGCCGCCGCCCAGGCAGAGCAGCAGTCCCGGGAACAGGGAGGCGGGCTTCGGGGTGTCCTGGCCGCCGACGGCATCCCTCGGGTCGGTCTCCGTGGTTTCTGACATGGGACAACTATCGCTTTCAGACGTGGGACACGTCATGCGTTGGCCGCATGACGGTCATAGGCTGTACGCATGACCTGGCCTGTGCTCCTGGACCTGGAGCTCCTCCTGCGCTCCGATCAGCTCGGCTCGTTGTCCGCGGCCGCACGTGAACTGGGTCTGTCGCAGCCGGAGGCCTCCCGTCGGCTGGCCCGGTTGGAGGGGCAGCTCGACCAGCAGCTCATGGTGCGCACCCACACCGGGTCCCACCTGACCAAGGCCGGTGAACTGGTGGCCGAGTGGTCACACCAACTGTTGGACCAAGCCTCCCAGTGGCAGGCGGGCGTCGCCGCACTGCACGCCCGCTCCAACACCCAACTGGACATTGCAGCGTCCCAGACCGTCGCCGAGTACCTTGCGCCGCGCTGGCTGGCGCTGTTCCGGAGCCTGCACGCGGACGTGCTCACGCGGCTCGAGGTGCACAACTCGGCACGAGTCGTCGAGATGGTGCAGTCGGGGGCCGTGCAACTGGGCCTGCTCGAGTCCCCCACAGTGCCGGCGGGGCTGGAATCCGTCATCATTGGCCACGACCGCCTGGTGGTGGTGGTGTCCCCGACCCACCCGTGGCGTCGTCGGCGCTCAGTGTCCGCCGCGGACCTCGCGGGAACGCCGCTCGTGGTGCGTGAGCCGGGCTCGGGCACGCGGGAAACACTTGACCGGGCGCTGCACGACCGTGAGAGAGAGCCCGCTGCCATGGAGCTGCCCAGCAACGCGGCGGTCCTGTCCGCCGCGGCGGCCGGCGCGGGTCCGGCCGTGATCAGTGGCCTGGCGGCGCGGGGAGCCATCACCGACGGGCGCCTGCACCGCGTTCCGTTGTCGGGTCAGCCTCTGGAGCGGGAGCTCCGGGCGGCGTGGAGTGTGGACACTCCCCTGGCTCACCTCGCGCAGCAGTTCGTTGTCATGCTGACCGCCGGAGATTCGCGGGATCAGTGATCTGGCTGGACGGTCGCAGATGGGCGTTGAATCAGGTGGACGAACTGGGCTCCGACTCGTCAGTGCCGGATGATGCGACGCTCGATCGCTGCGGCGACAGCCCCGGCGCGGGTGTCGACGCCCAGTTTCCCGTAGATGTGGGCAAGATGTGACTTGACGGTTGCCTCCGAGACCAGCAGCATGCGTGCCATCTCCTTGTTGGCCAGTCCCTGCGACAGGAACTCCAGAACCTCGACCTCCCGCTGCGTGATGGCAGATGCAGTCGATTTTGACGCTCGTCGGACCAGTATCGCTGCCACCGATGGCGACAGGGACGTCTCTCCGCGAGCCGTGGCGCGGATCGCGGCGAACAGTTCCTCGGGAGGGGCATCCTTCAGGAGGTAGCCCTTGGCACCGGCGTCAAGGGCACGTAGAACGTCCGCCTCGGTTTCATACGTGGTGAGCACAAGTACCTGGGGTGGATTTGTCACGGCGCGCAACCTCGCCGTGACCTCCGCCCCCCCAACACCCTTGCCCAGACTGAT
>JBDSRF010000034.1:0-50511 GCA_039929445.1 Arachnia sp. | reverse complement strand
CACAGGATTCGTCACCCGCGACCAGGGCTACTCCGCCGCCATCGGCATGGTGCTACTGCTCATCATGCTGGGCTTCACTGCCATCCAGTGGCGGACCAACAAGTCACGGGACCTGTCGGGATGACCGCCGACATGTCCATACCCAGGCACGTCGCCGTCGACCCTGCGGCACCGCCCGGCATGCAGGCGCCACTGCGTCACCGCCGATCCCTGCAGGCGAAGAGGGCCCGGCAGGGTCGCGTCGCGCGCGTGCTTCTGGCCGTGCTCATCTCGGCCGTGCTGATCTTCCCGTTGTACTGGATGGTGGTGGTGGCCCTGTCCACGCGCGCTGAGCTGTTGGGTGGGCAATTGCGGCTGTGGCCGCGGACACTGACGATGGCGAACTTCCAGCGTGTGCTGGACTCGTTCCCCGTCGCCACCTGGTTCAGCAACTCAGTGGCGATCTCGCTGGTGACGGCCGTCATCGTCGTCCTGTTCAACCTGCTCGCCGGCTACGCCTTCGCGCATCTGCGGTTCCGCGGCTCCACACCGCTGTTCCTGTTGGCGCTGTCCACCCTCATGATCCCGGTGCAGGTCATCATGGTGTCCCTGTTCCGCCTGGTCACGTCGATGGGCCTGTACGGCACCTACTGGGCCGTGATCCTGCCGACGGCAGCGTCAGCGTTCGGCATCTTCCTTGCACGGCAGTTCATGCTCGCCATCCCGCGGGAGCTGATCGAGGCAGCCCGCATGGACGGGGCGGGCCACATCGGGGTGTTCATCCGCATCGTGCTGCCCCTGTCCAAACCGCTGATCGCCGTCCTCTTCTTCATGAGCCTCCTGTCGTCCTGGAACGATTTCGCGTGGCCGCTGATCGCCCTCAAACAGAATGAGTTGTTCACCCTCCCCATCGGCCTGCTGTACCTGCAGGGCCAGTTCGGTTCCGACTACGGCGCCACCATGGCCTTCGCCCTGATCAACGTCACGCCCATGGTGGTGCTGTTCCTCATCTTCCAGCGCTACTTCGTCCAGGGGTTCGCCCGCACGGGCATCCGCTGAACCCCACGCCCGTCCGGGGGCCGACGCGTCGCCGGGTACCCGCTGGGGCACCCCGCAGTGAGGAGCGTGGAGGCCGGTCGATAGCTTGGCAGGCAGCCCCCTCCCAAAGGAACGCACATGAGCACCACAGCTCGCAGCCACCCCGTCGTCCGTCAGCTGCACCACGACGTCAACGACCGGCCCCACGTGGTGGTGTGGGAGGTGACGCGGGCCTGCCAGTTGGCCTGCAGGCACTGCCGCGCCGACGCCCAGCCCCTACCGCACCCGCGTCAGCTGACCACCGCACAGGGCAAGGATCTCCTCGACGACATTGCCGCCTCCGGCATGCCCCGCCCCATGGTGATCCTGTCGGGGGGCGACGCGTTCGAGCGGCCCGACCTTGCTGAGCTCATCGCCCACGGCACCTCCCGCGGCCTGGCAATGTCGCTGTCGCCGTCGGTGACGCCCCTGTTGACCGACGCCAAACTCTCAGAGGTGCGTGAGGCGGGCGTGAAGGCGTTCTCCCTCTCCCTCGACGGAGCCACCGCCGCCACCCACGATGCCTTCCGCGGGTTCCCCGGCACCTTCGACGCCACGCTGGAGGCAGCCACGCTGGTTCGCAAGCACGGATTCCGGTTCCACGTGAACACCACCATCACCGCCGGCAACGTCCACGAGATGCCAGCGCTGCTGGAGACGGCCATGGGCATGGGCGCGCACATGTGGTACCTGCTGTTCCTGGTGCCGATGGGTCGCGGAACCGACATGCAGCCGCTGGCCCCCGACGCCATGGAGGACGTCCTCAACTGGCTGCACGACGTCTCCGACCGCGTCGCCGTCAAGGTCACCGAGGCACCCGCCTACCGTCGGCTGGCCCTGCAGCGTGAGGCGGCTCGCGTGGAGGGCACCCCCATGCCCACCACCGGGGAACTCCACGCGCAACTCACCGCCGACACCCTGGCCCGGCTCGGGGAGTGCACGGACCGTCGCGTCCCCAGGCCACCCATCGGGGTCGACGCCGGGCGCGGGTTCGCGTTCATCGACCACATCGGCGAGGTGTTCCCCAGCGGCTTCCTGCCACTCCCGTGCGGATCAGTGCACGAGTCACCGTTCAGTGAGATCTATCGGACGTCGCCGACGATGCAGCGGCTGCGCCGCACCGCCGAGTTCACCGGCAAGTGTGGGACATGCCAGTACAACGCAATCTGCGGCGGCTCCCGGGCCCGGACCCACGCCATGACCGGTGACGCCTTCTCCTCCGATCCCAGCTGCCCCTTTGAGCCTTCTCTGGCCTGAGGAACCTTGAGTGCCCATACTGGGGCCAGCACTTCACTCGGCAGGAGACACCCATGCGCACCACCCGCATCCGCACGATCCGTCGGGTCGCCGACGTCGTGGGCGACGTTCTCCTCGTCGTCTGGGTCGTCCTCTGGTTCCTCGCGGCACGCGCCGTCGGGGACGCGCTGGACTCGTTGGCCCAGTCGGTGCAACGGTTGGGGGCCGCCACGGGCACGGCGGCCGACCGCATCGACGAGACGGCCAGGGCGTTGGGCGACGTGCCGCTCGTCGGAGAGCAGTTGTCGGCACCGTTCCCCCGGATCGCGGCGTCCCTGCGCGACCTCGCCACGCAGATCGCCATGCAGGTGGACTCGCTGGGAGTCACCTCCGGGTGGGCTGTGCCGCTGCTGTTCCTCGTGCCGACGGTGATCGCCGCCGGGTGGTACATCCCGTGGCGGATCCGCCGCGCGCAGGAAACCGCCGCCGCCCGTGGGCTGCTGCTGAGGAACCCCAGCCTCGACGTGTTCGCGCTCCGCGCCGTCTCCACGGCGCACCTGCGCGGCGTCGCGCGCATCACGGCCGATCCGGCCGCCGCGTGGCGCGCGAAGGACCCCGTAATCATCACCCGCCTCGCCGACCTCGAGCTGCGGCGGGTGGGCGTCGAGTTCGCACCAGCGGGCGGGGCGCCCCTCACGCCCACGGAGCGCTAGTCAGGAGCAGTTGTGGAAAGGGTGGACAATGGATGGTCGCCCACCCCTTGTGAAAGCAGTACATGAAGAGCATCGCCAGGATCATTGCCACGGCCCGTGAGCTGTGGCCCCTCTACATCGGCATCGTCGTGGCCGCCATCGTGACGTCGGTCACCGCGCTGATGGCGCCGTTCGTGATCGCCGCAGCCACCAACAAGGTGGTGTCGATCACCACGAAGGGTGAGGGCCAGGTCTCGTCCCTGCTGTGGCTGGCTCTGGCGTTGCTGGGCATCATGCTGACCAACTCAGTGGTGTCCAACATCGGTGGCTACATGGGCGACCTGATGAGCACCCGCCTGCGCGTGATCCTGTCAGCAAACTACTTCCACAAACTGCTCCGACTGCCGCAGCGCTACTACGACTCCGAGTTGACCGGCACCCTCATCTCCCGGCTGAACCGTTCACTGACGTCCATTACCGACTTCCTGAAGATGTTCGCCAACGGGTTCTTCACCACACTCATCACCGTCGTGGCGGTGCTGGTGATCTCCGGCATCCACTCGCCCTGGCTGGCACTGATGCTCATCATCATCTACCCCACCTTCGTGGGCCTGACCGCCCTCACGTCGCGCAGGTGGCAGGTTTGGGAGCGCAAGAAGAACCACCTGTACGACGTCGCCGGTGGGCGCTTCGCCGAGGTCATCGGCCAGATGCGTGTGGTGAAGTCGTTCGTCACCGAACGCTCCGAACTGGAGTCCTTCACGGCCAAGTACGAGGACACCGTCACCCTGACGCGGGAGCAGTCGAAGTTCTGGCACAGGATGGATGTGGGGCGACGGGGCGCCCTCGACGTCGTCTTCTTCGGCCTGTACGCCCTGATCTTCGTCCAGACGGCCCAGGGCAAGTACGACATCGGCACCATGGTGCTCCTGATCCAGCTGGTCAACCTGGCCAAGCAGCCGGTGGAATCCATGAGCTATTTGGTGGACAGCTGGCAGCGCGCCATCACGGGCAGCCACGAGTACTTCCAGGTGATGGGTGAGCTGGACGAGCCCAACAACCCGCTCGAGGCCAACTCGGCGGCGACGGTGCAGTGGGTCGAGCACGACCCGGTCATCAACTTCGACGACGTCAGCTTCGGCTACGACGACGACTCGCTGGTCCTCCGCAACATTCACCTCGCCATCCACCGGGGCGAGAAGGTCGCCTTCGTGGGCGAGTCGGGCGGCGGCAAGACCACGCTCGTGAACCTGCTCATGAAGCTGTACGCGCCCACCTGCGGCACCATCGACGTGCACGGCCAGTCCGTCACGGAGGTCCCCACCGAGGCGCTGCGCCGCGAGATCGGCGTGGTGTTCCAGGACGCGTCACTGTTCTCGGGCACCATCAGGGAGAACCTGGCCTACGGCCGGCCCGACGCAACGGACGAGGAACTCACGCGTGCCGTGCGTCGCGCCAACGCATTGCCGTTCATCAAGAAGCTGCCGGACGGCTTCGACACCGAGATCGGCGAGCGTGGCGTCAAGCTCTCCGGCGGCCAGAAACAGCGCATCTCGGTGGCGCGTGCGCTGCTGAAGGATGCCCCCATCCTGGTGCTCGACGAGGCAACCTCGGCCCTGGACACCAAATCGGAACGGCTCGTACAGGCGGGGCTGGAGGAGCTAATGCAGGGCCGGACGACGCTGATCATCGCGCACCGCCTGTCCACCATTTCCTCGGTGGACCGGATCGTCACGCTGCGTGACGGCCGCGTCGACGAGATCGGGACGCCGGGAGAGCTGGCGCTCTCAGGCGGCATCTACGCGGAGCTCCTGGCGCTGCAGGGCTCC
The DNA here is from genome assembly GCA_039929445.1 of Arachnia sp. Classification (GTDB taxonomy): domain Bacteria; phylum Actinomycetota; class Actinomycetes; order Propionibacteriales; family Propionibacteriaceae; genus Arachnia. The sequence continues at coordinate 45,698 of JBDSRF010000034.1, read as the reverse complement.
ACCTCCAAGGTCGACCGCGCCAAGCTCCTGAGCTACGAAATCACCCACTGACCCCGCGTCGGCTCCCGAATTCTTCTCTGCGTAGCCCCGCGACGAAACAGCTGGGAAGCCCTCACCCGTTCCTTGGGTAGCCCGCGACGAAGGAGCCGGGCCTATCGAAAGGCCGCTGGATACCAGGCCGTACTCAGTCGGCCTTGTCCTTGCCCTTCGGCAGGCCGAGGTCAGCCCACTTGAGGTCCTTGTCCTCGCCCGACTTCCAGAACTGCCACCCTGCCTTCGGTGGCGACTCCTGCCATGACAGGTACGTGAATCCCTCGGGCTGCTGGATGCCGAACGACAGCCGGAGGGCACTGATCGACTCCCGCACCAGAGCCTGCTTGGCTTCCTCGTCCGAGTTGGCGGGGATGTCGCGGCGCCACAGACCGGACCACGTGTCGACGAGTTCCCAGCCGCGATCCCGCAGCCGTGGCTCATCATCGGTGGAGTCGCGGCAGACCTCGGCCCGCAGCACTCTCCCGGCACCGCCGTCGAGGGACGCGAACTGCATGAGGCAGGCGTCGTTGCGAATGGCGAGGTAGGCGTTGTCGGGCAGCTTCCCGAGGACGTCGGTGATCGCGGGTTCGAGCTGTTTCCAGTCGGCCATGTCCAGCACTCCTCAGTGGTCGTCGGTGACTCCCCTCCATCCTGACAGATCGCGCAGCCGGATCGTCCTCTTCAGGGGTCCGCCCAATGCACACAGGGCGTCAGTCCTAGGATGAAGGCTCAGTCTTTCGAGAGGACAGCATGAAGGTACTCATCACTGGCGGAGCCGGATACATCGGCAGCACCGTGGCTTCGGCGTGCGAGGACGCGGGCCACAACGTCGTCATCCTCGACGACTTCTCCACGGGCCGCCGCGAGTTCGTCGGCGACCGACCGCTCTACGAGGGCGACATCGCGGACAACGACCTGCTGGATCGTCTGTTCACCGAGCACGCCGTCGACGCCGTGGTGCACTGCGCCGCCAAGATCATCGTCCCCGAATCGGTGGACGAGCCGCTGTCCTACTACGAGAACAACGTCGCCAAGACGCTGACCCTGCTGCAGGCCATGCAGCGTAACGGCGTCCACCGGTTCCTGTTCAGCTCATCGGCGTCCATCTACGCCCCCGACGAGAACTTCGTGGTGACCGAAGCCTCCCCGCTGGAGCCCGGCTCTCCCTACGCCCGCACCAAGTACATGGTGGAGTTGGTGATGGAGGACTTCGCGCAGGCCAGTGATGTGCGCATGCTGAGTCTGCGGTACTTCAACCCCATCGGCACCGACCCGAAGATGCGCTCCGGCCAGCAGTTGGAGAAGCCCAGCCACGTGCTGGCCAAGCTCCTGGAGGCGTGGGTCAACAAGGAGACCTTCACCGTCACGGGTGTCACCTGGCCCACCCGCGACGGCTCCGGCATCCGCGACTTCATCCACGTCTGGGACCTGGCCCGCGCCCACGTCGCTGCGCTGGAGAACTTCGACAAGGCGACGGCGGAGGTCAACTACGACAAGTTCAACATCGGCACCGGCAACGGCGTCACCGTCAAGGAACTGGCCGCCGCATTCGAGGAGATCAGCGGCGACCCGCTGCAGGTGGAGTTCGGCGACTCCCGCCCCGGCGACGTCGCAGGCGTCTACACGGTCAGCAAGAAGGCCAAGGACATCCTCGGCTGGGAGGCTCAGCTGTCGGAGACCGACGCGGTCCGCGACGCCATCGCCTGGCTCCCGATCCGCAAGGACATGCTCGGCTACTGAACCCACGCCAAAGGAAACGGCCGTCGGGGTTCGCGCCGGCGGCCGTTTCGTTGTCCCGTCCACGTCTCAGCCGTGTCCGCGTTTCCTGTCAGAGAGGGGCACCGGCCGCGGGATCAGGTGGATCCCGTGTGAGACCATCCGCCCGTCGTCCAGTTCCAGCCAGCCGTAGCTCCCCATCGGTTCGCGGCGCGGGTCCGTGGGCGACCCGGGGTTGAAGAGGTGTGTGCCGTCCTCCAGCATGTCGACGGGCATGTGCGAGTGCCCGAACACGACTACGTCGGCGTTGGGGAACTGATGGCCCATCCGGCGGCCGCGTCCCTGCTTGGGGCCGGCGATGTGGATCATGGCCACGCGCACGCCCTCCAGTTCCAGTTCCGCCACCAGCGGCGCACCCCATGCGGCCACGTCATCCCCGTCGTTGTTCCCCAGCACGGCGTGGACGGGGGCAAAGGCGGACAGGTCGTCGAGGACCCCGGGAGTGCAGACGTCGCCGGCGTGAAGGATCACGTCAGACCGCTGAAGCGGCTCCCGCAACGCGTCAGGCACCCCCCTCCACCGGCTCGGGGCGTGCGTGTCCGACACCACCAGCACCTTCAGCATCAGAGGGGGTCCGTGGCCTCGGCCCAGAGCTCGCGACGCTGCTTTGCGCGCCGGCCTTCCATGAAACTGAAGACGATGGAAGTCGACGCGACCACCGTGAGCAACCAGAAAACCTTGCGCATCATGCCTCGAACAGTACCCATGGGTGCTGCGCTTGGTCACCCGTTGATCCCCTGATCAGACCCTGGTCGGCCCCCGGAACCACCAGGAGGGCCTCCGGTCTGACCCGCGGCTGCGCCACCGCCCCCTAGGCTGGCGTGCATGGTGCTCACCGGCTTGTCGAGGGATCGCCGTCGGTTGGGCGTCGACGCGCTCGTGGCCCTCGGGGCGTTCGCGATGCTCGTGGCGCCGATGCTGTGGTTGCAGCCGGCAGATCTGTTGCCCCACATCCTGTGGCCCGGGCTGATGGTCGTGTCACTGACATTCCGCCGAGTGGTGCCGTGGTTGGCGGTGCTGCTCTGCACCGCGGCCGGGATCGGCATGGTGCTGCAGATGGACGGCCCCAGCCCCGCCATTGCGACGGTGCTGATCATCGTCTATTCCGTGGCCCGCTGGTGCGAGGGGCCACTCGGGTGGGCAGTCCTGGGGATCGGCGCCGTCGGCTCAGTGGCCGGCCCCCTGTCGTGGCTCGGCAACATCCCCCTGCAGCAGCGGTTCGCCGCGGGGGCGCTGCTCATGACGTTGTGTCTGGCCCTGGTGGCCGTGGCCTACCTCGTGGGGCGCCGGCTGCAGGAACTCCACCGCTCCGACCTGCTGGACCGCGCCCTCGCTGAAGAGCGCTACACCGCCAGCAGCACGCAACTGGAGCAGGCGTCCAGGCTGGCCGACGACAGGGCACGCACCGACGTCGCCCGCGAACTGCACGACGTGGTGGCGCACTCCCTCTCCGTGATCGTGGTCCAGGCCGAAGGCGCCAAGGCCATGGCCGTCAAGCACCCCGAACGCTCCGCGGAGGCGCTGGACGTCATCGCCCACACCGGACGGACGTCGATCGGGGAGATGCGCCGCATCGTTGCGTTGCTGCGCGGGGAGGAGCATGCCGCGTTCGAGCCGACGCCGTCGCTGCGGCAGATCCCCGACATGGTGGCAGCCGCGGGCGACCGCATCACCCTCGACGTGCAGGACGACTACCCGCTGGTCCCCGACTCCCTCGGCCTGGCCGCGTTCCGGGTGGTCCAGGAGAGCGTCACCAACTTTCTGAAGCACGCCGGCCCCACGGCCCGGGCCGAGGTGACGCTGAGGTTCGATCCGGACTTCATCGCCATCCGCGCCGTCGACGACGGTGTGGCCGGCACCACCACCATCGACCCCTCCGGCACCGGTGTACGGGGCATGCGTGAGAGGGTGGCCACCATGGGCGGCACTTTCACGGCCGGTCCACGGCTGGGTGGCGGCTGGCAGGTGTCGGCGCAGCTCCCCATGCCCACCCAGTTGGGCCGCAGCTGGCTGCGGCAGAAGGAGCAGGCATGATCAGCGTTGTCCTCGCCGACGACCAGGCCCTGGTGCGCAGCGGGTTGCGCATGCTCATCGACGCCGCCGACGACATGGAGGTCATCGGGGAGGTCGCCAACGGCGCAGACGCCGTCGCCATGGTCAGGACCCGCCAGGTGGATGTGGTGCTCATGGATGTGCGGATGCCCGTGATGGACGGCACCGAGGCCACGCGTCTCATCAGCGAACTCGACACCGACACCAAGGTGTTGGTGCTCACCACCTTCGACCTCGACGAGTACGTCTTCGCGGCGCTGCGCAACGGGGCCTCCGGCTTCATGCTGAAGGATGCGTTGCCCGAGGACCTGCTGGGCGCGATCCGCGCCGTCGCCGGGGGGGCCGCCGTCGTCGCCCCCAGCGCCACCCGCCGCCTCCTCGACCACGTCGCCGCGTCCCTGCCGGACGGGAAGACTCCGTGTCAGGACCGTCTGGGCGCGCTCACCGACCGGGAGCGGGAGGTGCTCGTGCAGGTGGCTGGCGGCGCCAACAATACCGAGATCGGTCAGCGGCTCTTCATGGCCGAGGGCACGGTCAAGACCCACATCGGACGACTGCTGTCCAAGCTGGAGGCCCGCGACCGCGTCGGGCTGGTCCTGGTGGCGCACGAGTGCGGGCTCCTGGGTCGCTGAGCCGGCATGCTGTGCATCGCCCTGGCCATCGGCGGTGTGCTCGGCACGGTGGTGTTCCTCCGAAGTTCTTGGCGGACGAACCTCCTGCACCCCTTCCGGATGCCGTGCGCGAGGCCTACCCTGAGGTGATCACACCTCCGGGGGATGGGTTCAGATGACGAGCTTCGTGACTGAAGTGAGCTGGGACGCCAGGGTCGTCAGCGGCCTGGCGTTGGTGGGTGCCCTCAGGGACACCGTCGCGGTGGTGACGTTCCGCGGGAGTGCCGGTCCACCGGTGACCATGCCGGGTATCGCACAGACTGGCACTGCGACCTTCCAACGCGACCTGTGCGACGACCTCGCCCTGGACCTCTGGGCGAAGGGACCTCTCCTGCGCAAGGACGTCTCCCTGTCGTTGATTGATACGTCCACACGCCTGACGATCTCCTACCTGCTCAGCGGCTGCTGGGTGTGCGGGTACGACGTCTCCGTAGATCCAGTAACGGGGGCCGTGGTCGAGGCCATCACCCTCAGCGTTGCCCGCTGGGACCGCGTCACGCCGCCCGCCCACCTGCTCGCCGAGAAGCTGGCCGTGGAGCGCTCGGCCCAGGTCCGCCGCATCGACATCGGCGCCCTGACGCAGAAGTACATGGACCAGAGCCCCGCCGTACTCGACCAGATCCTGAGCGAGGCCTCGCGCAAGGGCGACGTCCTCCTGCTCGACGAGGCTGACGCCCTGTTCGCCAAGCGCAGCACCGTGCAGGACAGCCATGACCGCTACTCCCCCACCCGTCAGGACGAACTGCTCAATCGACTCTCGGCCCATCGTGGGCCCATCGTGGTGGTGCCGGAATCAGGGGGCGCCTCACACCCGGATGACCTAGAGCCGCCCACGTAGGGCGAACTCGGCAATGGTGGCGTCGCGTCCGGCTGGCAGAAGGACGTGCAGCAGAAGGCGTGCCTTTCGCGGGGACAGGCTCCCCGCCATGATGGCGCCCCGTTCGATGAGGTCGGCCTCCGAACCGGCGTAGCCGTAGATGGCCCTGGCGGTGCCGCCGCTGGCGGTGCGGGAGGCCACCACCACCGTCATCCCCGCCGCGATGGCCGCCGAGACCGCGTTGGCGGCCGAGACGGACATGTGACCCACCCCGGATCCGGCGATGACCACGCCGGCGTACCCCGCCTGCTGCACGGCGGCGATGATCCGGCCGTCCTCACCGAACGCTGTTTCCAGCAGCGCGACGTTCGGGGGGCCGGGACTGGGCACGGGCAGCGCGGCGGGACGCGGCGCCGCAGGGCCCCAGTGGCGTCGGAACGTCCCCTCGACCACACGGCCAACCGGACCCAGCCCGGGCGATTCGAACGCCTCCATGGCCATCGACGATGCCTTCGTGACCCGCGATGCCAGGTGGACGGTGTCGTTCAGGCAGGTCAGGACGCCCAGTCCGCGGGCCTGGGGCGAACCGGCCGTGATGGCTGCGGCCACGAGGTTCGCAGGCCCGTCGGCGCCGGGCATCAGGGCGGAGCGCATCGCGCCGGTCACCACGATCGGGGCGTCCTCATCCCACAGGAGGTCCAGAAGGTAGGCCGTCTCCTCCAGGTTGTCGGTCCCGTGGGTCAGGAGCACGCCGTCGGCCCCGGCCGCGACGGAGCGGCGCGCGAACTCGAGGGCCTTGAGCACCTCGGCCACAGTGATCGACGGCGAGGGAATGTTGCAGATGTTCTCCACCCGCAGCTCGGCCACATCGGCGAGCCCCGGGGCAGCGGCCACGAGATCGTGTGCGTCGAGGCCGGGCCGCACGGGGGCATTGGGCGCAGCGGGCGTCATGGCAATCGTGCCGCCCATGGCTCCGATGGCGATGACGGGCAGGGTGGTGGGCACAGGCACTCCTCAGGATCGCACGGGAACAGGCAGCGCCCGGTCCGTTTCGCGAGCGTACTGGCCAGTTCCGTCCGTTGGACAGGAGACTCACTGTTCCCAACCCACCACGGCAGTGGGAACATGTCCCGATGGGTACCGAATCGGTGGATCAGTTGGCTGCCGCGTTGTCCGCCGCAGCCCACGAGTCGAACTTTTCCGGGGTCGTCCTGCTGCGGCAGGGCAACCACATCGTCCTCAAACTCGCCTCCGGCATGGCTGATCGAGCGGAGAATCGGCCCATCACGATCCAAACACGGTTCGCCACCGCCAGCGTCACCAAGGGGTTCACCGCGCTGACGGTCGTGGCCCTCATCGAGGAGGGCCTGCTCGGCTTCGACACGACGCTGCGCCAACTGGTCGGCGAGGAACTTCCCCACGTCGACCCCGCCGTCACCATCGAACACCTCCTGGGCCACACCTCCGGTGTGGGCGACTACCTGGACGAGGACCTGATCGACAGCAGCGACGACTACATCCTGGACGTTCCCGTCCACACACTCCAGGGGCCGCAGGACTACCTCTCGTTGTTGAACCGGCATCGCCAGAGCTACCCGCCCGGCCATCACGCCACCTACAACAACGCCGGCTACATCATGTTGGCGCTGGCCATCGAACGCGCATCTGGAGGCAGCTACCACGACGAGGTCCGACGGCGGGTCTTCGCCCCCGCCGACATGCACGAGACCGATTTCCTCCGCAGTGATCGGCTTCCCGCGGCCACGGCCCTCGGATACCTGAGCGACGGCCGCACCAACATCCTCCACCTTCCCGTCATCGGCACCGGCGACGGCGGCGCCTACACCACCGCCGCGGACATGCTGCGCTTCTGGGACGCCCTCATGGGCGGTCGCGTCGTCTCCCCGCCCCTCCTGGAGCGGATGACGGTGCCGAACGAGGCCTTCCCCCCGTCGCAGCCCGGACAGTCGAGCGGTCTGGGATTCTGGATCAACCCTGACCGCATCACCGTGCAATTGGAGGGTGAGGACGCCGGCGTTTCATGCCGCACCGGAGCCCATCCCACCTCGGGATTCCAGTACGTCCTCATCGCCAACAACTCCGAGGACGTGTGGCCGCTGGCAGCGATTGTCGACACCCACCTGGGCCACATGGCTGGGAAGACCTGATGTTTCACCTGGGCACGTCCGGGACCCTGGCGCACTTTCAGACGATTCCCAACCGAGGTGCCTCGATGGCCGGGCAGGTATCCATGACCACGTCCAGCCCTGCCTCCCGGGCGCGCTCGGCTGCGTCCTCGTCGATCACCCCGAGCTGCAGCCACACCGCCTTCACGCCGACGGCGATCGCCTGGTCCACCACGTCACCGGCAAGCTCCGACCGGACGAACACGTCGACGACATCGATGGTGCCCGGCACATCCGCGAGCGCGGAGAACCCCGGGGCGCCGTGCACGGACTCGGCCTTGGGGTGCACCGCAACAATTTCCATGCCGAGCTTCTGGAGATAGCCCGCGATGCTGTACGCGGTCCGCTCGGGATTCCGGGACAGCCCCACCACGGCCCAGCGCCCGGGAGTGCTCAGCAGGCGGCGGATGACGTCGGAGTCGTTGGTGTGTGGCATGGCACCAGAGGCTACCCCCCGGGGGCTCACTCCGACGGGCGGTCGGCACCGACCCACAGACACCCGCCTCCATCGTTGGTGGTCGGCCGCGATGACCTGTCACGGCCGTATGTTCTCACCATGGGAACACCGCAGGAAGAGGTCCGGATGGGACTCGACTACCTGGAGGCCGTGACGCTGCTTCTGCAACGGGTCCGCGCGGCACATCCCACGAAGGGGGCTCTACGAGGCGGCCGACCTGCAGTGGTGGTGGCGCAACCCACGCCCAACCGACACCGTGGGGCAACTCTTCTGGTTCGACGACCTCGGCCGCCCGGAGGCGGCGGTGATCCTCACGGCCTGGCGCGACCACACGGCTCTGGACCCCATCGTCATGCCTGACGCTTCCCAGGACCTGGTGGCCCGCGTCATCGAGCGGGGGCTCGCCCACGCCGACGAGCTGGGGTTCGGCAGCCTCCAACTGGAGGTGGACCGCACCGACGACGTCCTCCGCGACGTGTTGGGCTGCCATGGCTTCTCGGTCGTGGAGGAGGCACTGGTCGAGACGTGGCTGGCGGCCGAGGCCCGGCCCGGGATCAGCCCGCTCCGGGAGGGCTACCGGTTGTCGACACGTCTGGACACGATGCAGCGTCCCCACCATCAGACCAACCCTGCCCGCAACCATCCCGACCCGGAGGACCGTCTTCGTCAGACGTCGCTGTACCGACCCGACCTTGACCTGGTGATCCACGACCTCCATGACAACGTCGCGGCCTACGGCCTGTTCTGGTACGACCCCGCGACCGCCACCGGCCTCGTGGAACCCATGCGCACCGAGAACGCTCACCAGGGCCGTGGGCTTGCCCGCCACGTGCTGACCACCGGGATCGACCGGCTCGCCGCCGCCGGGGCAGAGCGGATCAAGATCTGCTTCGAGGTGGACAACCCCGCATCACGGGGGCTCTACCTCAGCGTCGGCTTCGAGCCCGTGAAACAGACCGACGTCTTCGCACGTCAACCCGCCGAGCAGGCCTGATCCCTCCCACAGCCGCACCGGTTCAACGGTTCTCGAGGACCTGTCGCAGTTTCTCCAGGTCGGCGGCCACGGCCGTCGCGTCGCCCTCGAACTCCTCGTCGGTCATCTCTGGTCGGCGACGGAGCGTGAAGACCACCTCACAACCCGCCCCGTCCGCGAAGACGCGCATGGGGTTGTACACCGATTCGCCGCTCGGAAGCGTCAGATCATGGTCCAGGACGCCGAGATCGTTCTGTGCGGCGAAATCAATGGTGACCGTCCCCATGGGGGACTCCGCTGTCCACCGGCCGTTGACGAGCTCAACGGAGGATCCCAGTCCCGACGCCCAGGCGGGGAGGTTCGCCGGATCCGAGGCGAACGAGTACACCTCCGCGGCGAGTCGGTCGATCCGTGTGCTGATGTGTCGTGAGCCCGGTGTCATGCACCCATCCTGCAACCGTGGGGGATCACCCGCGAGGACCGCGCCGAAACAGCGTCCCTGACCTCCCATCACGACAGAATCGTCTGTCATGGACGCTGACCTGGAAGCCGAGCTTGCCGCGATCTTCGCCGCGCGCGACCGGGACAACATGGAACCCACCATCAGGGCTCTCCTGCCCATTCACGAGCAGCACCCGGATGATCCCCACGTGCTCTACGAACTGGCTGGCGCCCATGACACGGCCGGGCAGGAGGAGACTGCGCTCAGGTACTACGAGAAGGCCATGCTCCACGGCCTCAGCGGCGACACCCTGCGCCGCTGCCTCCTCCAGTACGGCAGCACACTCCGCAATGTGGGGCGGAGTGAGGACTCGCTGCAAGTGTTTTCCGACGCGAGGAAACAGTTCCCGGAGTCTGCGTCGCTCATCCTTTTCGAGGCGCTGTCCCTGCACGCGTCGGGCCGACCCAGTGCAGCGCTGGGAAACGTCCTCGCGGTCGTCGCCGATCACGTGCATCTGGCGGAGGTCGACCGTTACAGGGCAGCGATCCGCGGCAACGCGGCCCACCTGCACTCCCTCGACGACACAGTGGACGCGGACTGAGCCGGCTGACAGGATCTGGCCATGGCTGGCTACGGGTATCGGGAGTCCTCCTCACCGCACATCAACCTGGTGTGGTGGGCCGACGTCGAAGGGCGGATGCGTCCGGGGGCACCCATTGTCACTCCCGGTGGAGGACTTCCTGTGCGTATGTGGTGTCCCACGGCCCGACCGCGGTGCCGATGATGACGGTGTCCTCGTTGGCGCCGTCGAAGTGCACAGCGCCCGCCGGCACCCAGAGGAACGAACCCGAAGGATAGGCGTCCATGGCGTCCTGCCTGAGTGAGGTCCCGTAGCGAGACGGAGTTCCCCGCTGGCCACGTGGAGGTGCGCGTCGGCCATGTGGCTGTGCGGGGCGTCGTACACGCTCGCCGGGATGAAGAAGGCATAGGTGAACAGCTCACCGGGGTCGCGCCGCCCGATCAGCGTCGCCGATTTCGTGCCGTCCTCGTGGACGATCTCCCACTCAATGTCATCCGGGGCGAAGTGCCGCGGGGCGTTCTCGGATTGGTTCACGGCTTCAGATTAGGGAGACCTACCACGCCGGGCTGGCGGGAAACGGCCACGGCGGTGGTTGTCGTGGTTGTGGGCTCGGCCATCAGGCGGGGCGTCTTCCTGCATGCTGGGATGATGGAAACCCCTCATGGTGACACGAGCACCGCCGTGTTCACGTCGACAGGGGGCAGCATGACTACCAGGCGCATCGTCGTGATCCTCGTCACGTTCATCGTCGTATCCACTGTCGCCTCACCGCTGCTCACCATCGCCCAGGACCGGATGGGAGTCGATCCGGACGTCCTGCGGTTCACCACGTTCGCAACCACCGCCGGCGCCCTCGCCGTGTGGGTGTGCTGGCCGAGTGCTCGCCGGGCCGGCACCGTCACGAGAACGGGAATCCTGTCCGGGGTGGGTCTGGCCGTACTTCTGGCCTTTGTCCTGGTGGCTGTGCTCTTCACCCTCAACCTCACGCAAGGCGCCCGGTGGCCACTGCTGGACCCGGCAACCCTCCCGGCCCCTCTCGTGGGGCTCCTTTCACTCCAGATCTTCGGCGTCGCCGGCGAGGAAATCGGCTGGCGCGGAGTGGTGCAACCGCTGTTGGAAAGGCGCTTCTCCGTTCTTGTCAGCGGGGTCATCACCGGCCTGCTGTTCGGTCTCGGGCACTTCTACGTGCTCCCCGCCGCGGGTGTCCTCGTGTACGGCGTCTTCGTGATCTCCGCCGTGGGGCTGTCGGTGAGTCTTGCGGTGCTGACGGCCGGTCGTGCGCTGATTCCGCGTATCGCCCTGGCGACCTGCTTCCACTGGCTGGTCAACTCCGCCATCCTTCTGCTCTTCTCGGACGGGGATGAAAGCCTCCTGTGGACGAGCAACCTCGCCATCGCCGCCGTGGTGACCGCTGTCGGATCGCTCCTGCTGTCAGCGCCTCGTTACCGTGCCGAATCCCACTGAGGTCGCGGCCGTCACACCGAGCCCTATCGACGGGTCTCGTTTCCGGCGTCCTGTCCGGTCACCGACCGGTGAGGTCCTCGGTGCCCTTCTCGAACGTTGCCGCGCCGATCCGGCGGGCCATGGTCGTGAAGACCAGCGCCAGTACGGCGTATGCCAGCGCCATGACCGCGAACCCGGCGGTACTCAGGCCGGTGACCGGTAGCGCCACGGCCGCGATCAGGGCAGCCAGGACGAAGGCGGAGTTGAAGGCCATGTCGTAGAACACGAACACCCGGCCCTTGTACTCCTCGTCGATGTGGGCCTGGACGACAGTGTCGACGCAGATCTTGAACGACTGCACCGCCAGGCCGATGAAGAACGAGGCGACGAACAGCACCCACATACTGGGCCACGCCACGGGCAGGGCCTGCGCCACCATCCCCACACCGAGCACGAGGATCGCGGTGCGGAGCAGCCCGAGGCGCCGCGCCAGCGTGGGCACCACGACGGTGCACACGATGAACCCGGCACCGGTGGCCAGCCCCCAGAGCGTGAGGTCGCCCAGCGCCTCGTCGGGGTCGGTGTTGAAGTAGTTCCGGATCGCCAGGATGACGGCCACGCTGAACAGCCCGAAGAGCAGGCGCGTGAAGAACATCGACGCCAACCCGAGTTCCGCCGCGGGCCGGGTGCGCAGGTGACGCAGAGCCACGCCCAGACCCCGCCACACCTCCCCCGGCGTGCTGCGCGGCTGCCCGGGCTCCGGGCCGAGCGCGTCGCGGTGGAAGCCACGGGCCACCATCACCGAGCCGACGAACAGCACGGCCGCCACCCAGAACACGACGGCGTCGGCGCGGTTGGCTCCCAGCACGGGTCCCAGTCCCACCCGGGCGCCGAAGCCGAGGACGGCCCCGATCACCACGCCCAGAGGGCCCACCGTGGGAATGATCGACGACGAGGTCAGGTACTCGTCGGGCTCGACGGTGTACTGCAACCCCGCCGACAACCCGGCCAGCATGAACCGGTTGACGCTCATCGCCACCAGCAGCGCCCCGTAGAACACCACCTGCCAACCCCCGCCCGTGAGGCCGGAGGCGATGAGGAAACCGATGAGCAGCGCCAGAGAGGCGCGGATGATGTCGGAGATGACGGTCACCTGCCGCCTGGACCAGCGGTCCAGGAGGGTGGAGACGAACGGCCCCAGCACCGTGAACGGCATCAGGGTGATGGCCAGCACCCCCGCGATGGCCCAGGCATCCGGCTGGCTCTGCGGGGAGAACAGGATGTAGGAGGCCATGCCCACCTGCAGCGTGCCGTCGCCCGCCTGGCTGAGGATGCGCAGGATCAGGAGTCGCCGGAACGGCTCATGCCGCCACAACCGCCGCAGGGCGGGACCAATCTGCATGCCGCGGTGAACCTAGGCGTTCTTGGATTCGTCGTGGAGCTTATGGGCCCGCTCCAACGCCCAGTCAGCACCCGTATCAGCGAGAACACGCTTGATGAGACTGTGGTCATAGCCGTGGAGTTGCGCTTCGCCGGCCTCGATCTTGGCCCACTGCTCGGCCCGATCGGCGGCGTCGCTCTTGTACTCGGTGTGGAGGTAGGCGTGCGCCAACCGATCGAGGGAGCCAATGACACTCGTCACGCGTCCGCGCTTGCTGTACAGGCTGATGAGGACCGTGACCACCAGCAGTCCGATGATCACGGGCAGCGACGTAGCGGCCGTGAAGGTGAACACCTCCACGTTCTCACCGCCGTTGATGAACGGAAGCTCGTTCTTGTGAAGCGCCTCGAGAATGAGCTTCACACCGATGAATGCCAGCACGAGAGCCAGCCCGTACTTGAGGTAGATGAGGCGGTCCAACAGCCCCTCAATGAGGAAGTACAGCTGCCGCAGCCCCATGAGAGAGAAGGCCGTGGCCGTGAACACGATGAAGACGTCGGTGGTCAGCCCGTAGATGGCGGGGATGGAGTCCAGGGCGAACAGCACGTCGGTGCCGCCGATGGCCACCATCACGAGCAGCATGGGCGTCAGGACGCGGCGGCCGTTCTCGTACGTGAACAGCTTGTCGCCGTCGTAGTGATCGGTGGTGCGCAGGTACTTCTTGGCGAGGCGGATGATGAAGTTGTTGGCGTCGTCGTCGCCCTCCTTCTCAGGCGCCAGCAGCTTGCCGGCTGTGATGAGGAGGATGAGACCGAACAGGTAGAACATGAACGAGAAGTTCTCGATGAGCGCCTTGCCGGCGAAGATGAACGCGGTACGGGCGATGAGCGCGAACACGATGCCGAACAGCAGGACCTTCTGCTGGTCGATGCGGGGCACGGCAAAGCTGCCCATGATCACCAGGAAGACGAAGAGGTTGTCGACGCTGAGCGCCTTCTCGGTGATGTAGCCGGCGAAGTACTCCGACCCCATCTGGGGGCCACCGAAGACCAGCACGGCCAGCCCGAACAGCAGTGCCAACGCCACGTAGATGGCCGACCAGATGGCGGCTTCCTTGATGGTGGGCTCATGCGCCTTGCGGACGTGGAAGAAGAAGTCGAACGCGAGCAGGCCGATGATCACCAGGATGGTGAGTCCCCAGATCCAGAGGGGTTCAGTCAACGTGGGTACGCTCCTTGGTGAGGCAGGGGGATGGTCGCGGGTGAGTGGCCCAATGGCGCCCACGGGTGCTCAGACGCTCACTCCAAGGGTAACCGCTGCCGTCGACCGACTCGGACCACCGGTAGCATCGGGGACGGCCACACAAGGAGGAAAGCCGATGCGACGACGAGGCTGGATTGCAGCAGCACTGACCGTGGGGCTCCTGGTGACGGGCTGCACCGCAGGAGGGGGCGGCTCGGAGAGCCCCACACCCGGCGTGGAATCAAGCCCGGCCAACAACTTGCCGCCAGCCGACACGGAGGTCAAGGCCCTCGCGGCCGCGCTGACGGCCTTTGACGTCACGAAGTTGCCCATGGAGAACGCCACAGCTGCGCAGGCCGAACTGGAGACCATCTTCGCCGGCATGGACGGCATCACGCCGACGGTCACAGTCGACGCCATCGACTACTCCCCCAACGACCCCACGGGCCGCGCCAAGCTGACGTTCACCTACGCCATCGGCGAGAACGGCTGGACCTACGACACCGTGGCGCCGCTGGAACTGGTGGACGACAAGTGGCGGATCGGATGGACGCCCACCCTCATTCACCCGCAGCTGACAAGTGACTCCCGATTGCGCCACAAGCGGGAACTCCCCCGCCGCGCCGCCATCAACGACAACAAGGGCCTCGCGCTCGTCGAGGAGCGCACGCTCTACCAGGTGGGCCTCGACAAGTCGCAGATTCCCGAGGCCGAGTGGGCCACCGCCGCCGCGAAACTGGCGGCCCTCACGGAGGTCGACCCCGCCGAGTTCCAGGCCAAGGTGGCGGCCGGTGGCCCCCGCCAGTTCATCGTCGCCCGCACCATGACGCAGGAGGAGATCTCCCCCGAGGTGGGTCAGGTCACCGGCGCTCAGGTGGTGCCCACCTCCGCCATGGTGCCGGTCACCGCCACGTTCGCCGCGAGCCTGCTGGGCATCGTCGGCTCCCCCACCCCG
Organism: Arachnia sp.; assembly: GCA_039929445.1. Lineage (GTDB taxonomy): Bacteria > Actinomycetota > Actinomycetes > Propionibacteriales > Propionibacteriaceae > Arachnia. The sequence continues at coordinate 30,690 of JBDSRF010000034.1, read as the reverse complement.
GAGATGCTGGCCAAAAAGGACGCCGACGTCTTCAGCACCGACACCGTCGGGCTGAGCGGGCTCCAGTCGCGCTACGAGAAGCAGCTCCGCGGCATTCCCGAGGTGAGCATCGACATCGTTGGCCGCACCTCCGACGACGCCTCCACGTTCGAGGAACAGAACGTGTTCCTGCAGGACGCCAGCGCCCCCGTGCCGCTGGACCTGAGCCTGGACCGGGATCTGCAGACCAAGGCGGAGACCGTCCTCTCGACGCAGCCCGGCCTGGCCACCCTCGTGGTGATCAACAACAGCAACGGCGCGCTGCTGGCCGCCGCGAACTCACCCTCGGCGGGGACCTTCCCGCAGGCCACGTTCGGCAAGTTCGCGCCGGGCTCGACCTTCAAGGTGGTGTCGTCGCTGGCCATGCTGCGCGGCGGACTGACCCCCGCCTCCGCAGTGCAGTGCCCCGCCACCCTCACCGTGGCCACCAAGACGTTCAAGAACTACTCGGACTACCCGTCCAGCAAGATCGGCTCCATCACCCTGACCCAGGCACTGGCACACTCCTGCAACACGGCGTTCGCGGGGGCCGCTGGCAGCGTCACACCGGAGCAGTTGCACGCCGCCGCCGGCAGCCTCGGGGTGGGCACCGACTACGACGCCGGCTTCACGTCGAACTTCGGCACGGTGCAGCCCAACAACAGCCCCATCGACCGTGCCGCCAGCATGATCGGCCAGGGCCAGATCACCATGTCCCCCATGGGCATGGCGGCGGTGGCGGCCAGCGTCGGCAGCGGAAAGACCACCATCCCGTGGCTCGTGAAGGGCAAGCAGGCCAAATCCACGGCGCAGGCCCTCACGGCGCAGGAAGCCGCGGAGCTGCAGCAGATGATGATGGCCGTGGTCACCGACGGGTCCGGTCGTTCGCTGGCAGGGCTCATGAAGGGCGCCAAGACCGGTACGGCCGAGTACGGCACCGTCGGCGCCTACAAGACGCACGGCTGGATGATCGCCTGGAACGACAAGGTCTCCGTGTCGGCGTTCGTCGAGGAGGGTGTCTCCGGCTCCCAGTCGGCAGCACCGCTCATCAAGGCACTGTTCTCCTGAGCGAGATCAGCCACGAACGACCAGGCGTGACCGCCGGCGGCGCGGCGGACATCCCGGGCGGCCGTGACGCGACCACCGAGCACGTCCGCGCGGCCTACGACACGGTCGCGGACGCCTACGACAGACTGGTGGCCGACGTCAGCGTCGAGGCGCCCATCGACCTGGCCATGGTGCAATTGCTACTCGACCGCGTGGGGCGGAACATGCATGCCTCCGTGCTCGATGCCGGGTGCGGCCCCGGAAGGATGATGACCCACCTCCGCCTGCTCGATCCCACCCTGGAGCTCACGGGGATGGACCTGACCCCGGCAATGGTCCAGCGCGCCCGCCACCACCACCCTTCCCTGCGCATCGAGCAGGGCGACCTGACGCAGATGCCGTTCCCCGCGGGCACCTTCGACGGCGTGCTCTCCTGGTACTCGATCATTCACACCCCGGAGCGCACGCTCCACGGCGTCTTCTCGGAGTTCAGGCGTGTCCTGCGCCCCGACGGCGCACTGCTCCTCGGGTTTCACGCCGGCACCGGCGAGCGCATCGCCCGCCGCGCCTACGGCCACGACGTGGACCTCAGCATCCAATTGCACGACGTCCGGCGGGTCCGGGACTTGCTGGAGGGCGCCGGCTTCCTTGTACGTGCCAGCCTGGAACGCGGTGCCCGCGCCGTCGAGAAAGGACCCCAGGGGTTCCTCCTGACCACCCGCGGGTAGGCCGGTCGACGCCCCGAGTGGTCAGGCCACCGGCTGACGGAGGACGGCCGTGCGATGGTACGCCGACGGCGCCACCCCGTACGCGCGCTTGAACGCCACGCTGAAGGCGAATGCGCTGGCGTACCCGACCCGGGTAGCCACCCTGGCCACCGTCGCGTCCGAGCCGGCCAGGAGGTCGGCTGCGACAGCGAGCCGCCAGTTGGCGAGGAATGTGATGGGCGGCTCGCCCACGAGTCCCGTGAAGCGTCGCGACAGTGTCGCCCGTGACACCCCGCAGGCATCGGCCAGGGAGGCCACACTCCACGGATGCGCCGGCTGGTGGTGCATGAGCGCAATGGCGTGACCCACGACGGGGTCCTCCTGCGCCCCGAACCAGGTCGGCGCATGCTGGCCAGCTGTCGCAAACACGTGCCGCAGGACGGTCACCAGCAACAGGTCGAGCAGCCGATCCAACACGGCCACCTGTCCCGGGGCGTCGTGCGAAATCTCGGTCCCGAGCAGCGCTACGAGCGGCGAGTCGAGTCCACGGATCACGACGTCCGCGGGCAGGTTCGCCAAGACCCTGGCCCCCACCTCCGTGCCGTGTTCGTAGGTACCAATCAGCATGGCGGTCTCGCCGTGGACGTCGTTCCCCCACGTGCGCACCCCCAGACCCAGGGCTTTGTCCAGGAGATGCCCGGAAGGGTCCACGCAGACCTGTCCGGGAAGGATGCGGATATCCGTCGGAGTGTCCGCGGATTCGGCCAGGGAGTAGGGCATCGGTCCGCGCGCCAGGACCACGTCGCCCGCCCCGAGGCCCACCGGTCCATCCGCACCGGTGAAGACGGCGGTCCCGCGGAGGAGGACCACGAGGCTGAGTGCCGCCTGGTCCTCGACCCGGATGGCCCACGGCGGCGAGAACAAAGCCCTCAGTAGGAAAGCGCCACGCGCCCGCGGTCCATCGAGCAGTCCGGTGAGGGCATCCATGACTGAGACGATGACACATGAAGTCGAGCGGATCAACCATGGATCATCTCGCCACGGTTCGCGAGACTCATCACCATGAACACAACACCGCCCACAGATTGCTGCACCGCCACTCGACGAAAAGGCATTTCTGGCTCCGAGGCGGGTGTCGGACGTGGGTGACTACGCCGTCTTGGCCGCCCGCATCACGGCCGGCCTCCTGGCGGGCCTCTACTTCACGTTCGCCGTGGCCGTCATGCCCGCCCTGCGCGGACTCCACGAGGAGGCATTCGTGGAGACGATGAGGCGTATCAACGTATCCATCGTGAACCCGGCGTTCCTGCTGGTCTTTCTCGCGGCCCCCGTGCTGGCAGTGGTGGCGGCGCTGGTGGTCCGCTCCACCGTGATGTACGGCGCCGCAGCGCTGGGGGTGGCCACGCTCGTGGTCACCGTGATGATCAACGTCCCGCTGAACAACCACCTGGCCGCAAACGGGTCAAGGGCCGCCTTCGAACACCGGTGGGTGCTGTCCAACGCCGTGCGCACCCTCACCGGCATCGGGAGCTTCGTGTGCCTGCTCCTTGCCCGCACCACCGTGCACTGAAGCCGGCGGTGACCTCAGGCGCTGAAGCGCACCATGTTGTTGAACACCCATTCGTCCTTGGTGGTGAAGCGGTAGCCGCCGGAGGACTTGGCGGTGGCCACAGCCGTGGTCACCCACATGTAGCTGCGGCACCCGTTGCGACCAGTGGCATCGGAGTCGCAGTCGGTCTTCCACTTGCGGCCGTTGGTGGCCGTCCAGCCGCCGTCGACGTCGTTCTTGTTACCGATGGGGTTGCCCGCCCACAGCTCCCGCTTCGACTCGACGTAGGTGAGGTTGTTGAACGCCCACCCCTCCCGCATGTCGAAGCGGCCACCGCTGCGGGTCACCTGGGTGGCCCAGATCTCGGTGAGGCAGCGCTGGGTCTGGGAGTACGGCTCGCAGGCGGTCTTCCAGGCCCTGCCGTTCACGGTGTGCCGGCCCTCGGTCGTGTAGAGCGCCGTGGCGGAGATGGTGTCGTGGTCCTCGATGACGGGGCGGTTGGAGTCCCGGCTCGGGGCGGCGACGCGGTCCCCCAGGGTGGAGGGGTTCACGATGTTGTTGACGAGCTTCGGCACGGCCAGGCAGGCGCGCCGGGCGTCGGCCACGACGGCGCCGTCGCTGTTCCGGGTCCAGTACCCGCAGTACGCGCGGGAACCGTCCCGGACGGTGTAGCCGCCCAGCGACAGCCCGCTGATGGGCTGCTCCACGCCGTTGCGCTGCAGGGTGAGGTGGACGTGTCGGAAGGTGCCGCGGCCGCAGGTCTCGGAGCCGGGCATCCCCGTCATGCCCAGCTTCTCGCCGGCGACGACGCGGTCGCCGTCACGGAGACCGGAGGGGACGCCGCGCAGGTGGTAGTACATCGTCTGCCAGCCGTCGACGTGGGTCACGGTGACGTAGCAGCGCGAGAAGCCGTTGGCGCTGCCCACCTTCACGACCCCGTCGGCGACAGCCACGACGGGGATGCTGGCCCCATTGGCAGCACCGAGGTCGACGGAGCTGCGGGTACCGCTTGCGAAGGTGTGGGTGCCGCCCGCCTGGACGCTGGCCCCCCACTGCACCGGCAGGGCCATGGGGAAGCTGGGCAGCGAAGCGGCGCTCGCCTGCGGCACCACACCCACCAGCATGCCGACGGCCGATGCCATCAGTGTCGCTCCAAGAATCCTCAGACTGCGCACGGTTCTCCTCTTCGTCGAGACGTCCTCGGAAGAGACTATGCAGGAAAAGGGCGGATAACCTAACGAAATCTGAGAAAAAACCAAGCCTGCCACGCCGTAGCGTCTGAAACGCTCAATCAAACTGAGAGATTGGTCGGGAAATGTTCAGGCGAGCTGGAAGACCTTTACGGCCACGGCCGCCAGGGATGCGACGGCGATCACCCCCACCAGCGGCCACTGCCACTGCTTGCGGCGCTCTTTGGGGAGGTGGATGAGGGCGGCGGTGACGGCGAGTCCGCCGATGAGTCCACCGAAGTGGCCCTGCCAGGAGATGTAGCCCGAGCCCACAACGGTGATCGCAATGTTGGCGCCCAGCAGGATCAGGATCTGGCGCACGTTGCCGCCGTGCTTGCGCGCCACGAGCAGGAAGGCGCCGAGCATCCCGAAGATCGCCCCGGAGGCACCCATCGTCGAAACGTAGGGGGCGGAGAACAGCATGACGAAGGCCGACGCGGCCAGGGCGGACACCAGGTAGAGGGCGAGGAACCGGGCGCGGCCGAGCAGCCGTTCGAGCTGCGGGCCGAGGATCCACAGGGCGAACATGTTGAAGGCGATGTGCAGGACCTCGGCGTGCGTGAAGGCGCTGGTGAGCACCTGCCACCACGCACCGCTGGCGACGCCGTCAACCCACGGCAGCCCCGTCGTGGCGCACTGCGCCTCGTTGATGAGCATGATCCGGTTGTCCGCTGTGGGGCCGCAGTAACCGGCCGGGGTGATGGCCAGCAGGTTGAACACCTTCCCGAAGGCGCCACCCGTCAGCAGGACCGCCACCCAGACGGCGACGTTGATGCCGATGAGGGCAAAGGTGGTGCGGCGGGGGTCCTGGCTGCGGGTGCCGCCGTAAGGCAGTTCAGCCTGACGCGTCTCCCGCACTCCCTGCGACACGCACTCTGGGCACTGGAACCCGACGGCGGAGTCGTTCATGCACTCGGGACCGATGGGGCGGTTGCACCGCTGGCAGAGGATGCGAGTGGGCACTCCCGGGTGTCGGTAACAAACGGGGGGCGCGGAGGGTTCTGCCATGCGCGCAAGGGTACCTGCGGCCACTAGTGTTCTGTCCCATGGGTCATGGTCATTCCCACTTCGCCGCCCACGCGGCCGTGGAGGTAGGGGCACGCGCGCGCAACATCCTGGTGGCGTTCCTCGCCGTGCTGGGGGTGCTGGCAGCCGCCGGCCTGATCTGGCTGTGGCCCGACAGCTCCGCCCTGGCCGCCGCCGTCGACGTGCCGTTCGACGCCCCCGGTGTCACGTACGAGGACGCAGCCATCCGGGGCCTTGCCGACGGCTGTGCATCGCAGGAGAGCGGCGGTTCCGCCATGCCGTGCCAGACCGCATCCGTCGAGCTGAAGACCGGCGTGGACTCGGGCCAGTTGGTGGACGTGGAGCTGCAGGGGCCGCAGGCCCAGGGGGGGCTGCGCGACGGCGACTCCATCGAGGTGGCCCGCATCCCCACCGAGGACGGACCGCTGTACTCCTACTCCGGCACCAACCGGCTCCCCACGCTCATCGTGATGGGTCTGCTGTTCGTCGCGTGTGTGCTGGCCGTGGCGCGCTGGCGGGGCCTGTTCGCCCTGCTGGGGCTGGGGTTCGCGGGGTTCGTCCTGCTGGGCTTCATGCTTCCGGCCCTGATCACGGGCAAACCCGGCATGGCGGTGGCGTTGGCCGGCTCCACCACCATCATGTTCGTGGTGCTGTACGTGGCCCACGGGGTGTCCATCCGCACCTCCACGGCGCTGGCGGGCACGCTGCTTGGCCTGGCCGTGACAACCGGGCTGGGGAGCCTGGCCGTCGGCGCCGCTCGACTGTCCGGTTTCGCCGACGAGCAGGACTACGACCTCGCCCAACTGGTCCCCGGCCTCGACTTCCAGGAACTGCTGCTGTGCGCCATCATTATCGGCGGCCTCGGCGTGCTGAACGACGTCACCATCACGCAGAGCTCGGCGGTGTGGGAGCTGCGAGCAGCCGCCCCCGAGATGAGCCGTGCCAGGATCTTCGCCTCGGCCATGCGCATCGGGCGCGACCACATCGCCTCCACCATCTACACCATCGTCTTCGCCTACGCAGGCGGGGCACTCACCATCCTGCTGCTGCTGTACTTCACCAACCGTGAGGTGATCGACCTGTTCGGCGTCGAGATGTTCGCCGGCGAGGGCGTGCGGACGTTCGCGAGCGCCATCGGTCTCGTGCTGTCCGTCCCCATCACGACGGGGATCGCGGCCCTGACTGTGGCACCGGCACGGATTCCCGATGTGACCCCGCGCCACGTCGATCCGGACGCGCCGCTCCCGGTCTGAGCTCCCGGGATCGCGACTTCTGTTCCGCAGTCCGGCCTGTCAGCGCTTGAGGAGGCGCAGCAGCGGTGACTGAGGACGAGAAGTCGGGGATTGCAGCGACGCCACCTTGGAGACCTCGCGCAACCGCGGGTAGCGCGCGCTCAGTGTGACCTCGACGCGGTCGTGGAGGGTTCGACCCTGGGCCGGGCAGTCCGCGCAGGCGCCGCCGAAGTCCAGAACCACCGCGTCGATGCTGGCTGAGACCACGCTGATCTGGCCGCCGTGGGAGGTGATGTATGTGAAGAGTTGGCCCTTGACCACGTCGTCGGCGATGAGGCGCAACAAATCGGCGGAGCCGTCGGTGATGTCCCAGCCGTCGGTGTCGACGGCCGCCACCACTGCGTCACGGATACGGGGGCCGTGGTCCGCCCAGGAGTGTTGCGACGCAAGCCATGTCCACACCGAGCCGCGTTCCACGAACATGCGGGTGATGACGCCGTACTCCATCATGGGACCCAGGGTCCCGGCGGCGTGCAGCACCTCACCCACGGGGAGTTCCCCGGTCTCGATCACCCAGCGGATGGCCTGGGGTTCGCCGGTGACGGCCTCGGGATGGATGGGCTTCCTCATGCGAATGCTCCTACCGCGAGTTTCGCCAGCAACGCCATGATCCAGGCGAGGCCGCCCATGTACACGAACGCGATGACGGGCCACTTCCATGTCCCGGTCTCCCGGCGCATGACGCCGAGGGTGGACATGCACTGCAGCGCATACACGAAGAACACCAACAGGGCCGCGATGGTCGAGGGAATGAAGACCCTCTCCCCCGCATGCGGTCCATCCATGTGTGTCATGTTCGTCAGCGCCGCCACCGGATTCTCCGGGTTCTCTGCGGCCGCCACCTGTCCTAGCGTGGAGACGAACACCTCGCGGGCCGCCAAGGAGGACAGCACGCCGACGTTGATGCGCCAGTCGAAGCCCAGCGGCTCGAAGACGGGGGACACCGCCCGGCCGATGCCAGCGGCGATGGAGTTGTCGATGACGTAGGCCTTGACGGCCACCTCGTCACGGGAGTCGATGCCCGCCCGCTGCAGGTCGGCGTCGGAGCGCAGGGGGAAGTTCAGCAGTCCCCACAGGATGATGGTGGTGAGCATGATGATGCTCGTGACCTTCTTGAGGAAGGACTTGCAGGCATCCCACACCGACGTGCCAATGGTCCGCAGGCGCGGCAACCGGTAGGACGGCATCTCCATGTAGAACGGGAGCCCCACGCTGGAGCGCCCGATGATCTTCTTGAAGAACCAAGCCGAGAGCATGGCCGAGATGGCACCCAGCAGGTAGAGGCCGAACATGATGGCGCCCTGCGCGCCCAACGGCCCGAACCGCAGGTCCCCGGGCACCAGCATGCCGATGAGCAGCACGTAGACGGGCAGGCGTGCGGAGCAGGTCATGAGGGGGGCACCCATCATGGTGGCGATCCGGTCCTTGGCCGACGGCAGCGTCCGGGTGGCCATGATGCCGGGGATGGCGCAGGCCATGGAACTCAGGAGCGCGACGAAGGCCCGCCCCTCCAGGCCGGCCCAGCCCATCACCCTGTCCATGAGGAACGCGGCCCGTGACAGGTATCCGCTGCCCTCCAGCAGCGAGATGAGGAGGAACAGGAGGGCGATCTGGGGCAGGAACACCAGCACCCCACCGACACCCGCCAGCAGCGCGTCAGCGATCAGACTGGCGAGCCAGGCGACGGGGATGTTGGCGCGCGCCACACCACCCAGCCAGCCGAAAAACATCTCGATGCCGTCCTGCATGGGGGCGGCGACGGTGAAGATCACCTGGAAGAACGCCATCATCGTGGCGAAGAAGATGACGGTCCCCCACACGGGGTGGAGGAGGACGCCGTCGATGCGACTGGTGCGCCCATCAGCGCCGGGGGCGCGGAACGCGGCGGCCTCGAGGACCGAAGTGGTCCAGTCGGCGATACCGGTGGGGTCGGTGGGTGGCGCGACCATGGGCCTGGGCCACGAGGAGACGTCGCCCATCGCGGCGGACAGGCTGGCGACACCGCGCTTGTCGCCGCCGACCACGGGAATGACTTTGACGCCGACGCCCCTGGACAGCGCCTCGACGTCGACGGATCCGCCACGGCGGGCCAGCTCGTCGGTGAACGTGAGGACAACGGCGACGGGGTGCTGCAGTTGCTGCACCTGTGCCAGGAGTCCCAGTGAGCGACGGAGGTTGGTGGCGTCCAGCAGCACCACGAGGCCGTCGACCGTGTCCTCGCCACTGGCACCGGCCTGCAGAACACTGGCCACCACCTGCTCGTCAGGGCTGATGGGGTCGAGCGAGTAGGTGCCCGGGAGGTCCTCGATGGTGACCTGGGAGTCGGAGTCGATCTGGTGGGTGCCCTCGTAGCGAGCCACGGTGACGCCGGGGTAGTTGCCGGTCTTGGCGCGCAAACCCGTCAGGGAGTTGAAGAGTGTGGTCTTGCCCGCGTTGGGGCTGCCGACGAGCGCGAACCGCTGTGCCGTGCCAGCCCGGGTGGGAGGCTCGGCGTGGCAGCTCACTGCTGCTCCACCAGGATCCTGCTTGCTTCGCGCTTCCGCAGGACTATCTGGGAGCCGCCCACGTTGAACACCAGCGGGTCACGCATGGGCGCCTTGCGCACCAGAGCCGCGACCTGACCGGGTGCGAACCCGAGGTCGAACAGGCGTCGGGCGATCTGGTCGTCGCTCGTGAAACCGACGATCTTCGCCGGGCAGGCGCATCCCAGCTCCGCCAGGCTGCACGTCCTCGCCTCACCGTCGGCAACCACGCACTGGCGCTGCCCCAGGTGCTCCGCATGTGTCATGAGGGAAAGTTAGCACAGCCTAACCTGTGGAATTAAAGGGGGGTGAGCCTTGCGCAAATCACGGTGGGCCGGGTGTCCTCACTCGCCACGCGCGGCCCTGGAACCACCGGTCAACAGGGGGCGTGACATACTCGGCACAAACGTGTTCCGGGGTCGGTGTAATTCCGAACCGGCGGTGACAGTCCGCGACCCACTCGCCTCGGCGAGTGGTTGACCTGGTGGAACTCCGGGACCGACGGTGAAAGTCCGGATGAGAGGCAACACGGTGGGCTCGCTAGTACCCGGCGCGCCCAGAGTTCGACGACGCCACAGGGCGGCGGCGATCGCATCACCCACCCCGGAACTCGCGAGGCCGCGAGAACGAGGGGTGGAACCGGTGAAACAGACAACCGACGCGGACGACGTGCGACACATCGGACGCGCCCTCGACCTGTCTTCCCTCGGGCCAGCCGTGGACACCAATCCGCGGGTGGGCGCCGTGGTCACCGACGCCGCCGGCACGGTGGTCGGGGAGGGCTTCCACCATGGCGCGGGCCACCCACACGCCGAGGTCGAGGCGCTGAAGGTCGCCGGCGCGGCAGCGCGGGGCGGGACCGCCTACGTCTCCCTGGAGCCCTGCAATCACACTGGTCGCACCGGGCCCTGCACAGAAGCATTGATTGCCTCAGGGGTCGCTCGCGTGGTGTTCGCGCAGGCCGACCCCAACCCACTGGCCTCCGGGGGCGCCAGCCGGCTCAGGACACAGGGGATCAACGTGACCGGCGGTGTCCTGGGTGACAAGGCGTCCGCCATCAATCGCACCTGGACGCATCGCGTCCGGACCGGACGCCCCTTCGTGACGTGGAAGTTCGCCGCCACACTGGATGGCCGGAGTGCGGCCCCCGACGGGACGTCCCGCTGGGTGACGGGAGCTGAAGCACGGGCAGACGTTCACGCGCTGCGCCATCGCTGCGGCGCGGTGATCGTGGGCACGGGAACTGTCCTCGCCGACGACCCGCAGCTCACGGTCCGCGACCCCCACGGCACGCATGCCGCCCAGCCGCTCAGGGTCATCATCGGGCTGCGTCCACTCCCGGCCACCGCCCGCGTGCTGGACGACGAGGCACCCACCCTGGTGCTGCCGACCCAAGACCTGCGCGCCGCCATGGCGCAGCTGGCACGCAAGGGCATCCACCATGCCCTGCTCGAGGGGGGTCCGACGCTCGCCGCCGCCTTCCTACGGGCCGGCCTCGTGGACGAGGTGGTCGCCTACGTGGCACCCTCCCTCCTCGGCGCGGGACCGTCCGCTGTCGCGGACCTCGGTATCGGAACCATCGCCGACACCTTGACCCTCACCCCCACCGACGTGACCATTTTCGGTATCGACGTCCGGATCACCGCCACACCGCAGCACCGTTCGGAAGGACACTGACATGTTCACAGGCATCGTCGAGGAGCTCGGCTACGTCACCGGCATTGAGCACGGCGAGGACTCCGCCGTCCTCCGCCTCCGCGGACCCCTGGTGGTGTGCGACGCCAGCCACGGATCGTCCATCGCGGTCAACGGGGTCTGCCTCACCGTCGTCGAGCACGACGGGGAGACCTTCACGGTCGACGTGATGGCGGAGACGTTGGGGCGCTCCAGCCTGGGCGCCCTCGTTCCCGGCGCACCCGTCAACCTGGAGCGCGCCATGGCCGCCTCATCCCGGTTCGGCGGCCATATCGTCCAGGGGCATGTGGACGGCACCGCCACGATCCTGTCCCGGCAGCCCGGTGACAGGTGGGAGGTCGTCACCATCACCCTGCCCCGTGACCTCGCGCGCTACGTCGTCGAGAAGGGCTCGATCACCGTGGACGGGGTCTCGCTCACCGTGTCCGCGGTTACGGACAACACCTTCTCGGTGTCGCTCATCCCGACGACACTGGCGCTCACGACCCTGGGGTCGAAGGGTGTGGGCGACCCGGTGAACCTCGAGGTGGACGTCCTCGCCAAGTACGTGGAACGACTCCTCACCGCCGGCCCCGAGGCCCGGGCATGAGCGGGTTCGCCACCGTCGAGCAGGCACTTCATGCGCTGCGCGACGGCCTGCCCGTCCTGGTCCTGGACGACGAGGAACGCGAGAACGAGGGCGACGTCGTGCTGGCCGCCGAGACGCTCACCGCCGACTGGCTGGGATGGACGATCCGCCACACGTCGGGCTACCTCTGCGCCCCCATGACCAATGCACGTGCCGACCTGCTCGGGCTCCCCCTCATGGTCGCCCGCAACGCCGACCCCTTACGCACGGCTTACACGATCACCGTCGACGCGGCGTCCGGCGTCACCACCGGCATCAGCGCCGCCGATCGTGCGCACACCCTCGCGGTGCTGGCCGACCCGACGGCCACGGCCGACGACCTCATCCGGCCCGGGCACGTGGTGCCGCTGCGGGCCCGAGATGGAGGTGTCCTCGAACGCGGCGGGCACACCGAGGCCACCGTGGACCTGTGCCGCCTGGCCGGGCTGACCCCCGTCGGGGCCATCGCCGAACTCGTCAACGACGACGGCACCATGATGCGGACCCCCGAAATCCTCGCCCTGGGCGACGCGGCCAACGTGCCCGTGATCACGATCGCGGCGCTGACGGCATGGCGGCGCATCCACGACCGGGTCGCCGAGGTTGCCCGGACGTTGCTGCCCACACCGCAGGCCCGCTTCGAGGTGATCGGCTACCTGGACCGGCTCACCGGCGCCGAACACGTGCTGCTCATCAGCCCCCACGGGCTGGGGTCGACGGAGGATCCGCCCCTGGTCCGGGTCCACTCGGAGTGCCTGACGGGCGACGTGTTCGGCTCCCAGCGCTGCGACTGCGGGCCCCAACTGGAGCGCGCCCTGACCCTGATCGCAGATCGGCCCGGTGCAGTCGTCTACCTGCGGGGCCACGAGGGTCGCGGCGTGGGGCTCCTGGCGAAACTGCAGGCCTACGAGTTGCAGGACCGCGGCCTTGACACCGTCGACGCGCAACTCGAGCTCGGGCTGCCCGTGGATGGCCGCGAGTACGGCGCGGCTGCGGGCATCCTGCACGCGGCCGGTGCACCACGCATCCGGTTGCTCACCAACAACCCGCGCAAGGTGGACGGCTTGGTGGCAGCCACCATCGACGTCGCGTCCATCGAGCCGCTCAGCATCCCCCCCACCGCCACGAACGTCGCCTACCTCCGCACCAAACGTGACCGGCTCGGTCACACACTCGACATCGAGCACACGACAGGAACACACTGACATGGCTGGACACGGATCCCCCACCCTGAGCGTCGACGGCCGCGGCCTGCGGGTCGCCATCGTTGCCTCCTCCTGGCACGCCACGATCATGGACGGCCTCATCAACGGGGCCCGCCGCGGCCTCGCAGACGCGCGCGTCAGCGACATCGCCCTCGTGCGTGTACCGGGTACCTTCGAGTTGCCCGTGGCCTGCTCGGTGCTCGCCGAACGCCACGATGCCCTCATCGCCCTGGGTGTAGTCATCCGGGGAGGCACGCCTCACTTCGACTACGTCTGTGCCGGCGCCACCCACGGCCTGACCGACGTGGCTGTGAGGACCGGGACACCGATCGGCTTCGGTGTGCTCACGTGCGACGACGAGCAGCAGGCGCTCGACCGGGCGGGGCTGCCGGGTTCGATCGAGGACAAGGGGCACGAGGCGGCCACGGCAGCTGTCGCCACCGTCCTCGCGCTTCGCTCGTCACACCCGTCCTCCTAGCCGGAACGTGGGCGTCCTCAACGTCCTGCCGCAGGCACTCACACGTGGTCACACGGTTGGAGTGCGAGCGTAAAATCGCCGCATGGCACACGCGAGGAACACCACAGCCGGCGTCTGGGGATTGGCTGCGGCCCTCGTTGGGGTACTGGCGGGCCAGATCATCTCCATCTTCACGGGGCCGTCGTCGTCCCCCATGGACGCCGTGGGTGGGTTCGTCATCGACATCACGCCGCCGCCCGTCAAGGAGTGGGCCGTGGCCACCTTTGGTACCGGCGACAAGGCATTCCTGTTGGTGGTCATCGCGATTGCCGTGGCGGCCCTCGGTTGGGTGGCGGGTCTCCTGCAGCGCCGGACCGGATGGGCCGGGGCGCTGCTCCTCGGTGCGCTCGGGGTCGGCTCCGGCATCATCGCAACCACTCGGGCCTCCTCCTCCCCAATGAGCATTCTGGCCGGCATGGTCGCGGCGCTCGTGGCCGTGAGTGTCCTGCGGTGGGGTGCCGGGCGGTTGCGGGTCCTCGACGAGGCCGCCAACGCCGACACCACGGAGCCCAACCGTCGCCTGTTCATGATCGGCGGCGCCGGCGTGGCTCTGGGCGGACTGGGGCTGGTTGCCGTGGAGGGCGCGGTCCGTCCCGCCGCCGTCGGGGTGCCACCCATCGCGTTGCCCACCCCCACCTCCACCTCCACCCTTGCCCCGGGGCTGGAGAACACCATCAGTGGATTGTCGCCGCTGCGCACGCCCATCGAGGACTTCTACCGCATCGACATCGCCCTCAGCGTCCCCCGACTCGAGGCCACGGACTGGAAACTCGTCATCGACGGTATGGTGCGCAACCCCTTCACCATCACCTTCGACGAACTGCTCGCCATGCCCATGGTGGAGCGGGACGTCACCCTGACCTGCGTCAGCAACCCCATCGGCGGGCCCTACGTCAGCAGCACACGCTGGCAGGGGGTGCTGGTGGCCGACATCATCCGCCGCGCCGACCCCGAGGCCCGGGCCGAGCAGGTCCTGAGCTCCGGCGCCGACGGTTTCTCGGCCTCCACCCCGGTGGGCGTGATGCTGGACGGTCGCGACGCAATGATCGCCGTCGCCATGGACGGGCAGCCCCTGACCCGCGTGCACGGCTTCCCCGCGCGGCTCCTCACGCCTGGCCTCTACGGGTACGTGGGCGCCACCAAGTGGCTCGAGAAGCTGACCCTGACCACCTTCGACGAGGCACAGTCCTACTGGACGAAACGCGGCTGGGGTGAGAAGGGCCCAGTGAAGACGGCGACGCGCATCGACGTGCCCGGCAACGACCTCTCCGCGGGGGACGCCACCATCGCCGGTGTCGCTTGGGCCACGCACCGCGGCATCAGCAAGGTGGAGGTCCGCGTGGACGACGGACCCTGGCAGGAGGCAACGCTCGGCGAGGACGTCGACGCCGACTACTGGAGGCAGTGGCAGCTGCCGTGGAAGGCGGAGTCCGGCACGCACCAGCTCACGGCCCGCGCCACCGACGGCAAGGGTGAGGTCCAGACCGACGTCGTCCAGGACGTGCTGCCCGACGGCCCCACCGGCTACCACGTGCGAACCGTTCGGGTGAAGTGATCGATTCGACGCTGCATGGTGATGGCGGCTGCTCGCGGCCCTAGCGTTCGGCCATGCCCCCAATAGTCACGCGCATCGCAGCGCTCGGCGCCACCGTCGCCCTCGCCCTCACGCTGGCGGCCCCCGCCGCACAGGAAGCGGTCGCTGACGACCGTGTCCTGGCCAGCGCGGGCCTCACAGCCACCATCCCCCAGGTACAGAACTTCACCGCAGGCAACGGCAACGCCTTCTTTCTCACCCCCACCACCCGCATCATCGTGGGCGACGCGACGCTGAACGACGAGGCCGCCCTCCTCGTCGACGAGCTCGTGGCACTCGACGTCCAGCGCGACCTGGGCATGGGCCGCGCCCCCGCCGTCGTCACGGACGCCTCGCCCGTCGACGGTGACATCGTGCTGGCCATCGGCGCCGTCACCGGCACCATGTCGACGGAGGCCTACACGCTGAGTGTTGACGGCCACACCACCATCACCGGGCCCAACGACGGGGCCGTGTTCCTCGGCACCCGCACCCTGCTCCAGTCGCTCAGCAACGCCGGCGGCGCCGAGGCCGGGCTCGTGAAGGACTGGCCCGACACCACGATCCGCTCCCTCCACATCGACGGCGCCCGCAAGTTCTACTCACCGGACTTCTACGCCGAGCAGATCCGCCAGATGGCCTGGATCAAGCTCAACCAGTTGCAGTACCACTTCTCCGAGAACGAGGGGTACCGGCTGGAGTCCACGTCCCACCCCGAGATCATGTCGGCCGAGTACCTCACCAAGGCGCAGCTCGCCGACCTCATCAACCTGGCCGCGACCTACCACATCGAGGTGGTCCCCGCCCTCGACATCCCCGGCCACATGCAGCAGGCGTTGAAGAGTCACACCCAGTGGCGCGCGTCGCAGACCCCCGAGGGCCAGAACATCCTCGACTACTCCAAGCCCGAGGTTCGCCAGTTCGTCACCGACCTCATCGACGAGTACGCGCCGCTGTTCCCCTCCACCGCGTGGCACCTGGGCGGCGACGAGGTGTTCGACCTGTACGCCACCCAGCCGATCGGGCAGCGCTTCCCCACCCTTGACGCCTACGCCAAGGCGGAGGTGGGCGCCTCAGCCACCGTCATGGACGGCTACGTCCACTACCTCAACACCGTCGCGGAGTACCTCAACGGCAAGGGCAAGACCCACGTCCGCGCCTGGAACGACGCGCTGTACACCCCGGGCACCACCGTGGCCCTGAACAGCAACGTCGACGTGGCCTACTGGACGCGCTGGCACGGCTCCTTCCCGACGGTGGCCACCATCAAGGCCAACGGCCACCGCCTCATCAACTTCAACGACGCCTACTTCTACTACGTGCTGGCCAAGCCGGGCGGCGCGTACGCGACCCACCCGTCGCCGCAGAAGATCTGGGACGAGTGGAAGCCGGGTGTCTTCCCCAAGGCCGCGAACGTCGCCCAGAACCTGGCCACCAACGATCCGTCGCTGGCGGGTGCCTCGTACGCCATCTGGTCGGACTACGCCATTGGTGAGACCGAGCAGCAGGTGTCCACCGGCATCAAGCAGTCGCTGCGCGCCATGGCGGGCAAGTCGTGGAAGGCCGAATCCACCGGCACGTTCGCCACGTTCAGCACCAACTCCGCCCGCATCAGCGACGCGCCCGTCCCCACCGAGCTGGTGGAGCCAACGCTCGACCTGACACTCACGGCCGACCCCACCGGCACCGTTGATCCTGGCGCCGAGCAGGACTGGAGCATCGCCGTCGCCAACGACGGGGTCGTCCCCGCCCGCGCCACGGTCGCCACCGACCTGTCCGAACTCCTGGAGCTGGCCACC
This sequence comes from Arachnia sp., assembly GCA_039929445.1. Classification (GTDB taxonomy): domain Bacteria; phylum Actinomycetota; class Actinomycetes; order Propionibacteriales; family Propionibacteriaceae; genus Arachnia. Next base: position 13,904 of record JBDSRF010000034.1, on the reverse strand, counting down.
CACGGCACGGCCACCACCACCATCGTCGACGCCGACGGGGTGCCCGTCGGGGCTCCTGGGCGCAACGTCGCCCTGAACCGTCCTGCCACCGCCTCCGGCCAGGAAGTTGCAGGCCAGTGGGGTCCGGCGCTGGCCGTCGACGGTGCCCTCGACACCCGCTACTCGTCCAACACGTCGGACTCCGCCTGGATCGCTGTGCAACTGGCCGCCCCGACGGTGGTCGACCACGTGAGCATCGCCTGGGAACTGGCCGCCGCCCGCTACAAGCTGCAGGTTTCCGACAACGGCACCACGTGGACCGACGCCACCGCCGAACTCGCGGCCACGCCCAACACGGTCAGCAACGTGGAGCTCACCACCACCACCCCCGTACGGTTCGTGCGGATGCAGTCCATCGAGCGGACCCCCGCAAGCAACGGCATGAAGTATGGCGTGTCAATGAAGGAGTTCGAGGTCTGGGACGGTCCAGAAGAGGGCATCACCTTCGAGGATGCCGTGTTCAACGGCACCGGGCTGGACTGGGTCGGCTCCCTGCCCGCCGACCACACGCTGGTGATCGAGTTCACCAGCACCCTCGACGCCGACGCCACCCTCGCGACGTCCTACACGGTGAACTCCGTGGTGGGAGCCCCGTACTTCCCGGGCATCGACACCGCCATGGTGACCAGCAAGGTGTCCGGCACGGCGCCCACCGCCTCGCCGTCCCCCTCGACGTCGCCGTCCGTGACTCCCACCAGGCCCACCGTGCCATCGACGTCACCGTCGCAGTCGGCCACCCCGACTCCCGGCGACGTGTACACCCAGCCCGGGTTCCACCTCGTGGGCGGTCGCCAGTGGTACACCACCTGCGAGGCGTACTCGCGGACCACGCGGTGCCGCACTGATATCTGGTCCACCAGCGTGGAGTTCACGCGCGGCAAATTCGTCAAGGACACCGGTTGGCACTTCAACAACCTCACCTACCTGCCGAAGATGACGCGCGCGCAGTGGAGCGGGAACCCCCTGGGCCACACCGGTTCATTCGTCTCGGAAGGTCGCCAGTGGCGCACCGAGTGTGACACTGCCGCCACAGGCCGGGGCGGCTGCCGCAGCTACATCTGGAGCAGGAACGTGATCTCAACGCAGCAGCCCAACGGCGTCTGGACCTACGCGCTGGAGCAGGACTGGGTGTTCAACAACATGGTGCTCTTCAGGACCAACTGAGACACCTGAACGACGAACGGGGCCCGGCATCGCGCCGGGCCCCATTCGCGTCCCCGTCGGGGATGACCGGACACGCGGCATCGACTGTGCGCCGCGGAGCTATACGTCTTCGCGACCATCCACCGCGGCGAGTCCGGTCGGGTCGGGCGGGTCCTCGGACCGCGCCTTTCCGGGGGTAGCCAGGCAGATGGCGACGCCCAGCCCGCAGACGCCCGCCAACACCCAGAACACCGGGGTCGGATTTCTCGGGAACGCGGCAGCAAGGAGGCCACCGACGATGGGGCCGGCCACGCCTCCGAGGCGCCCGAACCCGGCACACCACGCGACGGCGGCCGCGCGCATCGAGGTGGGGTAGTAGTTGGCCACGAAACCGTAGATGAGCGTCTGCGTGCCCGACGTCCCCATCCCCACCACGCCGATGACCACCAGCAGGAATCCGATGAGGTCGGGGGTGTGGGTGACCGTCACGAGCAGGATCCCCAGCCCTCCGACGGTGAAGAAGCCCGCGATCACCGGCCGGGCGCCCCACCGGTCGGCGAGAGTCGAGCCGAAAAGCCCACCGACGACGGCCCCCAGGTTCAGCGCCAGCAGCAGCGCCAGCGACGCGCGGGACCCCAGCAGGGGCCCCGTCAGCTGCGGCAGCCACGTGTTCAGCGAGTACACCAACAGCAGCCCCGTGGCACTCAGCAGCCCCAGCAGGATGGTGGGCAGCAGGAATCGCCGCCCCACGAGGCCGGCGAATCCCACCTTCTCCTCGGCGATCATGGTGCCCACTTCTCCGCTGAGGGCACGCTGGCTGCGCGACTCAAGCCACGCCGGCGACTCCGGCAGCTTGAACCACGCCACCGGCAGCAGTGTCACGAGCGGCAGCACACCCAGCCAGAACAGTCCCCGCCAGCCGATGGGCTCCAGCAGCAGGATGGCGGCCAGCGCCGACAGGGTGGAGCCGAGCGGGACGCCGCTGTAGACGGCTGCATTGCTGAGGTTCTTCCGGCCCCGTGGGGCGAACTCCGCCACGACGGCTGCCGCGGTGGCCACCAGTGCCCCGATCCCGAGCCCCGTGACGAACCGCAGCGTCCCGAACATGAAGGCAGTGGTGGACATGGCCGTCAACGCCATGCCGATCGACAGCCATGCGATCGACACCAGCATCGGCCGACGGCGACCCACCATGTCCCCGAAGGAGCCCACCAGGAGCGCGCCCACGAGGACGCCGAACAGCGCACAGCTGCCCAGCACGCCGCCCAGCGACGCCGCTTCCCCGATGGCCGCCTGCATGCCCGGGGTCAGCGCGCCAGGTGCAACGCCCACCGACGCCGTCAACGCGGCCTGGCTCTCCGCGGACAGGGCCTCGTGGATGAGGCCTCCGGGCTTGCGGAACTCCGGCATGACGGCGCCGTAGACCACGAGGTCGTACCCGTCGAACACCAGTCCCGCCAGCGTGATGCCCAGCACCCACCACAGCGTGGCGTCCGGTCTCGAGGTGGACGCGCCTCGCGCTGCCTGGAATGTCACGGTCAGATGGTGCCACAGCTGGGGCCCCACCGTCCGCTGTGCCCACGAAAATGGCACCGCTGTACGGTGTCGTTTCCTACTGGCGCGCACTAATATTTGGTAATGACGCTGCTGCCGGATCTTCCATTCTGGGCCGAGGTTCTGATCTTCGTCGCGAGCGCCGCCGTCATCTGGGTGGCGGGCATCTTCTTGTCCAGGTACACCGACGTCCTCTCCACCCGATTGCACCTCGGGACTGCGCTGGGCGGCCTCATACTCCTGGCGGTGGCAACCAACCTGCCCGAGCTCGCCATCACCTACAGCGCGGCGGCGAGCGGTCACGTCGACGTCGCCGTCAGCAACATCCTCGGTGGCATCGCCATCCAGACCGTCGTCCTGGTGGCGCTGGATGCCTTCGGCGTCCGCGAGAAGCGCCCCCTCACCTACCAGGCCGCCAGCCTCACCCTGGTCATCGAGGGTGGTGTGGTGCTGGCCGTCCTTGCCGTTGTGGTGATGGGCACCCAGCTACCCGCCAACCTGGTGTTCCTGCGCCTCTCACCCGACGTCGTGCTCATCGCGGCCGTGTGGGTCGCCGGCCTGGTGCTGACCCAGAAAGCGTCGAAGAAGTTGCCGTGGACGGGCAATGGCGAGGCGCCTGACAGCCAGTCCAAACCCCGTGGCCACTCCACGCAGGCCGCCGAGGCCGAGGCCACCAAGAAGGGGACGAGCACAGCCAAGGCGGTGGCGGTGTTCGCCGCTGCCGCCGTCGCGACACTGGTGGCGGGTGTCCTCGCCGAGGAGAGTGGCACCTCGGCGGCCGACCGTGTGGGGCTGTCCGGGGTGCTGTTCGGCGCGACCGTGCTGGCGGCAGCGACATCCCTGCCGGAACTCAGCACGGGTCTGGCGTCAACAAAGGCAGGTGACTACAAGCTGGCCTTCGGCGACATCTTCGGCGGCAACGCGTTCCTGCCCGTCCTGTTCCTGCTGGCGGTTCTGGTCTCCGGCAAGTCCGTGCTGCCCGCCGCGCACGCCTCGGACATCTACCTCACGGGCCTGGGCGCGCTGCTCACGGTGGTCTACATGGCCGGGCTGGTGTTCCGCCCGTCCCGACAGCACGCCCGGCTCGGCATCGACAGCATCGCTGTCCTGGGGCTCTACCTGGTGGGTGTGGTGGGGTTGGTCGCGCTGACCGGCTGACCCGTCCTCTCCGAGGCCGCCTTCCGGGGCGCCTCGATGGCGAGGTACACCACGAAGCCGACGATGAGGCCGACGACGGCATCCGAGAGCACCGGGACGAACAGGTGGACGATGAGGGCGACCAGTGCCCCGGCTCCCCATGAGATGAAGGCCGGGGCGCGCATCCTGACCTGGACCCGATTCTTCAGGCGCTTCGCGAGGACGATCTGGTCGGCAATGAGCACGGCACCGAGCGGCGGCACGATGACGCCGAGCAGCACAAGCCAGTTCACGTAGTAGTGCCAGGCGCCGAGCACGGCGGCCGCGAGGCCCACGGCACCCAGGATGAGAGTCAGGATCCGCATCTTCGAGCGCGCGATGTGGGACCAGCTCAACGCGCCGTTGTAGAGGCAGTGTGTGCATACGGAGCCGAGGTTGATGATGACGAACACCACGACGAGCGCGTTGAGCAGCCAGTTGTTGGGACCGGTCAGGATGGGGGTGAAGTCGCCGCCGTTGACGGAGGCATTGGCGATCAGCCCGGCTGCCACGGCGACACCGCCGCCCACCTGGGCCACGAGGCTGGCGAACGGGAACGCGGTGGCCGTGGCGATGACGCCCTGGCGCCCATTCTTCGACCAGCGGGTGAAGTCGGCGGCCATGGTCCCCGAGTCCAGGAAGGTTGCCATGATGACCGTCACCGCGATGCCGAATGTCATTCCGCCGACGCCGGCGTAGGAGGTGACCTGGCCGAAGTCATTGTTCTGCGCCCCGATGACCAGGGCAACCACCAGCGCGATCACGAACAGCGGGGCCGCCAGCCCGCTCAACAACGACAGCGCCTTGAAGCCGACGAAGGTGACGGCGATGAAGGCGATCCCCACGATGAAGGCGACGAGCGGCTCGTTCCAGCCGAAGGAGTTGTGCAGAGCCGATCCGGTGGCCCCGGTGTTGAACGCAAACCATCCCACCACGATCGTGGCGAGGAAGCCTGAGGCGATGGTGTAGCCGACAGTGCCGAAGGTCTCCGTCGCCTGCAGTGCAAAGTTCTTGCCGGTCTGACCCGCCCGGTAGCTGAGAAGCCCCACGTAGACCGCCATGATGATGTTGGCGACGATGATGGCGGCGATGCCGGACTGGAACCCGAGCGCGGCCACGACGAGTCCACCGGGGACGGCGTTCGTGAGGATCATCGGGAACCCGACCCACACGGCGGAGACCGTCAGGAGCGACTTGCGGTGCTGCAGGGGTACGGGTTCGTGTTCGAACTCGGATTCAAGGCGGGGTGCGTCGTCGGTGACGTCTGTCGACATGGGGTTGGCCGTTCTCTCGATTGGCTCGCGCAGTGTGCAGGCGGTGACTCTCATCGAGGGCCGTGACGGCCTTTCCTCAACGCCTCGATCGGCCAGTGCGTGAGCCCCGCCCCGATCAAGGTAGATGGTATACCTTCCGTGATCCGACGCCGGGACTGCCTACCCTGACATGTGGGCAGCACCGGGTCCCGGGGCCATCCTCAGCGTCACGCAACACTGCCCGGGGGCTGGTTCCAGCCGCGCCTCGCCGTTCCCGGAGCCCATCCCCTCCAGCAACCCCGTGATGAAGTTCAGGTTCAGCCCGCACACGAGTTCCGGGTGCCGGGTGACGGCCTGGTGGAACGGGCAGTTGCGCAGGATGACGTCCTGGCCTGCCGGGGCGGGCTCGTAGCCGCACACCCGCAGGGCCCTCACGATGTCCTTGTGCTCTGCGTGCCCATGCCCGATCTCGACGCCGGCGTCCCGCGCCACCCGGCGGACCACCTGCTGCACTGGTTCCCCGGTGTCGGAGGCGGTGGCGACGGCGTCGGCCAGCACCGAGCTGAGGAGGTCGTAGTGCCGGGGCGGAAGCGTGACAACGATCTCCGCATCATTGCGGCGGTAGTGCTTGCTCGGGCGCCCCGACCCCGGCCCCGTCCTGCCCGTGAGCTTGTGGAACTCCGCCACGAGCAGTCCGCCCTCCACCAGTTTGTCGAGGTGGAACTTCGCGGTGTGCAGCGGAACACCGGTCCCCTCAGCCGCTTCCTCACGACTGACGGCCCGACCCGTCGCGACGACGTAGCTGTAGAGCTGGCTTCGCGTGGGCTCGGACAGGAGACCGATGCGCCCGACGTCGCCCTGCGGGTCCGCCGGGATCTTCTCGTTTCGCAGCACACTCATCTCCAAAGGATACATCTTTTAACGCAAGAGAGGCAGGGAGTATTCGGGCCGCTACGCGATGGAAGGGTGCGAGCGGGTGTAGCGCAGCAGCAACTCGCTGTCGGCGCGCAGCACCGACGCAAGGCTCATGCCGGTGGGCGCGGGGAGCGTGCCGTGGGCGATGCGGCCGGCATCCCCGGCCGCGACGAGCGGCGCCACGGTGAGGCACAGTTCATCGACGGCACCGGCCGCCAGGAAGGCGCCGAACAGACTCGGGCCGCCCTCCGCCTGGACGTGGCCGAGGCCACGGGCGGCCAGGTCCTCGCGCACACGGAGCGGGTCGAGGTCGGATTCACCGGCGTCCACCACGTCGGCCACTGCCGACAGCGCAGTGCGCTGGCCGTGCGGGGCGTCCGCCACGGTGTAGACGATCGGGGTGACGGGTGCATCGGTGAAGATCGGCGAGTCAGGGTCGAGGTCCAGGCGGCGGGTCACGAGGACGAAGACCGGGTGCGGAGGCATGCCACGTGACGTCCGCCACGCCACTGCCTCCTCATCCAGACGCATCGCCGCGTACCCCTCGGCGCGAGCGGTCCCGGCACCGACGAGGACGACATCTGCGGGCCGACGCAGCAGGTCGAACACGCGATGGTCTGCGTCGTCGCCGAGGCCGCCGGAGCGACCGTCGCTGGTGGCAGCCCCGTCGATGCTGCTGACGAAGTTCATGCGCAGCCACGGCCGACCAGCCGGGAAGGCATACGTCTCCAGCAGCGCGTCATCGTCGAGGTCGGTGGCGGGGTCGGGCCAGAGCCGATCCATCCGTGCGGTCATGGCTGCCTCACACGTTGTGGGTGGGATGGGTGTTGTGTTCGAGCCGGAACGGTTGCCTCATGCCGAGGATGGCCTCCGTCATGCGTACCGCGTCCACCGTGGCCTCGACGTCGTGCATCCGCACGATCCGGGCACCGTTCAGGATGCAGACCGTCATCGCCGCCAGCGACCCTGCCAGCCGTTGGCCCTGGGGGCGATCGATCGACTCACCGATGAAGTCCTTGTTGGAGACCGCCGCGAGCAGTGGAAGTCCGATGTCGGCGATCTCGCCGAGCCGCCGGGTGAGCTCCAGCGAGTGGAGGGTGTTTTTGCCCAGGTCGTGCCCCGGGTCGATGATCATCCGGTCCCGGGGGATCCCGGCAGCCTCGGCACGTGCGACCCGCTCCACCAGGAAGGCCCGGACCTCGCCGACCACGTCGTCAAAGTGTGCCGCTGGCTTCTCCTGCCGGGGGGCCCCGACGCTGTGGCAGACGATCAGGTGCGCCCCGCCGCCCGCGACGACGGCGGCCATGTCCGGGTCGCCCAGGCCGGTCGTGTCATTGATCACGGCGGCCCCTGCCTCGATGGCGGCGCGCGCCACCTCGGCTTTGACCGTGTCGACGGAGACCACGAGGTTCTTGCGCGCGGCCGTGACGGCGGCAATCACCGGGACAACACGCTCAATCTCCTCGGCAACGGAGACCTCCGGTCCACGACCGAACGGCACACCACCTATGTCGACCCAGTCCGCGCCGAGGTCGGCCGCCCGCAGCGCGCTCTCGACGGCCCGTTCGAACGCGAACGTCGCGCCGCGGTCGTAGAACGAGTCGGGAGTCCTGTTCACCACGGCCATGACCGCGACCTGTCGGTCGAAGTCGAACTCGACGGGGCCTATCCGCTGCAGGGTCATCGCACATCTTCCATCGGGGTCGGGATCAGCATGTCGCGCATCAACGATCGGTGCCAATGCTGTCGCGGATGGCGTCGGAGGCATCCCAGTCGTTGGCATGCATGGCCGCCACCACCTTCCCGCCCCTGATCCAGTAGGCCCTGAAGGCGTCACCGTCGAGAACGTTCGTGGTGCCCTCGATCTCCACGTGGTCGTAGCCCTCGGGCCCGACGTTGCCCACGTACTCCATGCCCAGGTCGTACTGGTCCGTGAAGAAGTAGGGCTGGCGATCGTACTTCTCGTCGGCGCCAAGCAGGTTACGGGCCGCGACCTTCGCCTGCTCTATGGCGTTGTCCCAGTGCTCCACCCGGATGCGCCTTCCCAACAGGGGATGGTCCTGGTTGGCGATGTCGCCGACGGCGTACACGGACGGGTCGGAGGTGCGCAGTGTCGCGTCCACGAGGACGCCGTTGTCACAGTCCAGGCCCGCCTCCTGCGCCAGGCTGACGTCGGGGCTGACACCCACCGCGGCCAGGGCCATGTCGAAGCCAGCGAAGTCGGCGCTGTCCGGCTTCCATCCCAGCCGCAGGTCCACGCCGTGCCCCCGATGCAGCTCGGCGAACACCTTCGCGACCTCCGGCCCGAGGACGCGCAGCAGCGGCAGCTCACCCAACTCGAAGACGGTGACCTCCGCGCCCAACTGGCGGGCGGCCGAGGCCACCTCGAGACCGATCCAGCCCCCGCCAACAATCGCGACTCGTGCACCGGGCTTCAATGCTTCCCGCAGCCTCCGGCTGTCGTCGATCGTCCGGAGATACAGGAATGGCCAACTTGCCATGTCCAGTACGCGGGGCGTGGCACCGGTGGCCAGCAGGAGCTTGTCGTAGGACACGTCGACGGGGTCCCCACCGTCGACAGGTTCGGTGTGGACCACCTTGGCCTGCAGGTCGATCCGGGTGGCGCGCACCCCCAACCTGAGGTCAATGCGCTCGTCGTAGTACCACGCCTGGTCGTGCACCAGGGCCTCGTCGAACTCCTGCGCGCCCATGAGAAAGCCCTTGGACAGGGGCGGCCGCTCGTAGGGTAGGTGGGTCTCCGCCCCAATGAGGACGATCTCTCCCGTGTAGCCCTTATCGCGCAGCTCGGCAACGGCCGTGCCGCCAGCCAGGCCCGCGCCGACAATGACGATGCTCATGGTCAAACTCCTTCTTCGGAGAAAACGAGGTGCCACCGAGCGTCTGCTGGTGGGTACAGGGTGTCAATCAGTGCGCTGCACCGTTCACCAGCGCGAAGAACTCCGCACGGGTCGCGGGGTCACTGCGCAGCGACCCCCGCAGGGCGGATGTCTTGGTGCTCGCGTGCTCCGAGCGCACGCCCCGCAACGTCATGCAGGAATGGGTTGCCTCGACCACCACGCCCACCCCGCGCGGTTGCAGGTGCGTCATCAGGGCATCCGCCACCTGCAGGGTCAGCCGCTCCTGGGTCTGCAGGCGTCGCGCGAAGTGCTCGACGATGCGCGGGAGCTTGGACAACCCGACGATGAGCTCAGAGGGGAGGTACGCGACGTGGGCGACGCCCGTGAACGGCAACATGTGGTGCTCGCACAACGACTGGACGGCGATGTCACGGACCACGACCATTTCGTCGTAGCCCTCCTCGTTCGCAAACGTCGTGAAGTCGAATGGGCGCGGCGTCAGCATCTCGGCATAGGCCGCCGCGAAACGGTGCGGCGTCAGCGCAAGGTCCGGTCGCGACTCATCGGAGGGGTCGACGCCCAGGGCTCGCAGGAACTGGGCCCCCGCGGCCTCCGCCGCCACCAGGTCCCGCTCAGGGCCCTCCGCCACGATGGCCGCGCGCCCGGGAACCCCAGGAGTGGTCGGCGTTGGAACGGCCCTCAGGGACGGGGCGACGCGAGCGTCGGACTCGCCATCGGCGTTGAACACCCGGGTGGATGACGATGACACGATGGCGACCCCCTTGTTCGGACCAGCTCTCCCACTGCTTCTTCAACCCAGTGAACACCCGGAAGTCTCTTAAGTCAATGGATTTATCTTTTGGAATCTTCCCGGTACGGAAGTCCCGGTACGAAAAGGGGTGCGGCTGGATCATCGATCCGGCCGCACCTCCCCAGTCACACGATGTAGGTCAGTGCTTCGCGGACTCCTCCCACAGGTTGATGCCCGCGTCCTTGGCGTGCTGGTCGAGGCGGCCGAGCTCGTCGTCGGTGAAGTCCAGGTTCTTCAGGGCGCCGAGGTTGGCCTCCAGCTGCGCCACGGAGGAGGCGCCGATGAGCGTCGACGTCATCCGCTCGTCCCGCAGGACCCAGGCCAGCGCCATCTGGGCCAGCTCCTGGCCGCGCTCCGAGGCGATGGCGTGGAGCGCCTTGATGTGGCTGAGCGTCTGCTCGTCCAACTGGTCCTTCGACAGGGAACCGTCGCGCGCCATGCGGGAGTCCTCGGGGATCCCGTTCAGGTACTTGTTGGTGAGCAGCCCCTGCGCGAGCGCGGTGAACGCGATCATGCCCATGCCCTCCGCCTCACAGGCCTCCAGCAGGTCGGGCTCGACCCAGCGGTTCAGCATGGAGTAGCTGGGCTGGTGGATCAGCAGCGGGGTGCCGAGCTCGCGCGCGATCGCGGCGGCTTCGCGGGTCTTGGTGGCCGAGTACGACGAGATCCCCACGTACAGGGCGCGGCCGGAGCGCACCGCCGTGTCGAGCGCCTGCATCGTCTCCTCGACGGGGGTGTCGGGGTCGAAGCGGTGCGAGTAGAAGATGTCGACGTAGTCCAGACCCATGCGCTCCAGCGACTGGTCCAGCGAGGCGAGCATGTACTTGCGTCCGCCACCACCCTGCCCGTAGGGGCCGGCCCACATGTCGTAGCCGGCCTTGGAGGAGATGACCAGCTCGTCGCGGAACGGCGCCAGGTCCTGCTTCAGGATGGTGCCGAAGTTGATCTCGGCCTGCCCGTACGGCGGACCGTAGTTGTTGGCGAGGTCGAAGTGGGTGATGCCGCCGTCGAACGCGCGACGGATGATGGCGCGCTGGGTCTCCATGGGCTTGTCGTCGCCGAAGTTCTGCCACAGCCCCAGCGAGATCAGGGGCAGCTGGAGACCGGAGCGTCCACAGCGGCGGTAGGGCATGCGGCCGTCGTAGCGGTCGGGGTCGGGCACATAGGTGGGGTACATGTCCCCCATCCTGCCACCGGCCACCCTCTAGGGTCGGGTGAGTGACAGACGCGGCGGTGGACCGATCGGTGCCTGCGGGGCATGTTCGACGCCGTCCGGAGGTTCTTCGCCGCCACCGATGAGGCGAAGGCCCGCGGCTGGGGGCCCGGCAGGTTCTCCTTCAACGTGGCGGAGGGCCGCTGCCCCACCTGCCAGGGCGAGGGCTTCGTGGAAGTGGAACTGCTGTTCCTGCCCGGCACGTACGGGCCGTGCCCCACCTGCCACGGCGCCCGCTACAACCCCGAGACGCTCCGGGTGACATGGCGGGCCTGCATCCGGCCGACGTGGACCTGCTGATGCGGCAACTGCACCGCCTCGTGGACGCCCACAACACCATCGTGCTGGTGGAGCATGACCTGGATGCCGTGGCCTCCGCGGACTGGGTGATCGACCTCGGACCGGGCGGCGGCGAGAACGGCGGGCAGGTGGTAGCCGCCGGCTCACCGAAGGACGTGGCCGCCGCCCCCGGCAGCGTCACGGAACCCTACCTGGCACGCCGACTGGGCTCACGGCCCCCCACTGCCGGGCTCCTGGCGGAGGCCCTGCACGGCCGCTCGTAGAACTCACCCAAACCCCACACCAAACGAATCTCATATTTCTTTCAGGTATTTTCCGCTTTCCGTTTACTACAACGACGCTTGGTAGTAGCTTGCGATCAGCGGCCGATGACGACCGTCCACAGCAGCTCGGGGGAGTTCAAAATGAACCACATGTCCTTGGTTGGTCGCGCCCTAAAAGTCGCGATGTCGGCCGCCATGATCACAGCCCTGGCGGCACCCACGGGGGTTGTCACCGCTGACGCGGCACCCACGATCCCCACCGACTCGACGTCGGTTCCACACTATTTCGGCCCCTGGGCCAACTGGGCCAACAGCCCCCTCACCCTGTCCACGGCTGCCGTCACCATCGACGGTGCCGGTAGCGGCGCCGAGGGCACCGCCGAGGTGGACCCCGTCACGGGGGGCATCAAGAGCATCACCGTCACGTCCCCCGGCCATGACTACGGCGCGGGCACCACTGTGACGATCGCCGGCACGGCCGGCACAGCAGCCACCGCAAGCGCCACCATCAGCTCCTCCGGCGTGGTCATCGGCTTCACCAACGTCGTGCCCGGCTCCGGCTACTCGGCGTTCGGAGCGTCCCTCAGCGGTGGGGGCGGCTCAGGCGCCACGGCCATCGCGACCGGCGGCGTGGAGGTCATCACCGTCGTTGACGGTGGCGCCGGGTACGTCATGCCGACCGTCGACTTCGACCTGCCCGACGATCCAAACGGCACCATCGCCAAGGCACACGTGCCCAGGGTGGCCAACGGCGACGCCACGGACGGTTTGGACGCCAACGGCATCGTGACCGCTGTCGTGGTGGACGATCCGGGCTCGGGCTACTCCACAGCCCCGGCCGTCGCCATCCGCAACGGCACCCAGTTCGACCCGATCCCATTCGCCGACGGCGGAGGCCCGGCGATTGCCACGGCCGATCTCGCCCTATCGGCCGTCAACGTCGTCGACTTCGGCTCCGGCTACACCGGCGCACCGACCGTCACAATTTCCGACCCCAATGGGTCCGGCACAGGCGCTGGCGCCACCGCACTCTCCGACATCGGGGCGGTCACGGCGATCACCGTCGATACCGCCGGCGACGGCTACCTCACCAAGGGCATGAAGAAGTTCGTGGACGACCTGCCGGTCACCTGCACACCCGGCGACGCGACCAACAACTGCCCCACTGCTGACGGGGCCAAGTTCATCCCCAACGCGGTGCCACAGGAGAAGATGTACAACGGCGTGAAGGCTGACGAGTACGTCATCGGCCTCGTGCAGTACCGCACGTCGTTCTCCTCGGAGATTCCCGAGGGAACGCTGGTGCGCGGCTACGTGCAGATCGAGACGGCCGACAACGCGGCCATCAGCCAGCACGTCGCCCTCGCCAACGAACTCCAGGACGGCACCACGGTCCCTGTGGAGGGCGGCTACTTCGGCGTCACCTCACCGCAGTACCTCGGCCCGTTCATCGGCGCCAGCAAGAACAAGCCCGTCCGCGTGGTGTTCCGCAACCTGCTGCCGGCCGGCGATGACGGCGATCTGTTCCTGCCCACCGACAGCAGCATGATGGGCTCCGGCATGGGGCCGATGATGATGGACGATCCGGCGGACTCCAAGACGGTCCTCGACGAGATCCGCAACCCTGTGTGCAGTGAGTTCCCCAAGCCGGCCGGTTGTTTCAAGGACAACCGCGCCACGCTGCACCTGCACGGCGGCATCACCCCATGGATCAGCGACGGTACGCCTCACCAGTGGATCACCCCGGCCAACCAGGTCACGGGATGGCCGCAGGGCGTCAGCGTGGAGAACGTTCCGGACATGACCGAAGCCGACGGCTCCGTCACCTGCGCAGCAGCGGACGACGGCTGCTCGACGTTCTTCTACACCAACCAGCAGAGCGCGCGGATGATGTTCTACCACGACCACTCGTGGGGCATCACGCGGCTCAACGTGTATGCCGGTGAGGCGGCGGGCTACACCATCACCGACGACACCGAGAAGAAGCTGATCGCCGACGGGGTCATCCCCGGGGCTGCCGACACGCTCCCCCTGGTCTTCCAGGACAAGACGTTCGTCCCCTCCGACGCGCAGCTCTACGACACGACGAACGCCGATGGATCCATTGCCAACTATGGGCAGGACCCCACGTGGAAGAAGGAACGATGGGGAGGCCCCGGCAGTCTCTGGTACCACCACGTCTACATGCCCGCGCAGAACCCGGGTGACCTCTCCGGCATGAGCGCCTACGGACGCTGGATGTACGGCCCGTGGTTCTGGCCGCCAGCATCCGACACCAAGTACGGCACCATCCCCAACCCCTACTACGACCCGGCCTGCAAGGTTGACGTACCCGCGTCCTGGACCTACCAGACCGACCCGTACTGCGAGCCGGAAGAG
>JBDSRF010000033.1:0-10423 GCA_039929445.1 Arachnia sp. | reverse complement strand
GCGGGAGTGACGAGACGCGACCGCGACCTGGCGCAGGGCCCCGGACGGCTGACGGTGGTGTTGGGCATCAACTGGTTGGACGACGGCCTGGACCTCTGCGCGCCGGATTCCCCCATCTGGGTGTCCGACCGCCTCGTCGAGCCCCTCGTCGCGACGGGCCCGCGCATCGGCCTGCGACCGGAGGCGACGGACCCCTCACACCTGCAACTGCGCTACCGCATCGCAGGGGACCCGACCGTCTCCGGCCCGGGCCCCCTGAACCGCTGACCCGGCGGATCTCGTGGAGCACGCGTCTTCCGCGGAGGATGGGAGGGTGAGGATCATGGCAGGTGAGGGACAACAAACGATCGTGGCTTCGACAGAGCAACTGGTCGCCCGTGCGGTTGCGCTGACGGATCTGTCCGGGCGGCAGGTCCTGGGGCTGGTCGGGGCCCCCGGATCAGGCAAGTCGACGGTCGCCGACATGATCGCCAGGGCAGTTGGTCCCACGGCCCAGGTGGTCGAAATGGACGGCTATCACCTGTCCAACGATCTGCTCACCCGACTCGGAAGGCGGGATCGGAAGGGTGCGGCAGACACCTTCGACGCGGCTGGCTACGTCGACCTGCTGCGGAGGCTTCGGGAGCGTGGGTCTCGACCCGTGTACGCGCCTGTCTTCGACCGTGAGCTCGATCTGGCCGTCGTTGGCGCGACGGCGGTTGAGGAGTCCTGTGAACTGGTCATCACCACCGGCAACTACCTCCTGCTCGACGAGCCGCCATGGTCCGGGGTGAGGGAACTCCTTGGCCACGCGTGGTTCCTGGAGCCCGACGAGGACAGGCGGATGTCTCAGCTCGTCGCCCGTCACGAGAGATTCGGCAGAACGCCAGAAGCGGCCCGGGCGTGGGCGCTGAACACCGACGAGCCGAACGCCGAACTCGTCCGAGGCAGCAGGCACAACGCCGACCTGGTGGTACGCCTGAGGTGAACCCGGAATCACGAATTCCGCCCATCGACCACGACCCGTGCTTCGGACATGAGAACGGCCCGGCCCCCGAGGGGGCCGGGCCGCATGTGTCAGGTGAACCTCAGGCGAACTTCACCATGCTGTTGAAGACCCAGTCCTCGTCCAGCGTGTACTTCCAGGTGCCGTTGCTGAGCTGCGTGGAGAGCACCTTCTTCGTCCAGATGTAGCTGCGGCAGGCTCCGCGTCCGGTGGCTGCCGTGTCGCACTCAGTACGCCACTTGTAGCCCGAGGAGTTGAACGAACCCGGGTTGGCCAGCGGGTTGCTGCCCCACTGCGCGCGCGTCATCTCGGGAAGATAGGTCAGGTTGTTGAAGTGCCAACCCGAGTCCTTGACGAACTTCCCGCCCGTGTACACGACACTGGTGGACCAGATGTCGGTGCGGCAGCGGATGGTCTGCGAGTACGGCTCGCAGGTGGTGTACCACTGGCGACCGTTCACGTTGTGGTAACCCGGCGTGGTGTAGAGGGTCACCCCGTCAACAGGGGTCGACGTCGTCGGCGAGACGGTGGGCTTCACCGTCGGCGAGGCGCTGGTCGTTACCGTCGGCTTGACCGTGGGCGATGCCGTCTCGGTGACCGTGACGGTCGCCGTTTCCGTGGCCGTAGCCGTGTTGGTCGACGTCGCCGTGGCGGTGGTCGACGCGGTGGCGGTGGCGGTCGCGGTCTGCGTGGCGGTCACCGTCTGGGTGGCGGTGGCTGTCGTGTCGGCAGTGACCGTCGCCGTCGTGGTGGCCGTGGTCGTCGCGGTCGTGGTTGCCGTGGCGGTTGCCGTCACGGTGCTCGTGACCGTGACCGTGGGACGCGGCGACGTGCTGGCCGTCGCGGACGCGGAGGCCGTCGGTGAGGTGCTGGCGCTGGGCGTCGGCGTCGGGGGCGTCACACCGCACACGAGGTGCGCATCGGCCCAGTCGGACCATGCGAACCAAGAGCGCTTCTCGTCGGTTCCGACGAGCTCGTTGCGCAACTCCAGGGTCTGCACGCCTGTGACGTCGACCGTGATCTCCCGGTTCTCGTCGCGAGGCTGCTCGAAGGAGAAGTTGTACTTCTCGATGCCGTCGCCGTACACCTCAAAGGTGCTCTTGGGCTTGACACCCGCTGCGGCAGCGCGAACCTTGACGTCGTCATCCATACCGATGACCGCCTTGAAGGTGGTGCACTGGCCGCCGAGGGCCACGCTCACCCTGGCAGCCGGGTTGGTCCCCAGCCCCTTCGGGTAGGTCACCCCCGAGAGCTTGAGTGCGGGGCCGTCGTTGGCAGCCAACTCACCGTTGGCCTTGTCGCGTTCCACGGGGCCGTATCCGTTGGTTGAGGCGAGCCACGTCAGGTCAGAGATGTAGGCCTTGTTCGCCAGCGGCACCTTCACCGTGATGGTCGTGACGACGGACTTGTCCGTGCCCCAGGTGATGGTGGCGGGCACGGTGATGGTGCCCTGGGCGTTGGCGGTGGCCGTGACGCTGACGGTGAGGTCCTTGGAGGACGTGCCCGCGATGGTGCCGACGCTCTGTGCGCCGGTCGGCAGCGTCACACCGGTGGCGGTGCCGAAAGTGACCTTGACATCGGTCATCTCGGTGTTGCCGGGGTTGGCAACCGTGAAGGTGGCGTCCTTGGTGGTGCCGGCAGGGATGCTGACGGAGCCCTGCAGCTCAGGGGTGGTGGGCAGGCTCGGGTCCTGGCCGGGGGTGAGGATGTAGATGACCGTCCCACGGGCCGGCACGGAGGCCGACAGCGTGCCGCTGGTGTTCATCACGTTCTGCTTGTCCCAGACGGAGCGAACGGTATAGGTGCCGCTGCCGCCCACGGCGGCGACCGTGGTGCTGATCGTCTTGGCGCTGGCGCTCTTGTTGTACAGCGCGACGGCGAACTTGTTGCCTTGCAGCGGACGCGCCCAGACCTGGGAGCCGTCGGCGTTGTTGACGAGGCGCTTGGCCTGCTTGCCCAGCGGGTCCTGGTCGATGGCGACGAGGTCGGGGTTGGTCAGCGCGGCCAGGATCTCGGGCTTCAGGTCGGGGACGCTCGTGCCGACGAACATCGGCGCGGCCAGCATGGCCCACATGCCGATGTGGGAGCGGTTCGCGTCCCAATCGGTGGCGAAGCCGCCGTTGCCCACCTGCAGCATGTCCGGGTCGTTCCAGGCGCCGGGCTTGGCATACTGCCAGAGGTTGGCCTGGCCGTCGATGATGCCGGAGACGGATCCCCAGTTGGAGTTGATGTCATGCGTGGTGCGCCACAGGTTGGCGGTGTCAGCGCCCCACTCCCACGGGTTGTTGTCGCCGTACTCGGAGATGGCGTAGACGATCTTGCGGTCCAGCCTGGCGAGCTCGTCGCGCATCAGGTTGAAGGCCGGGATCTTCTGCACGCCTGCGTTCGTGCCAGCATCGCACCAGTCGTACTTCAGGTAGTCGACGCCCCATTCGGCCCAGGTTTCGGCGTCGAGCCGTTCCTTGCCGAAGCTGCCGTTGCCGGCGATGGGGTAGGAGTCCCAGTCCTGGGCGCACGTGCGCGTGCCGGGCACGCCGTAGATGCCAAACTTCAGACCCTTCGAGTGGATGTAGTCACCCAACGCCTTCATCCCGCCGGGGAAACGCTCCGGGTTGGCCGTGAGTTTGCCGGTCTGAGGGTCGCGCAGGCCCTGGTAGCAGTCGTCGACCACGACGTAGTCGTAGCCGGCCTCCTTCATGCCGTTGGTGGCCATGGCGTCGGCCGCGGCCTTGACGACGTTCTCATTGAGGCCGTAGCAGCGGGTCTGGTTCCAGCTGTTCCAGCCCATGGGCGGCGTCAGCGCAAGGCCGTTGTCCAGGGCACTCGCCTCCTGCATGGCGGCGGGAAGGGTGGCGGTCACGGCGATGACGACGGATGCCGCCACCGCAAGCGCCTTCTTGCTTGCACCCCTCAGACGTCCCGGTGACGTCTTCTTCTCGATCGAGCTCAACGCGGATCTCCTCACACCTGTGTAAGCCCAAGTCCCGATGCGCGAATCCCCGCATCGCCAGCGATGGGGGGGAGAGCGGGAGCCTGGATGCCAACCAGAGTGTATTTGACTCACGGCAGCGCTGCCGAGCGCCCGCGCTTCTTTGCGCAGTCCCGTTGAGTGGACTGCGAAGGCGGGGCCGCGGACGGGCTCCGCCTGCCGGATCGTCAGAGCCCGAGACGGGCCAGGTACGGGTTGGCGAAGCGCCGTTGCGGGTCGAGTCGCGACACGAGGTCCGTGTGGTCGCCCCAGCGTGGGTAGCGGTCGACGAGTATCTCCGGCGCCAGGGTGAAGACCTTGCCCCAGTGCGGTCTCGCGCTCTCGGGCAGCGCCGCCTCCAGCCGCGGGAGCAGGCGGCGCACGGCCACCTCGTCGGGCTTCCAGGTGAAGTGGAGGGCCACCGTCGGCGACCCGTTGGCCGGGGACAGCCACAAATCATCACCGGCCATGGTCCGGATCTCGCTGACGTACAGCAGTGGCGCCACCTCGCGGGCCATGGCGCGCACCGCCTCGATGGCCGCGACCGCGTCCCGTCGCGGCACGAGGTACTCGGTCTGCAGTTCGTCCCCCACCGACGGCGTGAAGGCCAAGCGGAAGTGTGGGAGCCGGTCGAACCAGGGACCGGGCACCCCCAGTTGCCGTGTGCAGGGCTCGGGGTCGATGCCGGGGATCGGGTGACGCTCCCCGTCGGCGGGTCGGACACCGGGCAGCGACAGCTCCCCGACGGTGGTCGCCGTTCGGGTCTTGACCCACACCTGGTCGATGGCCTCCCGGTCCTGCCACGTGGTGAACAGGCTGACGCTGTCCCCCGCGGACGTCACGCCGTCCAGGTTCGCCAGGACGTCGTCCCAGCGGGCGCCCTCCCAGACGCTCTGTGCCACGTCGAAGGTGGGTTCGACGTCGAGGTCGAGGTGGGTGACGATCCCCAGTGCGCCGAGCGCCACCACGGCGCCGTCGAAGTCGTACTGGCCTCGCTCGAGGCGGATCCGCTCCCCTGTGCCGCAGACCATCTCGACGGCCGAGACCTGCGTGGCCAGCGAGCCGACGCGGTCACCGGAGCCGTGCGTGCCCGTCTGCACCGCCCCACCCACGGAGATGTGGGGCAGCGACGCGAGGTTGGCCAGCGCCACGCCCCAGCGCTGCAGCGTGGGCACGAGATCGCCGTAGCGGATGCCGGCGGGTACCCGGATGGTCCTCTCGTCGATCCGGCGCACATCGCCGTCGCCGGCCATGGCGGCCAGGGAGACGAGGACGCCGTCGGTGTCGGCGAGGTCGTTGAAGGAATGACGGCTCCCCAGCACCCGCAGCCGGGGCTCGGCCGCCACCAGCTCGGACAGCTCGTCGAGCGTGCGCGGCTCGGCCATCCGGCGCGCGCCGTAGGCGATGTTGCCGGCCCAGTTTCGCCTCACCGTGTCAGTCGGATCCTGCGTCATGGAGAAAACCCTTCGTGGTGGTGGGGCCGCCTGGATCAGACGCGCGCCGGTGGGATCGCCGGCGGTGTGGCGGCTGGCTTGGCCTCCAGACGTTGGAGCGCCTCGGCGATGGCGACGTCCAGTTGCACGTCGTCGTCGGACTCCCAGTCCGCCGGGCCCATGGGCACGACGATGTCGGGATCGGTGCCGTGGTTCTCCAGCCCGTAGCCCTGCAGGTCGAAGGCGTGGGAGTACCGCGGCTGGGTGACCTCGGTGCCGTCCACCAGCGAGAACCGACCGTCGATGCCGACGACGCCGCCCCAGCTGCGCTCCCCCACCACGGGGCCGAGCTGCAGGTTCTGGGCGGCGCCGGTGACGATGTCACCGTCGGAGCCGGCGTAGGGGTTGGTGACGAACACCACGGGGCCGCGCAGGCCCTGCGTGGGGTAGGTGAACGGCTTGTCGAAGTGGCGGCCGAAGCCCCACCCGATGACCTTGCGGGCAAGCCGCTCGATGACGAGCTCTGAGGTGTGCCCGCCGCCGTTGAAGCGCACGTCGGCGATCATGGCGTCACAGCGGGACGCGGCCTCGATGAGTCGGTGGAACTCGGCCCAGCCGTGCGCGGCCATGTCAGGCACGTGCACGTAGCCGATGCGGCCGCCCGACTTCTCGGCCACGTACGCGGCCCGGCTCGCGACCCACTCGTGGTAGTGCAGGCTTGCCTCGCTGTGGATGGGGACCACGGCCACGCGGCGCTTCATGCGCCCCCGCACCAGGGACAGTTCCACCACCTTGTCGGCGGCGCCCTGCAGCAGCACCCCGATGTCCGGCACCTCCGCGGTCGGTCGGCCGTCGATGGCCACCACGACGTCGCCCTCCTGGGCGCCGACGCCGGCGGCCCGCAGCGGCGACCGTGCACTCGGGTCGGAGGACTCCCCCGGCAGGATGCGGGCGATGGTGACCTCGCCCTTGGCGTTGCGGGCGAACTCGGCCCCGAGCCAGCCGGTGCCGGGGCCCTCGCCGTCGGAGGGCGGGAACACGTAGGCGTGCGAGGTGTTCAGCTCCCCCACGGTCTCCCACAGCACGTCGACGAGGTCGTCGTGGCTGGCCAGCTCCTCCACGAGCGGCCGGTACTGGGCGCAGACGGCGGCCCAGTCGACGCCGTCCATGTCTTCCCGCCAGTAGTGGTCGCGCATGAGGCGGGCGTTCTCGTCGAACATCTGCCGCCACTCGTCGCGGGGGGTGATGCGGCGGCGCAGGCGGCTGAGGTCGACGCTGATGTGCGCGTCCTCGTCCTCGCCGGGCTTGGACTCGGCGGACTGGACGAACACGTCGTCGCCGTTGCGGACCACCAGCTGCTTGCCATCGCCGCTCACCAGGGCGCTGTCGCAGGCGTCCACCACAACCGACAGCTTGCGCTTGCCGACGTCGTAGAACTCCACGGAGTCCTTGGCCTCGTCGCCCGGCACCTTCCCGGAGCCCAGCTCACCGGTGTAGGCGGACATGCGGCGCCACAGCAGCCCGCTGCGGGTGGCCTCCAGCGACGCGTAGCGACCCGAGGGGACGGGCAGCGGCAACATCCTGTCCTCAAAGCCCTCCAGGTCCAGGACGACGGGGTCGGTCTTGGGCTCCTCGGCGGACGCCTCCTTGGGGTCATCCTCCTCGGCCTCGCGGATGGCCCAGCCGTCGGCGGAGGGCCCGAACGGGGCCGGGTCCTCGGCGCGGACCGGGACCACGAAGGGACGCACGGTGTTGGTGAAGGACAGGTCGAAGGTGAGTTCGTCGTAGGTGGGGTCGATGGTGCGGCTGGAGAGGAAGTACAGGTACTTGCCGTCATGGCTGAAGGACGGGGAGAAGTCGTTGAACTGTCCGCGGGTCAGCTCGAAGCCGTGGTCCTCGGTGAGGTCGTGGCCGACGAGCCGGCCCAGCATGCCCTCGTTCGCGACCGCTTCACGCCACACCAGGTAGCGGGAGTCCGGGGAGAACAGCAGCCCCGTGGCCTCGCCCTCACTGGAGCGGCCCACCTTCCGGACGCCGTTCTTCGCGACGTCGACGACGTAGACGGTGCCGTCGTGGCTCGTCACCGCCACCAGGGTGCCGTCGCTGTTGGGGGCCAGCCCCAGCACGCGGCCGACCTTGCCCTGGGCGATGCGTTTGATGTCGCCGTCGCCGTCGAGGGCCATGGTCTCGAGGCAGTCGTCGCCCTCGGCGTCGGTGGCCCAGATGCCGCGACCGGAGGTGCCCAGCACCTGGGGTTCGCGGATGCGCACTCCCGGGAGGTCGCTGAGGGCCCGCGCCGGGCCGCTGCGATGCGTGAGGAACCAGGCGGAGCCGCGCCAGTCCAGCAGCGAGCCGTCGCCGCCGTGGTCGGGGACGACGGCCTCGAGCCGGTCGGTGGGCGCCAGAATGAGCGGCTCGGGGGCGCCGAGGGCGGTGGTGACGTCGATGCGGCGCGGTTCTGCGTCGAGGGAGTCCATGACGAACAGCTGGCCGCGGGCGTGGAAGACCACCCGGGTGCCGTCGGTGGTGGCGTCCCGGACGTAACCGTCCCCGAAGAGATGACCGGTGTGCTGGCGGAGGTCCGTGCCGCCGGCGTCGACGGACCAGACCTGGGCCTGCTCGCCGGGGGTGCCGGGAAGGGAGGCGCCGAGGTCGGAGGTGAAGACCAGCCGGTCACCCACCCATGACGGGAGCGCGAGGCTGGCCGTCTGCTCGGGCAGCAGCCGCTCCCACGTCGCCCGGGTGGGGTCGGAGATCCACAGCCGCACGGCCATGCCGCCGCGGTAGCGCTTCCAACGCTCGGGGCCCTGGAAGTTGGGGGACGCCACCACCACGCGGCCGTCGGGGTGGACGGCGGCCGCCATGGCCGGTCCCCACGGGAGGCGTTCGAGGTCGCCGTCGAGGGAGACGGAGAAGAGGCTTGTCATGGCCCGGTTGCCGTCGGCGTGATCGGAGGCCAGGAGGATGTGCTCAGCGTCCAGCCAGCCGGACACCAACATGCGCCGGGCGCCCACCCAGGTGAGGCGTCGACGGCCGCCGTCGAGGTCGACCACGTAGAGGTCGAGGCCGCCGTGCACGCCGCTGATGAACGCGACGCTGGCGCCGTCCGGCGAAAACCGGGGGCTGCGTGGCGGGTAGCCGTCGGCCGTCAACCTGTGTGCACGTCCGCCCTGCAGCGGGGACACCCACAGGTCGTCGTCGGCGACGAAGACCAGCTGGTTGTCATGGACGTGCGGGTACCTCAGATAGCCACGGCTCATGGGATCAAACCTACCCAACGTGGCGGATCGCATCCACCGGCCGACGCCCCCACACGCCACAGCCGGGGGGCAGCAGAAACGCCCCGAGGTGTTGCGGCGGGTGCCGCGACACCTCGGGGCGTGTCAGTCGATGCGTGTCAGGCGGAGAGGTCGCGCCTGCGTGCCAGCTTGGCGCGGGGTACGAATTCCGGGCCGGTGTTGCCGAGGACGGCGTCGCTGTTGATGATGACCTGTGCCACGTCCTCACTGGAGGGCACCTCGAACATCACCTCGAGGAGCAGTTCCTCCAGAATGGCCCGCAGCCCACGGGCGCCGGTGCCGCGCTCCAGCGCCTGGTCGGCGATGGCCTCCACCGCATCAGGCGTGAAGTCGAGGCGGACGCCGTCGAGCTCGAACAGCCGGCAGAACTGCTTGGTCAGCGCGTTCCGCGGCTCCGTGAGGATCCGGACCAGCGACTCCCGGTCCAGAGGCGTGACGCTGGAGATCATGGGCAGACGGCCGATGAACTCGGGGATGAGCCCGAACTTGTGCAGGTCCTGGGGACGCACCAGCGCGAACGGGTCCGTCACCTCCTGCTTCGTCTCGGTCTTCTTGCTGAAGCCGAGCGGCTGCTTGCCGATCCGGGCGTTCACGATCTCCTCGAGACCGGAGAAGGCGCCGCCCACGATGAAGAGGATCTTGGTGGTGTCGATCTGCAGAAAGTCCTGGTGCGGGTGCTTCCGGCCACCCTGCGGCGGGACGGAGGCGACGGTGCCCTCGAGGATCTTCAGCAGCGCCTGCTGCACGCCCTCGCCGGAGACGTCGCGGGTGATGGACGGGTTCTCGCTCTTGCGGGCAACCTTGTCGATCTCGTCGATGTAGATGATCCCGGTTTCGGCCTTCTTGATGTCGAAGTCCGCAGCCTGGATGAGCTTGAGGAGGATGTTCTCGACGTCCTCGCCCACGTAGCCCGCCTCGGTGAGCGCGGTGGCATCCGCCATGGCGAACGGCACGTTGAGCATCTTGGCCAGGGTCTGTGCCAGGTACGTCTTGCCGCAGCCGGTGGGGCCGATGAGCAGAATGTTGGACTTGCCCACCTCCACGTGCTCGTGGTCTGAGCCGTGGCGGGGTGTGTCCGACTCGGACTGGATGCGCTTGTAGTGGTTGTAGACGGCCACGCTCAGCGCCTTCTTGGCCGACTCCTGACCGATCACGTAGGTGTCGAGGAAGTCGCGGATCTCACGCGGCTTGGGCAGTTCCTCTGCGGGACCAAGGTCGCTGGTCTCGGGGAACTCTTCCTCGATGATCTCGTTGCACAGCCCGATGCACTCGTCGCAGATGTAGACGCCAGGGCCGGCAATGAGCTTCTTGACCTGCTTCTGGCTCTTGCCACAGAAATTGCATTTGAACAGTTCGCTGGATTCGCCTATGCGCGCCATGTCGTCACCTCCCGACGTCTCGATGTCTGCATTGAATACGTATTGCTCACCCTACCTGCCCGGGTGCCACCGCGAAGGGCAACACCCGGTTCAGGGAGGAGGCCTCTGTCAGGAGTCCAGGCCCTTGAGCGAGGGCAGGATGTCGTCGACGATGCCGTACTTCACGGCCTCTTCAGCGGTCAGGTACTTGTCGCGCTCGATGTCGCGGCTGACCTGCTCCACGGGCTGACCAGTGTCGTCGGCGAGCATCTGCTCCATGAGGGAGCGGATGCGCATGATCTCGCGGGCCTGGATCTCCAGGTCCGAGGACTGGCCGTAGCCGCCCTCGGTTGCGGGCTGGTGGATCAGGATGCGCGAGT
>JBDSRF010000032.1:0-4400 GCA_039929445.1 Arachnia sp. | reverse complement strand
GGTCGGGCGCCTTTCCGTCGTCTCGGTGAGTCCTGCCCTGTGGAGACGTCCTCAGCTGAGGCCGTAGGCCTTGTGGACCAGCCAGATGGGGTGCACGGTCTTGACGCCCGAGCCCTTCTCGATCTGCCAGCGGCAGGTCTCGGTGTCGCAGACGGCGATGCCCTCGTTCTTTTCCTTGATCATGTCGAACAGCGGCTGGCCGACGGCCTGGGCGATGTCGTACTTCTCCTTCTTCAGGCCGTAGGTGCCGGCGATGCCGCAGCAGTCGCGGCCGGACTCGATCACCTTGACCCCGGGGATCATTTCCATCACGGTGATGGCGGGCATGCCCATGCCTTGGCTCTTCAACTGGCAGGGGGCGTGGTAGGGCACGGTGATGTCGTTGCGGGTGAAGGCCGTGGGCAGGTCGCCGTCGGCGTGGAGTTCCAGCAGGAACTCCGAGATCTCACGCATCCGGGTGCCGACGTCTTGGAGCTTCTCCTCATCGACCCCCATGATTTCGTGCGCCTCGTGCTTCAGCATGCCGGCGCACGATCCCGAAGCGGAGACGATGGTGAGATCCTTCCCGCCCGAGCGCAGCTGGTCGCACAGCTTCAGGACGCTCTTGGTGGCCTCGTCGAACAGGCCGTTGCTCTGCTGGGCCAGGCCGCAGCAGCCCTGTTTGGGCGCGATCACCTCGTAGCCCAGGTGCTCCAGCACCTCGACTGTCTTGATGCTGGTCTCCACCTCAAAGTAGCCGCCGGCGCAACCGGAGAAGAACACGATCGGGCCGCGGGTGCGGGGCGAGGTGGGCGGCTGGTGCTTCTTCATCCAGCCCTGGAAAGTGTGGAGCCGCGCCGTCGGCATGGGGGCGTCGCGGTGGATGCCGACGGTCTTCTCCACGACCACCCGCACCACCTTTGCCTTCAGCGCGGCATTGGCGATGGGCGCGAACGGGGTCATCACCTTGCCCATGAGCGTGGTCTGGCTGACGAGCTTGTCGCGCAGCGGCATGTGGTCCTGCTTCATAACAGCCCGCGCCTGGCTGTTCAGCTCAGCGATCTGCACCCCCTGCGGGCACACAAGAGTGCAGGTGCCGCAGGAACTGCAGTAGTCCACCGAGTGGTCGACGGACTTGCCGTCGCGGAACCTCTCCGCCTGCGGCCCCACGAACTTGGGGCCGGGGAACAGCGGCGTCACCGCCGAGACAGGGCAGTGCGTCTCGCAGATGGTGCACTTGACGCAGGCATCGAGCGAGGCGCGCGTCAACGTGGCCTTCGCGAGGTCGATGGGATCAGCCATGGCTTGCTCCTTCCAGATTTTGCACGGATTCCAGGATCGCGTCCGCGGCCCGCACGGCACTCGCCAAAGCGATCCCGTCGCCCGACTTCTCCCGCCATCGCGACGCGCCGGCCAGAATGCCGCCGGCCACGTGCAGGTTCTCATGTACTACGCCGCCCGCGGCGTCGAGCACCCGCATGTCGTGATCGAACCTGACCCCGACGGTGAACAGCGGCTGGGCTGCGTTGTGGTCGGCGAGCACCAGGTCACCCTCGGGCACCCACAGCGGCAGCCCGAGGGTCGGCTCGCTCACCTTCAGGTAGGAGTCCATTTCGATGCCGCCGGACTCGAAACCGCCGGGGGCGAACACGAAATGGTCGCCGGCGTACTCGGTGGGACGGCCGGTGGTGCCCACCGTCAGGGACGTGATGCGCCCGCCGTCGCTGTTGGCGCACAGCACCGGGCTGCCCAGCACCACCTTGACTCTGGCATCCTTCGCCAGCCGGGTGAGGTCGTCGTTGAGACGCATGCCGGGCACCGACGGTGGGATGGTCGAGATCTCGAAGACGGGCTGCCCCAGCTGGGCGGAGATGTCGGCGAATGCGCCCCTGTCGGCCAGGCCGAGCACTCCCGGCAGGCCGACGGTTTCCCCGGGCTCCACCACGCGTTTCAGTGCGTCGACGAATCGCTTCCTGTAGGCGGGATCGTCCAGGGCACGGGCGTAGTACAGCGGTGTGGAGTCAACCTCTCCTGTGCGGGCGGGCAGGTCCAGCCACGCTGCCCGCGCGGTGACGCGGCCGCCGCCGGGCAGCTCGGTGCGTGCCACGTTGCCGGCGACGAGCTCGGGCCAGAAGTCCTTGAGTTGGCGGAGCCCGACGAAGACGTACTTCTTCCCGGGCGTGCACTCGCCCTCGGCCATGCTGACCTGGGGGAGTGCCGTCGGACGCAGGGCCCCCACGGCGGTGGGCAGCAGGTAGTTGCGGCTGAGGTCGCCGACAAAGGTGTCGGGCAACAGTTCCCGCAGGAAATCCGCGCCGGTGCGCACGTCGTCAGCGCCGAGGACCGCGTAGGGGTGTTGGGGGTGGGCGCTGCCGTAGGCGGTGACGGCGTCCAGCGGATGATCCAGCACGCGCTCGGGGACGTAGCCCAGCACGTCGATGCTGCCCTGACCCAGCTGAATCCCGCCGATGCCCTTGGTCACCAGCGTCACGTCCATGCCTGCCTGCCGCAGCCGGATGGCAGCGACGAGACCGGACATGCCGGCCCCCACCACGACTGCTCGGGAATCCATGGTTATCACAGCACCGCCTTCTCTGGTTCGGGGAGGTGGTCGATGTCGAGGGTGCCGGAGAAGATCCATTGGTCCAGCGCGGTCTGCCGCACCTGGGCGCCGTAGAGGATGGGCCACAGGCCGATCCAGCGGTTCTTCAGGAACAACTCGAGCAGACCGTTGGCGCGAGGGACGTCGATGAGGCCATCATGCAGGGCCAGACCCGCGGCGCGCGTGGAGCAGAAGCCTCCTTGGCAGGGCCCCATGCCGAGGCGGGTCACGCGGCGGATGTCGTCGAGGTTCGCGCTGGGGCGCGCGTGCATCTCCTCGAGGAACATCTTGCGGCTCATGAGCTCGCACTCGCAGATGATCTGCTCATCCATGCGGTCCGCCTCCCGGTCCTCCAGGCGGTGGGTGACCACGTAGGTCTTGCCCGACTCGGACTTCGGCACGGCCTCCTCGGCGGTGCGGCACGGCCGCGTGTCGCCGAGCTGTTCGCACATCTCGTCGACGACGTTCTCGGCCATCAGGCGATAGGTGGTGAGCTTGCCGCCGGTGATGGTCAGCAGACCCTTCAGGCCGTCGCGGTCGTGGTGGTCCAGGATGCTCATGCCGCGGCTCATGTGGCGGGTGTCGGTGGCCGAGACCCGCGTGTCCTTGACCAGCGGCCGCGCACCCGCCCAGGCGTGCACGGCACGGGCCTGGCGGAACCCGGGGATCATGGCCTCGCCGGAGTCGAGCATCTCCTGCACCTCGTCGGCGGGGATGGTGAGCCGGTCGGCGTCGGGTGCCTTGACGTCGGTGGTGCCGATGATGCTGACCGTGTGGACGGGGACGATGATGTCGCCGTCGGTGGGGTAGATGCAGCGGTTGACGACGGTGTTCACCAGTCGGTGGTTCATCGCGATCATGATGCCGCGCCCGGGCACCACCTCCACGTCGTGGCAGTCCGCCATCCCTGCGATCAGTCCCGCCCAGTGGCCGCCGCAGTTGATGACGAAGGTGCAGTCGATGGCGACGTCCTCACCGTTCTTGTGGTCGTGGGCACGGACCCGGCGCACCTGGTCGCCGTCGCGTTCGATGCCGGTGACCTCGTGGTAGGGGAGGATATGGGCGCCGTATTCCTTCGCCGAGTTCACCGTGCCCCACGTCATCTGCCAGCCGTCGACCGAGCCGTCGTCGACGGCGATGGCGCGGGTGATTCCCGGATTCAGCCGGGGCTCACGCCGCAGCGCCTCCGCGACGGAGATCTCCTCGGCCGGCACCCTCGACGCCGTCGCACCTGCGAGGAAGTGGTCGGGGAACTCCGCGTCGTCGCCGGGGGTGGAGACGAACAGGCCCCCGGTGGTCTCGACTGCGTCGGCGTGGATGCGGGTGAGGACGATGTTCTCCTCCGCGCACTCCGTCGCGGACCTGGGGTCGCTGACCACATAGCGGCCCCCGGAGTGCAGCAGCCCGTGGTAGCGGCCCGTGGTGCCCTGCGCCAGGTCCGCCCGTTCCAGTAGAACCGTGCGGTAGCCGCGCATGGCCACGTCGCGCACCACCCCGGCGCCCGTGGCGCCACCGCCGATCACCACCACATCGGTATCGATCGTCCTCACGGATCCTCCTTGGCAGCGCCATGGTCCGCGACGTCGTTGTCGCGGATTGTTAGACCAGACTACGAACGAACGTGATGGGCCGCGCCCAAACGCACCAACGTGCAGCGCTGTGACGCCGCCCAGGCCCGCGCGTGCGGGATGGTGCGTCAGGTGAAGGGACCCGTACGAGCGGACGAGGCCGCCCCCGGCGAATCCGGGAGCGGCCTCCTTGCGTCCTGCATCAGTGCTTCACGGACTCCTCGAAGTGGAACTCGGTGCAGTCGGTTGCC
>JBDSRF010000031.1:0-29639 GCA_039929445.1 Arachnia sp. | reverse complement strand
GGCAGTCCCCATGGTGCTGTATTGGAAGGTGCCTGAGGGTGCCGGGCACCAGGCGTCCGGGTAGTTGGCGTAGGCCTCGCAGGTGGAGGTGTAGGTGCCATCGCCCTTGAGGGACAGGTGCCCTGTTCCGCCGTGCGAGACGGTCCAGGGACCGTCGATGCTGGAGACGGCCTGTGCGGACGGCGGTGCCGCCATGAACGTGAAGCCGATCGCGAG
Source organism: Arachnia sp. (assembly GCA_039929445.1). Taxonomy (GTDB): domain Bacteria; phylum Actinomycetota; class Actinomycetes; order Propionibacteriales; family Propionibacteriaceae; genus Arachnia. The sequence continues at coordinate 29,423 of JBDSRF010000031.1, read as the reverse complement.
TGCAGAGGCGACCGTGAACAGCGCGCCGAGGCGGTTCCTCGCACGCCGGGGTCGTGGCGCATCGTCTGCCCCATCGTCGTGGCGGGTGCGCCGCCCAATAAGTGGGTTGAACATGGTGATCCCTTCGGTTCGGCCAGCAGGAGGACCAGACCCGGAGGGCCGATCGCTGCCAGCATTGGCTGTTGTTGTTCCTGCGTGTAGGTGGTTGGGTGGTGCTCCGCATACCGACTCTGTTGCGCTGGCGGTCAGTGCACGTGGGGAGCGTTCAGCGCTTCACGGTGATGGTCGTCCCGTCGCCGTCCGGGTCCGTGTTGATTTTCGGTGCGTACGTTGACGAGGTCAAGGTGACATTGGTCACGGTGAACACCGTTGCTCTGGTGTACCGGCTGAGGGAGAAGTTCCCCAGCATGCAGCGACGAGGGTGCCGTGGTGGCATTGTCCAGATCCCCAATGTGATGGGTCGCCGGAGTGGGCGTGGTTGGCCTTTGGAGCGTGAGGAGCACGGCATGTCCGTCCCACTGCATCCCGTCCTGGGTGGGCCATCTCGCGTCGAAGCCCGATTCCGCGGTGGAATTCTCGACAGTTGATGGTGACGATTCCCTCTCCGCCGTGCACCACGGCCCATTGTCCTTGAACGCTGGCCTGCGCCTGGGCTTGTGGTGCAGTCATCATCGTCAGACCCATGGCAGGCGCGGAGGCCATGGCCAGGATGACACCCAGACGTCTGCGGTCATGACGGCCAAATGCCACCAGCAAGAATCTAAAAGATAAAAATGTTTCTTTAAGACTGTACCTACATTGAACCCTTGTCAACCCCTCCTAAGACACAACTGCGCCCCCGGCAACAGCCGGGGGCGCAGTGCGTGCATTCCCATCCCTCAATGAGGACTAGTCCATCAGCTAGAGAAGATCAGAGCGCGTAGTACAGCTCGAACTCGTAGGGGTGGGGGCGGACCTGAATGGCCTGGATCTCGGCGCGCTTCAGCTCAATCCACGTCTCGATGAGGTCCGGCGTGAACACATCGCCGGCGAAAAGGAAGTCCTGGTCCACCTCCAGCGCATCCAGAACTTCACCCAGTGTGGTGGGGACTGTGTCGACCAGGGCGTGCTCGTCCGGGGGCAGCTCGTAGAGGTCCTTGTCGATGGGGTCGGGGGGCTCGATCCGGTTCTGGATGCCGTCGATACCGGCGAGCAGCATGGCGGAGAACGCCAGGTACGGGTTGCTCGAGGGATCGGGGCAACGGAACTCGATGCGCTTGGCCTTCGGGTTGGAGCCGGTGATCGGGATGCGGATGCAGGCGGATCGGTTGCGCTGCGAATACACCAGGTTCACGGGGGCCTCGAAGCCGGGGACCAAACGGTGGTAGGAGTTCACCGACGGGTTGGTGAACGCCAGCAGCGCCGGCGCGTGCTTCAGGATGCCGCCGATGTAGTGGCGCGCCATGTCCGAGAGGCCGGCGTACCCGCTCTCGTCGTAGAACAGTGGCACACCCTCGTTCCAGATGGACATGTGACAGTGCATGCCGGAGCCGTTGTCGCCGAAGATCGGCTTGGGCATGAAGGTGGCGGTCTTGCCGGCCACCCATGCCGTGTTCTTCACGAGGTACTTGAACTTCATGACGTCGTCGGCGGAGCGCAGCATGGTGTCGTAGCGCCAGTTGATCTCCGCCTGTCCGGCGGTCCCCACCTCGTGGTGGGCCCGTTCGACGACCAGGCCGGAAGCCTCCATGTGCCGGACGATGTCGTCCCGCAGGTCACCAAAGTGGTCGACGGGGGCCACGGGGAAGTAGCCACCCTTGAAGCGGGGCTTGTAGCCGCGGTTGCCGCCGTCCTCGACGCGACCGCTATTCCAGGCGCCCGCCTCGGAGTCGATGTGGTAGTAGGAGCTGTTGGCCGTCGAATCGAAACGGATGTCGTCGAAGACGTAGAACTCGGCCTCGGAGGCGAAGAACGCGGTGTCGCCGATACCAGTGGAGGCGAGGTAGGCCTCCGCCTTGCGGACGATGTTGCGGGGATCCCTTGAGTAGGGCTCCTTCGTCAGCGGGTCGTGGACAAAAAAGTTGAGGTTCAGGGTCTTGGACTTGCGGAAGGGGTCGAGGTAGGCGCTCGTGGGGTCCGGCAGCAGCGCCATGTCCGACTCGTGGATCTTCTGGAAGCCGGTGATGGACGAACCATCGAACGACAGGCCCTCGGTGAACACCTCCGGTCCGAATGACGACACCGGCACCGTGAAGTGCTGCATGACGCCGGGCAGGTCGCAGAAACGGACGTCGATGGTCTCGATGCCTTCGGCAACAACGTAGGCGAGCAGTTCGTCTGCGTCTTTGAACATGGGTGTTCCTCCAGTCGATTCTTCGTACTTCTCCAGACGCTACCGGCTCGACGTTGCCCAGCCGTTGCGCGTTCATTACAGCCGCGTTACGCCCCACGGATACCCTTGGTTCCTGTGAGCGAAGCGTCGTTGTATCCCGGACAAAGCCTAGGACTTCCAGAGCGGGGGCGTGGCTCCCTGGCTGGTTGGTGGGCACGGATCGGGGCCATGGTGGGCGATTGGGCCGCCAGCATGGTGGTGGCGGTGGCGCTGTTCGGCACCGGTGTCATCAACGGCGCCGGGTGGCGCACGTTCATGGTGCTGGCCGTCTACTTCCTTGAAGCCAGCGTGTTGACGGCGCTCACGGGCGGCTCGTTCGGGCAGTTGATAGCGCGCGTCGGCGTCGTACGGCTCGACGGTGGGCCACTCGGCTGGTGGCGCCCCTTCGCCCGCACCGCCCTGAAATGCCTGGTGATCCCCCACATCGTGGTGGGCGCAGAGCGCCGACCGCTGACCGACATGATGCTGGGAACTGCGGTCCTCACCCGTCGGGATTGATCTCCACGAGGATGCGGCCGTGGGCCTGGCCCTCCAGCAGTCGTTCAGCGGCGGCGATGGCGCCATCCAGTGGCACCGTCTCCGTGAGGGAATCCAGCATGTCCATGTCCAGATCGTGCGCCAGCAGTTCCCAGGCACGCGTGCGGGCGCCGGGTGGGGCCCACACCGAATCGATGCCCGCCAGCGTGACACCGCGCAGAATGAACGGCATCACCGTGGTGGGGAGGTCCGACGAACCCGCCAGGCCACAGGCGGCCACCACACCACCCGGCCGGGTCTGCGCGAGTGCGTTGGCCAGCACGGCACCACCCACGGCATCCACCACGCCGGCCCAGCGTGCCGACTGCAGCGGTTTCCCGTGGGACGTGAGTTCTGACCGGTCGACGAGCGTTGTGGCACCCAGACGTGTGAGGTAGTCGCTGAACTGCTCCGCGCGGCCGGTGAGCGCAGCCACCTCGAAGCCGGCACGGGCCAGCAGCATCGTGGCGACGGAGCCGACGCCACCCGTGGCACCCGTGACCAGGACGGGACCGTCCTCGGGTGACACCCCGTCGTGGACCAGCCTTGCCACGGCCAACGCGGCCGTGTAGCCGGCGGTGCCGAGCGCAGCCGCCCTGGCCGGCGTCACGCTGCGGGGGAGGGGAACGGCCAGTGCGGGGTCGATGTGCGCGCGTGTCGCGAGGCCGCCGTGCCGGTTCTCCGACTGCCCCGCACCGTTCTGGATCACCCAGTCGCCGGGCGAGAAGCGGTCATCCTCGGAGGTCACCACCCTGCCAACGAGGTCGATGCCCGCGACCAGTGGGGTCTGGCGCACCACGCCGGGACGGCCCGTCAGGGCCAGGGCGTCCTTGTAGTTGATGCCCGAGTACGCAACATCGACGACGGTGCTGCCATCACCCAGGAATGACTCCTCCACATCCTCCAGGGCGGCGACGCGGGTCGCTCTGCCGTCGGAGGGCACTTCGCGGACCACTATTGCTCGAACCATGGTTTCGAGCCTATCCACTCATCGACTGACGAGAGCGTCTTCGGGCCGGACAATACTCACGATTCGGGATGCTCCCGGGGCCGGGGGAATACGCTCGTTGCTTCGGGGACGGCGGATGTATCGACGCGGTGTTGCGTCGCCTCCTCCATCCCAACAACCGTGGGAGGCCACCATGAAGTCACGTGAGATGAGGCTGGGGAGCAATCCGGTGCCGCAGATCGACCCCGACGTCGCTGCTGCCTGGGGGGCCAGGGTCTGGGGACCCCGTCCGGGGCGCGCTACCGCCTACATCGCCGACTCCCTGCTCGTGACAGCCCACCCCGATGACCTGTCCGACGTGCTCGAGAAGATCGCCGCGACCGCCAAGGAACTGGGTGTGGGTGTGGAGCCCGTCACCCTGGGTGTGCACCGGGACAGGGACCAGCAGGCCGGGGAGTCCGAACTCCGCACCAGCGCCGTCAAGCTGTACGGCGACCCCGATGACCCCGACGGCGTCGACGCCGTGAGGATCCTGTCCCGACTGCGACGCGCAGGCATCACGCAGGTTGCGCTCGACCACCTGCTGGTCGCGGCCCCGTACTACGCGGGCGTTCCGTACTACGCAGGGGTTCCCTACTACGCCGGCGTGCCCTACTACGCGGGGGTGGGTGCCCCCGTCACGAGCTACGGCGCACCGGGGATGGGTGGCCGCAGCCCGGTGATGATGGTGCTCCCCAACCCGGCCATGGGTCGGAAGAGGGTGCCGCGACCCCCGGTGGTGGTGGTGCCGGACACCGGGCTGGAGGGACATCCCTGGTTCGCGGACCGGAGCTTGGCAACGGCAGACGTGTTCGTGGATGGCCACCTCCTCGGGCGGCACGGCACAGTTCCCGGCTCCTCCACCCCGGAGCCGCCGAGGAACCCCCTCGACGGCGGGCTGCTCCCGTATGCCGGGCACGGCACGTTCATCGCGGGCCTCGTTCGGCAGCTGTGCCCGGAGGCGAGGATTCTGGGGATCCCTGTGATGACCGATGACGGCGTCGTGTCCGAGTCCTGCCTCATCGCCACGCTGCAGTCGCTTCGCACCCGTCAGCGCGACGCGGTGGACGGCGGCGACGAGAACGATGTGATCGACGTCCTCAGCCTGTCGCTGGGGTATTACCACGAGGCGCCGGACGACGCACTCTCCGACGGCCCCCTCGGCCTGCTGCTGGAGGATTTCGGCCGCCTGGGAGTTCTGGTGGTGGCGGCGGCCGGTAACAACTCCACCACCGCGCCCATGTTCCCCGCCGGTTTCGCCGGGGGGCCCGTGGAGTCGGGATGTCTGCCGCTGGTGGGCGTCGGGGCGCAGAACCCGGACGGGACGGTCGCCTACTTCAGCAACGCCGGGCCGTGGGTGAGCTGCCATCGCATGGGTGCCGCCCTCGTCAGCACCATGCCCGTCGCTTGCGGTGGAGACCGACAGATGATGGCGTCGCTCGACCACGACGGAGAGCACCGCGGCACCATCGATCCCGACGGGTTCTCCGGCGGGTTCGGTGTCTGGAGTGGCACGTCGTTCGCCGCCCCGGTGCTGGCCGGTGCCCTCGCCGCGCACCTCGCAGGGGACGGCGACCCGCCCTCCCGGGCCAACGCACTCGACGCGGGCTGGAAGGCGCTGTCTGCGGAGCTCAAATGGGAGCGGCCGTGACCTGGCGACGGGGTTCCAACACCCCATGAGCCACGCCGAACAGGAATAGGCTCGCGTGAAGGGCAAGACGTCGCCGTCGGATGTATCACGGTTGCGTCCCTGTCCCTCTTGGGTGTCGAGGAAGCTCTGCGGGAGGACCGACATGACACGATGCTTGATGGCCCGGATGCCCCACGGCGGGGGGCGGCCATGAACCAAACCACCAGCCTTGTGAAGGAGGCGGCCGAGCTTTTCGGTGGGTTCCTTGGCGGGGACCGCTCGCTCATCGACCCGCTGGTGCGGCTCCTGAGCCCCACGATGTGGCACATGGCCCGCTCCTGCGGACTCGACGACGGTGATGCGGAGGATGTCGTGCAGACAGTGTGGCTCTCGCTAGTGGCCAAGGCCGAGACCGTGCGCGACCCGACGACGATCGTGGCCTGGCTGGGTACCAGCGTACGGCGGGAGTCGTGGCGCGTCAGTGGTGAACGGCGGAAGTCCATCCCCCGGGAGAACATGCCGGAACAACCGGACACGGGGTCGGGACCCGCCGACGCTGTTGTCCTCGACGAGACCCAGCGTGTGCTCTGGCGGCATTTCGCATCACTGACCCCGCGTTGCCAGGCGCTGTTGCGCGTGGTGAGCCGCGGTGGCCCCCCTGACTACGCGGCGCTCGCCGCATCCCTCGGGATGCCGGTGGGATCCATCGGACCCACCCGGGGCCGATGCCTTGGAGCCCTGCGCCGCGCCCTTCTCAACGACCCCCACTGGAGCACGCCATGACCGAACCACTGGAACCGGCCATGGACGCCCTCGACGGGCAGATCCTCGCGCAGCTGTCCTCGCTCTTCGACACGCTTGACCCGCCCCCGGACGGACTGGCCGACGACGTGCTGTTCGCCCTTTCGCTGGCGGCCCTGGACGCAGAACTGGCCACACTCGCCGATGCCTCCGCCCTGCAGTTGCGCACCAGTTCCGCGACACCGACCGACACCGTGACCTTCACCAGTTCGGCGTTGCAACTCATGGTGTCGGCCACGCGCCAGGACGAAGGCCTGCGCATCGATGGCTGGATCACGGGCGGCGGAGTTGTGGTGGAGCTCATCCTGGGCACCACGTCGAGGACCGCGACCTCCGACGTCCACGGTCGCCTGGTTTGGCTGGCGGTGCCGGTCGGACCCATCCGTTTCCTGATGCATCCACCCGATGGGACATCCCGACCCGTGCTGACACCGGTGATCGAGCTCTGAGCAGCGTGCAGGCTGAGCTCCTTGCGGCTGCGGACGCCGCCTACCGCGAGGCGCGGGCCGCCATCGCCCGCTACAGCCTGCAGGAGGCGCGCCGCCACCTGGAGGAGGCCCGACGGCTCATCGGAGGACTGGATGCCGCCGCAACCTTCGAACTCGGTGTGCGGATCCGTCTGACCGAGTCGTGGCTGACGTGCGACGACAGGGGGCTCAGCGCGGCTCTGGAACAACTGTCGGCCGCCCGCCTCGACGCCCGGGCGGCCGGTCGGGACGACCTGTGCAGCCTCGCCCACCTGCAGGCCGGGGTCCTCAGCGCCAGAGCCGGGCACATGCGGGAGGCGTTGGAGCAGATGCGCTCGGCCGTGGCGATGTCCGCGGGGCTCCCGGCGGAGGACCGAGTGCGCCTGCTACTGAACAAGGGGACCATCGACTCGCAGGCGGGCGCGCTCTCCGAGGCGGCCGCGGACCTGCGCGCCGCTGCGGATCTGGCCGCGGACCTGCCGGAGTACCGCTTCATGGCCACACACAATCTTGGTTTCATCGAGTACCTCAGGGGGGACCTGCCCGCCGCGCTGCGGTGGATGGCCGACGCGGACGAACTGGAAGCCGACGTGGACAGATCCGTCGCCAGGCTCGACCGGGCGCGGGTCCTCATGGAGGTCGGGCTGGTGGAGGAGGCGTCGGTGTTGCTGGAGGAGGCGGCCACCCAGATGCGGGTGACGCACCTGTCGGAGGAACTGTCCGAGACTCTCCTGGAACAGGCGCGGTGTGCCCTTCTTCGGGGCCGGACTGCGGATGCCGTGGGATTCGTGGAGGAGTTGGTGGTCAACGACGCAGGGCGGGGCGAGCGCCAACGGGAACTCGACGCGCGCGCCGTGCGGTTGGAAGCGCTGGCAATGCAGGCCGATTCCTCCGGGCAGGATCTTGTGGAGGAGGCCGCCGAACTTGCCCGGGCGGCGACGGAGTCGGGCGTCGGCTGGCTGGCTGACCGGGCTACCGCCTCCTGGGTCATTCTGGCTCGTCGCGCCGGGCAGGTGGTGGACGACCCGGAGGTGGTGGGACGCCTTCGCCGGATGAGGGGGTCGCCCTACCTCGCGACGAGGGCGCTGGCTGTTTCGTCACAGCTGAGCCTCCCCTCCACCCCGAGGCGTCGTGCCGCCCTGGTGCGGGCCGCCGCCCGCGACGTGGCCGCGGCCAGGGCGGGTATGTCGAGCCTCGACCTGCGCACCGCCCTTGCCATCCACGTGGCCCCCGTCATGGCGCTGGATGTGGGGCGGGCTGTCTCCGACGGGCGAGCCTGGGCCGCGCTGAGAGCCATGGAGCGGTGGCGGACCGCGCTCGACAGCGTCCCATCCGTCGTACCCTCCTCCGACCCCGCCGTCGCGGCGCTCTGGTCCAGCCTGCGTCAGCGGCACGAGGAGTTGCGCAGCCTGCCGGCGGATCTGGCACGTGACCTGCGACTGCAGGTGGGCATGATTGAGCGACAGCTGCGTGAGTCGTCCTGGGCGCGGGATGCGGCCTCAGATGTGGAGCGTCACAGGCCGCTGCGCCGGGATGATCTCGGGGACGCCACCATCCTCAGCTACGGCGCCGCGGGCAGCGACCTGTGGGTGGTGAGCGTCTCTGGCCACCGGCCTGCCCGGCTGCAGCGTGTGGGGCGGCGCCAGCAGATGGCGGACCTCATCTCCCTGACGACGGCGGACGCGCACGCCGCCGCCCACGCCCCGCACGGCCCGTTGGCAGCGAGCGTGCTCAGCTCCCTGGAGTCGGGGTTGGCAGCGCTCGACGAGATGCTCCTGCCGGAGATCCCGGAAGGGCCCGTGGTGATCGTTCCCGGTGGGGCGCTGGTGCACCTGCCGTGGGGGATGCTCCCGCGGTTGCGGGACCGCAGCGTCACGCTGAGCCGGTCAGTGACCGCCTGGCGGGACGGCGCCACACTCATGGTGGCGGAGCCAGGTGTCGCAGTGGCCGTGGGTCCGGGGCTGGCGCTGGGGCAACGCGAGGCTGATGGCGTGCTCCACCAATGGGTGGGGGCCCGACAGGTGCCGGGTGAACCAGCCGCGGTGGCGTCGGCGTTGGTGGACTCCGACGTCGTGCACGTCGCCGCCCACGGCGTCCACAGGGCCGACAACCCACTGTTCTCGTCCCTGCGACTCCACGGCGGATCGCTGTTCGCCCACGAACTGGAAGGTCCAACCCTGGCCTCGTCCCTCGTGGTGCTGTCGGCATGCAGCGCAGGCCGGGCGCGACTCAGGCCGGGTGACGAGGCGCTGGGGCTGACCTCGAGTCTGCTCGCCATGGGTGTCCGAGCCGTGGTGGCCCCACTCACCGACGTCCCGGACGATGTGGCCTGCGAGACCATGACCGAACTCCACGTCCGACTCGCGGCGGGTCAGGACGGCCCCGCGGCGCTGGCAGCCGCCAGCCGCAGCCCCCTGGCGCGCAGCTTTACATGGTTCGGTTCGACCTGGCGGGTGGAGACCCCGCTCTGACGGGGTGTATCAACGGGCCGCCGGGTGCCTCTCTTCCAGCGTGTGACGCAAACTGCGTCGAGCGCCGAGACGAAAGGCAACCCACCATGCCAGCACAAGCCATGGGGCCCACCTACGCGCGAGGCTCCCAGCCGATCATCAAGGACGGCTACTCGATCCTCTACCTTCCGGATGTCAACAACCCCGCCGCCCCACCCTGCGTCGCGGCGCTCGCAGCGATGACGTCAAGTACCTGCAGCAGCGCCTGGTGAGCCGGGGGTACTGGCTGTCCGCCGATGGCGCCTTCGGGGCGGCCACCGAGTCGGCGGTCCGGTCGTTCCAACGGAGCCAGAGCCTCACGGCCGACGGCGTCGTGGGTCCGCAGACGTGGTTGGCGCTGGGCTGAGCCGCCCTCAGGGGGGAGGCGGGTCAACAGCCCGGGAGGAGTGGGGTTCGCGGATCGCGGGCCCCACTCCCATGTGGAGGTCAGGACAGGCTCACGCCGGACCGGGCGACTCAGCCGGCCCGTTCGAGTTCACGACGGGTGGGATGGCGGACCTTCAACGCCCCCGCGGTCCGGCCGCGCACCGTGATGCGGGGCATGGCGGCAGGCGAGCGAGTGGCCACTCGGCTGGAGATGGTGCCGGACATGCCGCTGGTCTGCACCTCGTGGGTGTCCACGCACCACCCCTGCGGGACCACGAGGGTGATGGTGCCGCTCGAACTGGTGATCACGAGGTCGACGACCGCGCTGTGGCATGTGGCGTGCGTCATGTCCAGCTTCACGTACCCCCACCCGGTGTTGATCTCCAGGAAGGGCGGCACCTCCCAGACACCGCGACGGACTGTGCTGTGCAGCCAGTCCCCGTCGAAGACCAGTGGGTTGTCCCAGCGGTAGCCGGGCCCCTCACCCAGCGGCGCAGCCGTCGCCAACGACTGCTCCATGTCCGCACTCGGGACGAGGTCGGCCAGCACCGCGGCGAGGTCCTCGCGGATCCTCGCACCCAGCGCGGACTCGACTCGCTGCTCGAGCTCGTCGAAGTCGAGGCGGCCATCCGCAGCTGCCTCGCGCAGGATTGCCACCGTGTTGTCCCGTTGCCCCGTCGTCACGCGGAGGCGGCCGTCGGGGATCTCGGGAAGCAGACTCATGCGCACAGACTGCCAGATACGGGGTCAGCCCGATCCCCACTCCCATGTGGGCCGCGACAGCAAACTCTGGTCCTTGACGACCGCCTCACCCAGGTTCTTGGCGAGCCCAATGACTTCCAGGTCATCGGAGCGGCCGTCTTCGGAGAGTGCCACGCGCAGGTGCTCGACGAGGGCCAGAGAGTGCGTCACCACCACCAGTTGTGTGTCCCCACGCGCGGCTGCCACGCCGGGGAGTCGGAGTCCACCCGCAGCGCATCGTAGAACCGCCATGAGCCGAGTTCGTCGCGGAGGAGTCGTAGTTCCGGCAGGGACGGGTCGCTCACAGCGAATCGCCTCCCACGCCCAGTTTCAGGGCGATGGGCCCGCTGCAGAGCGACCGGTGGCCGTGGATCGCGAGCGTCGAGTACATGGCTGCCAACCCAGGAGGGTCCCCCGACAGTTCCTCGCCGGGACGCACGCCAACCCCCTGTGGCAGCTCCCCGTGCGCCTAGGCTGGTGAGAACGTCGCCTCGACAGGCCTCGTGCACCCATTCAGGGGGAACAACGATGACAGGCACTGACACGCAGGCCGACCCCAGCGAGCTCGACGCCGGCGAGGTGGCCGGCCGCTGGGGAGTGGATCCCGACACCGGGCTGGCCGCGGAGGAGGCAGGGCGACGACTGGAGGCGGACGGTCCCAACGCCCTGCGGCAGAAACCACCTGTGCCGCTGTGGCGCAAAGTGCTGAGGCAGTTCCAGGACCCGTTGGTGTACCTGCTGCTGGTGGCCATGGTCATCTCGCTGGCCGCCTGGGTGGCCGAGGGAGCCAACGGCGCCCCGATCGACGTGATCGTCATCGCTGTCATCGTGATCGCCAATGCCGTCATTGGGTTCGTGCAGGAGCGGAAGGCGGCCGACGCCGTGGCGGCTCTGGCCAGCATGACGGCGGTCATGTCCACCGTCCTGCGCGATGGGACGCTCGACTCAGTGGCCTCCCACGACCTGGTGAAGGGGGACATCCTCTCCCTGTCGGAGGGCGACTCCGTAGGGGCCGATGCCCGGCTGCTGACCGCCAGCAGCCTGCGGATCCAGGAGTCCTCCCTGACGGGGGAGTCGGAGGCGGTCGACAAGTCCCCGGACGTCCTCAGCGGGCGGACGTCCATCGGCGACCGACGCAACATGGTGTTCAAGGGCACCGCCGTGGTGCAGGGGGTGGGCCACGCCGTGGTGACGTCCACGGGCATGGACACCGAGGTGGGCGCCATCGCGGACATGTTGGACCGCACGGAGTCGGCACCGTCACCCCTGCAGAAGGAGGTGGCTGTCGTCAGCAGGACACTGGGCATGGCCGTGATCGCCATCGCGGTTGTGGTCATGGTGGCGCTGGTGCTCATCAACGGTGTCTCGTCCGCGCAGGACCTGGTGACCATCCTGCTGCTGGGCGTTTCCCTCGCCGTCGCGGCCGTGCCGGAGGGGCTGCCGGCCATCCTGTCCCTGGTGCTGGCCATCGGGGTCCAGGCCCTGGCGAAACGCAATGCCGTGATGAAGGATCTGCACTCGGTCGAAACCCTGGGCTCGGCATCGGTGATCTGCTCCGACAAGACCGGAACGCTGACCCGCAACGAAATGACGCTGCGGACGGTGGTCACGGCCTCCGGGGAACTGGAGCTCAGCGGCACCGGGTACCGACCCGAGGGTGGTGTGGTGGGGGACCCGTCGGAGGACGCACTGTTCGAGGCGCGGACGGTGCTGGTCGGTGGCTCGCTCGCCAACAACGCCGAGCTGAGGGAGGCCGACGACTGGGGCATCCAGGGCGACCCCACAGAGGCCGCCTTCCTGGTGGCGCAGCGCAAGTTCGACGGCGCACCGGAGCGGGTGGCCGCCTACAGGCGGCTCGGCGAGGTGCCGTTCACGTCGGAACGCAAGATGATGTCCGTGCTGGATGAGGAGCCCGCCACGGGGGTGCGGCGGCTGTTCGCCAAGGGGGCCCCGGACGTGCTGCTCACCCGATGCACCAGCGTCCAGGTGGGTGGACACACGGTGCCGCTCGATGCTGACCGGCGCGACGGGATCGTGGCGACGGTGGAGCGGCTGTCGTCGCAGGGGTACCGCACTCTGGCCGTGGCCCACCGGAGCGTGGACGATGTGGCCGGGGACGACATAGGCGGACCTGAGGAGAAGGACCTCATTTTCGTGGGCGTGGTGGGCATCATGGATCCGCCGCGGGAGGAGGCCGCCGCCGCCATCAGGGAGGCTCACCGGGCTGGTATCCGCACGGTCATGATCACGGGGGACCACCCCATCACCGCCGCCCGGATCGCCGCGGACCTCGGACTCGCGGAACCCGGCGCCACGGCCATGACGGGGGCGCAACTGGATGAACTCGACGAGGAGGGCTTCCGCCAGGCCACCCGGGACGTCTCCATCTACGCCCGGGTGGCGCCCGAGCACAAGCTGAGGATTGTCAACGCGTTGAAGGCGGACCGTCAGGTGGTTGCCATGACGGGCGACGGCGTCAACGATGCACCCGCACTGAAGGCGGCCGACATCGGCGTCGCCATGGGCATCACGGGCACGGAGGTCACCAAGGAGGCGGCCACCATGATCCTCGCCGACGACAACTACGCCACGATCGTCGCCGCCGTGCGGCAGGGGCGGGCGATCTTCGACAACATCCGCAAGTTCCTGCGCTACCTGCTGTCCTCCAACATGGGGGAGGTGACCACGGTGTTCTTCGGGGTGGTTCTGGCCGGTTTCCTCGGCATCGAGGATGCTGCGACGGCAGGGGCGATTGCCGTACCGCTGCTGGCGACCCAAATTCTGTGGATCAACCTCGTCACCGACTCCGGACCGGCACTGGCCATGGGCGTGGACCCGGAGGACGGGGACGTCATGACACGCAGCCCCCGCGGACCGGGGGACCGCATCATCGACCGCCACATGTGGCAGCGGGTCGGTTTCATCGGGGTGGTCATGGGGGCCGTCACGCTGCTGACCATCGACATGTTCCTCCCCGGAGGTCTCATCGAGGGGTCGGACTCCCTCACGGTGGCGCGCACCGCCGGGTTCACGACACTGGTGTTCGCCCAGTTGTTCAACGCGCTGAACGCCCGCTCCGACACGACGTCGGCCTTCACGGGCCTGTTCACCAACAAATGGCTGTGGGCATCCATCGTCCTCGGTGTGGTGCTGCAGGTCGCCGTGGTGGAGGTGCCGTTCCTGCAGGTGGCCTTCGGGACGGCGTCGCTGGACCCGGCGCACTGGGCCGCGGCGACGGCAATGGCATCCGTGGTGCTGTGGAGCGAGGAGTTGGTGAAACTGGTGCGCCGGTTCCGAGCGCGGACCTGACCATTCAAGTCATCAAGTGCCATTCTCGCCCTCCTGATTTCAAGTAATTCACCCTGTCCCCGATGCCTTTGCCGCTGTATAATTCGGAGTGATCGCCCACCGGGTGATCGGCCGGGGGGTCAACTGCGGCTCCGACCTTTGGTGTTCCGATTCGCCGGAACCGAATCGGCGAACCACGCCGATCAGGAGGTGGCACATGGCTGATGACAAGGAGTTCGAGGCCCTTAAGGGTCGAATTGTCGAACTCGAAAACCAGCTCAATCAACAAGGCCTCAAGCGCGAGGTCACGGAACTGAAGCCGGAGGAACTGCAGGCTTACGCCAAGGTGCGTGATGTCATCGCCGCCGACTACGGCGATTTCTGCGGGATCAACGACTGCTTCAGGTGTGTCCAGCGGTGCGTCCAGCTGTGCGTCGCACGCTGTATCCAAGTCTGCATCCACGAGTGCACCTGCGGACCCTGCAATGTCTGCCAGACAGGTTTTGGCGGAGGTCAGGGTGGTCGGTTCGGCGGCCTTGGCTACTGAGAGCGCCACAGCCGCGGCCGGGAGCGAGCTTCGGCCCGCCCCCGGTCTCGACGCCACCGATGTGGGCGATGATCTGCTCCTCACCACGCCCGTGACGAGTCTGCGGCTTGATGGCGGGGTTGCGAGCGTGGTCCGCGATCGCATCCTTCCGTTGGTGGCGGAGGGGCGATCCCGTCAGGAGGTCGTGGACGGATTCAGTTCCGACGTGGCGGGTGATGTCGCTGGTGTTCTGGACGTCCTGGTGCGCTCCGGCGTTCTGGTCGAGGTGGAGAACGGACGGGTTGTGCCCGCGTGGACGCACCTGATTTCGGCTTCCGCTGACGAACGCACTGCACTCGCCGAGCGGGCGGCCGCCCTGACCGTCGGAATCGTGGGTTCCGGTGACACGGTCGACGGACTTGCCCGGTCCCTCACCGAGGCGGGGATCGGCACTGTCCTCATGAGGGATGTGCGGGACGAGGAGTCGGCGATCGTCCTCGTGGCTGACTGCGACTTTGTCGTCACCGTCGTTGCCCCCGAACTATCGGCAACGCGTGTGTGGGTCAATGCCGCCAGTCTTGCTGCCGACATCCCCTCACTCCACGCGGCGATCATTGGGACGCGCGCTGAGGTCGGTCCACTCGTCCTGCCGGGTGAGGGACCCTGCTACCTCTGCTGGAGAATGCGTGCCCTGGCCTGCGCGAGCGATTTCACGACTGCCATGGCACGGGAAGAGGCCCTGGACCGTGTTCGTCGCGCCCCCGACACCGCGCGACCGGTGCTGCCACACCTCGTTCCCTCGGTTGTCAGCGCCCTCTGCCGGGAGGTACTCGCTGCGACCCTCGCCGTCTTCCCCCCACGGCTCGCCGGTGGTGTGCTCGCCATCGACGGGATCGTGCCCAAGGAGACGCTGCACCCCGTCCTGCCCCGACCGGACTGCGAGGCCTGTCGAAAAAAAGGCCCCCGGCCCTCGCAGGGATTGCCCACCCTTGACGAGCTGGCCGACCAGCCGGACGCCATCACCGACTTTGATGGCATCGTCCAACGATCCGTGAGCCCCCTCGCGGGACTGATCCGGGTACTGGAGAGGATCCCGAAGGACGTTGAGGAACCCGAAATCCCGATTATTGTGCGAAGTGAGCTTGCCAATGCCCGATTCCTGTCGGGCAAAGCTGGATTCATCGGCTGCTCCGGTAAAGCCATGACACCGTCGGTGGCCAGGGACGGTGCTGTCGGCGAGGCGCTCGAACGGTATGCCTCGCTCACCTGGGATCCGCCCACTCGCTTCCGCGGCGCCCGTTCCGAGCTGAGTGGAGCCTCCTTGGACCCGCGCGACCTCGTCCTTTTCGCCGAGGACCAGTACGAGAACCTGCCCTACTCCGCGTACCGCGACGAAACGGTGCTTGACTGGGTCCCGGCCCGCTCCCTTGTTACCGATGAGGCGGTGTGGGTGCCACTTGTGGGAACACACCTCGGGTATGACGTGCCCCACCACGGCGACCATCTTTTCGCGGCAACCTCGAACGGATTCGCTGCGGGTGCGAACCTACGCGACGCCGTGCTCGCCGGGCTTCTGGAGGTTGTGGAGCGCGACGCCTTCCTGATCGCCTGGGCCCACCGCCTGCCCGGACGCCGGAGCCCTGCTGCGAGCGTGCCGGACGAGGACGTCCGCCGCATCGCCGACTCCTATGCCCGGCGCGGCGTGCGCATCGATGTGCACCGCCTGCCCACGGACGCCGCAGCCTGCGTGGTGATGGCGGTCGGGTGGAGCGAGGAGGCCCCCGCGGTGGTTGTAGGCCTTGGGGCGGGCATGGACCCGGTACGGGCCGCCCGCGGCGCCGTCCTTGAAGTGGGTCAAGTGCGCCCCGCCCTACGCGCCCGCTTGCGTCATCCGGCCACTGCAGAGCATCTCCGCGAGCTCGTCGTAGACCCCGGGTCGGTGCGGGACCTGGAGGACCACGACCTGCTCTACGCCGATCCGGCCACCGCCGACAGCGCCCTCGGATATCTGTTGCAGGCGCCTCTGCAGCCGTGGGACGAACCCGGGGCAGCCGCTTCCACCGGACCGCACGAGACTGCCATGGAACTCCGGAAACTGGTTGACTCTCTCGCCGCTGTGGCCGGGGACGTCCTCTACACCAACGTCACAACGAACGACGTCGCGAGTCTCGGGGTCAGTGTCGCGCGCGCTCTCGTCCCGGGATTCCAGCCCATTCATTTCGGCGCGGACGAGTGGCGTCTCGGCGGGCGGCGGCTCTATCAGGTTCCACGAGCGGTCGGCCTTGCCCCAACGGTTGCCGCGCGCACCGACCTCAACCTGGCTCCGCACCCGTTGGCCTGACCGTGGACATTGACCCGGGAGTCTTTCGTGAGGCACAGCCAACGGCATGGACATTCCACCGGGGCACCGCCCGTTGGATGTTCTCCCACCTCAGCGGGGAGAGCCCACCCCCTGGTGCGGGGAGGGAACTGCCAGGCGCACCGTGGACGCCGCTGCCGCCGGGCCCGCGCGCAGAGGCCTCGCTGTCGGACGTCCTTGAGTCACGAGTGTCCTGCCGTGCGTTCAGTGCGGAACCACTTGACCTGGCGCGCCTCGGGTCAGTCCTGCGTGCGTGTTACGGGATACTGGGGCGCTGCGGCACCGCCGAGACGGAGGTGGTCGAGCGGCCCAACCCTTCCGCTGGAGGCCTCTACCCTCTGGAGATCAGTGTCATCGCACGCGCCGTCGACGGACTCGTCCCCGGGGTGCACCACTACGTGCCGGCCGCTGATGTGCTCGAGCTCGTGCGTGAGGGACCTTTTCCGCCACAGTGGATTGAGTACCTCTTCATGGGACAGCCGTGGGTTGCGAAGTCGGCTTGTGTCCTCGTCCTGAGTGCTGTCACGGGACGCTCGCTCGTGAAGTACTCTGACCGCGGTTACCGTTACCTCCTCATTGAGGCCGGGCATGTGGGCCAGAGCCTTGACCTGACGGCCACCGCGCTCGGTCTCGGCGCCGTCAACCTCGGCGGCTTCTATGACGACGAGCTCGCGGGCCTCCTGTGCCTTGACGCTGAACGGGAGGTGGCCTTGTACGCCGCAGCAGTGGGTGTGCCTGCTGCCACCGACAGGATGGCGCAGCGGGCGCTCCCGGGGGCGTGACGACGGCAACGCCGCCGTGGGACGGCCATCCTGGCGGACCATCGATCAATGAAGTCTCCGCCAGTGCCGGACCCACGGGGTACGGTGGGTCGGCGTCGCGCGCTCCATCGCGTCACTGGGCCGGCTCGTCGAAGAACTGGTCCGGGATGTGCTCGATGCCGCGCACGTCGGCCATGAGGTTGCGGTCCATAGGGATGCCACGGCGCAGGACGCTGATCTCGCCCGTCGGCTCCAGGATCACACAGGCCACCTCGCTGAGGTGGCGGACGCCCGCGAGTCGGATCTGCGCCAGGAGTTCCCCCTCCGCCAGGTGCGTTCTGTGCAGATTCTCCGCGATCGCCGTGGTGCCCACCATCAGGAGCCACGGAACGTTGTTGAGGCTCGTGGGGTAGAGGGAGTGGCGTCGGACCTGGCCGGCGAGCGCCTGCATGGCGAAAAGGGTGACCAACGCCAGCAGGCCGGCGCCCAGCGTGGGCGTGTAGCCCAGGGATGCCCGGCCGATGACGGCGCCCAGGGCGACGACCGTGGCCATGTCAGGGCTGGAGATGCGGGCCAGGGCGCGCTGCCCCAGGAGCCGGACGATGATGATGAAGCCCCAGTAGAGGGCGGCCGTGGAGATGATGACGATCAACGCCTCGGTGGGGGTGAGCAGCAGCTTCTCCAGCATGGGGGCTCCTTCGCGCGCGTCGCGACGGCCGGGATGCCCGGTCGCGCAGGACCCAGTCAAGCACGGGTAGCCGTCAGTCCTCGGCGGCCACCAGCCAGGCTTCCTCGAGTTCGTCGCGGCGCGCTTCCGCCGTGTGAAGGTCGGCGGTGAGCTTGGCCAGGTGCTCGTAGTCACTGGCGGCGCTGGTCATCTGCTCGTGCAGTTTGCGGATGTTCTTGTCCACCTTCGACAGCTGCGACTCGAGCCGGCCCAGATCCTTCTTCCGCTGACGTTCCGCGGCCGCATCCGATACGGGCCGATCACCCGAGGTGGTTGCCGTCGCCAGGCCAGCCGCGTGCATCGCCTGGCGCCTGCTGAGGTACTCCTCAACCCCGCCGGGCAGGAGGACGCAGGAGCCGTCGCCGAGCAAGGCGTAACTGACGTCCGTGACGCGCTCCAGGAAGTACCGGTCGTGGCTGACCACGATGAGGGTCCCGGGCCAGGTGTCGAGGTAGTCCTCGATGACGGTGAGCGTGTCGATGTCGAGGTCGTTGGTGGGCTCGTCGAGGATGAGGACGTTCGGCTCCGACAGCAGCAACCGCAGGAACTGCAGGCGGCGACGCTCCCCGCCGGAGAGGTCGGCGATGCGGGCCACGAGCTTGTCCCCCGTGAACCCGAATTCCTCCAGCAGGTTGCCGGCGGATGCCTCGCGCCCGGTGGCGAGCTTCGTCTGCTCCTTGAGGCGGTTCACGGATTGCAGCACCCGGTCGCTGTCGTCGAGCTCACCGACGGCCTGCGAGAGGTAGCCCAGCCTGAGGGTCTGGCCGCGCTTGATCTTCCCGGCGTCCGGCACGCGCAGGTTCGACAGGAGTTCCAGCAGGGAGGTCTTGCCGGCTCCGTTGACGCCGACGAGGCCGATGCGGTCGCCCGGACCGATGGACCAGGTGAGGCTGCTCAGCAGCGTGCGGCCACCGATGGTGTAGCGGACGTTCGTGAGGTCGAAGACGTCCTTGCCAAGGCGCGTCATGGCGAACTGTTGCAGCGCGATCATGTCGCGCGGCGGCGGCACGTCGCTGATGAGGGTCTCGGCTGCATCGATGCGGAACTTCGGCTTCGACGTGCGGGCGGGGGCGCCGCGCCGCAGCCAGGCCAACTCCTTGCGGGCGAGGTTCTGGCGGCGCGCCTCGTTCGTGGCTGCCTGCCGCTGCCTCTCCACCCGGGCCAGCACATAGGCGGCGTAGCCACCGTCGTAGGCGTCGATGACGCCGTCGTGGACCTCCCAGATGCGGGTGCAGACGGCGTCGAGGAACCAGCGGTCGTGACTGACCACCAGCATGGCCAGTCCGGCGCGGTTCCGGGCGGCGAGGTGGTCAGCGAGGAACGCGATGGCCTCGACGTCCAGGTGGTTGGTGGGCTCATCCAGCACCACGAGATCATGGTTCTCCAGCAGCACCTCGACGAGCCCGACGCGGCGTCGCTCCCCGCCTGAGAGCGTGCCGATGAGGCGGTCGAGGTCGATCCCGGCCAGGAGGGACTCGACGAGCCCGCGGCGCTGGGCGTCCGCGGCCCACACGTGGTCGGGTTCGCCGTTCAGGATGACGTCGCGGACGCTCTCGTCGGGGTGGCCGACGTGCTCCTGGGTCAGGACACCGATGGAGGTGGAACCCGAGATGGTGACGCGTCCCTGGTCCGGTTCCAGTTCGCCGGTGAGGATGCGCAGCAGGGTGGTCTTGCCGTCGCCGTTGCGGCCGACGACGCCGATGACCTCACCCGCAGCGATGCCGGTGGAGATGGAGTCGAGGAGGATGCGGGTGCCGAATCCGTGCGTGACGGATTCCAGATTGACGAGGTTTGCCACAGTGGATCAGCGGCCCCGCATGGACTGGCGGGCGCCCTTGGTGGACATGGGGCCCTTCGGGACGGGCATCTTCGGGCGCATGGCATCCAGTGCGCGGAGGCGCGCCGACACTTCCTCGATCTTCGCGGGGGCGAGCTGGTTGGGCAGCTTCTTGATGTGGTTCGTCAATTTGTCCAGCGGAATCTGACCGCCGCCCTTGCCCATCTGGATCACCTGCACGGCCACCCCGTAGGCCACCTGCTCATGCTTGCGCTTCTCGCTGGCCAGCTGGGCCTTGAGCGCTCTGGCGTCGCCCTCGCCGATGAGTACGAGGCCCCCGGGGCCCAGCGCGCGGTGGATGACGTCGACGGAGTCCCGGTTGCGGGTGGCGGTGATGACGGGCGTGTACTTCCACTTCTTCCCGAGCATCTGCAGGGCCACCTCGGCGGAGCCTGCCTGGCCCTCGAAACGGCGGTAGGCGGCTTTCTTGGCGCGCAGGACGAAAAGGCCCATGGCGGCGACGATGCCGGCCGACAGACCGAGGACGCCCCAGATCAGGGGGGCCTTCAGGATGAAGCCGATGATCAGGAGGATGGCGAACACGCCGAGCCCTGCGCCGAGGAGGAGCCACGGCAGCGGCTTGTCGTACTGGGCGGTGACCTTGTAGGTCTCCGCGAACTGGCGCCAACGGCCCCAGTCGGCGGGGTCCTTGGAGTGCTTGCGGCGCTCTTTCTCCGCGCGCATCTCTGCCTTCTGCTTGGCCGCCAGGGCCTTGGCCTTCTCGCTTGCCATCACTTCTCCGTCGTACTTGTCTTCTTGCGGGCGTCCATGGCCGTGCGGTACAACCGGCCGGCGCGGTAGGAGGAACGGACCAGAGGTCCGGACAACACGCCAGAATATCCGATCTCGCGGGCTTCCTCCTCCAGGGCCTCGAACTCGGCCGGCTCCACCCAGCGGTCAACGGGGAGCAGGGTGGCGTTGGGCCGGAGGTACTGGGTGATGGTGATGAGTTCGGCGCCGGCGTCGTGCAGGTCCTGCAGCGCGCCGGAGATCTCTTCACGCGTCTCGCCCATGCCGAGGATGAGGTTGGACTTGGTGACCAGGCCCTTGTCCCGGGACATGCGCAGGACCTCCAGGGAGCGGTCGTAGCGGAAGCCGGGGCGGATGCGCTTGAAGATGCGGGGGACGGTCTCCACGTTGTGGGCGAAAACCTCGGGGGCGGCGTCGAAGAGCTGGTCGAGCAGTTCCGCCTTCCCCGAGAAGTCGGGGGCCAGCATCTCGACGCCGACGCCCGGGTTCACCGCGTGGATCTGTCGGATGGTCTCGGCGTAGAGCCAGGCGCCCTCGTCGGGGAGGTCGTCGCGGCAGACGCCTGTGACGGTGGCGTAGCGCAGGCCCATCTTCTTCACCGACGATGCCACGCGCAGCGGCTCGGACGGGTCATACCCCTCGGGTTTGGCGGAGGTGATCTGGCAGAAGTCGCACCGGCGCGTGCACTGGTCGCCGCCGATGAGGAACGTCGACTCCCGGTCCTCCCAGCACTCGTAGATGTTGGGGCAGGCCGCTTCCTGACACACCGTGTGCAAGTCGTTGTCGCCCACGATCGCCATCAGGTCCTGGTAGTTCGGACCCATCTTGGCCGTTGTCTTGATCCACTTCGGCTTGCGCTCGATGGGCGTCTGTGCGTTCAGGGCCTCGACGCGCAGCAGTCGTCTGCCATCCGGTTTCACTGTCACGGGGTCAGCCTACTAGGTCGTCGGCCGCCTCTCATTCGTCGACGGCGGGGGTGGGCGGTGGACGCCGGAGGTCACCGTGAGGGCACGTACGGCTCGAACAGCAGGAGTTCCGCCAGGAACGGTTCCAGGTCGTGGGCGATGGCCGCCACGCTCCACTCGCCCGGCAGCTCCTCGGCCAGTGAGGTGACACCGGCGTCGGCGATACCGCACGGCACGATGTTGGCGAAGGCTCCGGTGCTGGGGGCCACGTTGAGGGCGAACCCGTGGAGCGCGGTGCGCTGCGCCACCCGGACACCGATGGCGCAGATCTTGCGTTCGGGGCGGGCTGCGTCGGCGTCCAGCCACACTCCGGTGCGTCCGTCGATGCGGCGCGTTCGCAGACCCCTTGCCGACAGCATGCGGATGACCGCCTCCTCGAGGCGGCGGACGTGGTCCACCACACCGATGCCCTCCGGCAGCGTCACGATGGGGTAGCCGACGAGCTGACCCGGGCCGTGGTAGGTGATTTTCCCGCCGCGGTCCACGTCGATCACGGGCGTGCCGTCGAACGGGCGCTCGTGCTGCTCCGTGCGCCTCCCAGCCGTGTAGACGGGCGTGTGCTCCACGAACACCACGTGGCCGGGGCGGGCCCCGCTCGCGACCGCGGCGTGCACCTCACGCTGGTAGTCCCAGGTGTCCTGGTAGTCGCTGAGACGCGATACGCCGCCGAGACCGCGGTACTCGAAAGTGACGTGCCGGAGCTCGTCACGGAGCGAGGACGCGATCGGGGGGAGTGGTGATGGCTGCGTGGGCACGTAGCCACACTACTCGCGCGGCTCACCCGTGCACCGGCCTGCGCTGGGCACGCGTCCACCCGTACGGATGTTCCGCCGCCCCGGTGATGTTTGTACGTTGGGGGTGGACTATCGTCGAGAGTGTCCTGTCCGGGCCAGATATTCGGGGGGTTTCGTGATGAAAGCTGTCATCGTGTCCACGTATCCACCACGCAAGTGCGGAATTGCCACGTTCGCCAAGGATGTGAGGGATTCGCTGCGACCCCACGTGGACGACGTGGTGGTGGTGCCGTCCGTCGTGCGCCGGGACGCGGAACGCGGCGAGGTGTTGACCACTTTCCGGCAGGAGGAGCGCAACGACTATGCGCGCTCCGCGGAGAGCATCAACCGCTCGGGGGCGGACGTGGTGCTGGTCCAGCACGAGTTCGGGATCTTCGGCGGGGCCGAGGGTGCGTTCATCCTCGACCTGGTGGGTGACCTGGACATGCCGTACTGCGTCACGCTCCACACAGTCCTCGAGCGATTCAGCAGGACCCAGGCGTCGGTGATGCAGGAACTGCTCGACGGCGCGGCGCTGGTGTTCGTGTTCTCAGCGCGCGCCCGGGGCCTCCTCGCCGATGCAGGGCTCGTGGATCCCGCCAAGGTGGCCGTCATCCCGCACGGGGCGCCGCGCGGGCTCATTGATCCTGCGCACGACGGCGACCTTGTACCTCGCCTGTCGAAGCTCGTGGGCAGGAGCGTGGCGGACCGCCGGATCGTGTCCACCTTCGGGCTCCTGTCGCCGGGCAAGGGCCTGGAGCGGGCCATCGGTGCAATCCCGGCCGTGGCAGCCGTGGCGCCCGGCGTCCTCTATGTCGTGGCCGGGCGCACCCATCCCGAGGTCGTGAAGCGGCAGGGCGAAACGTACCGTGGGTCGCTGGAGTTCCTCGTGGAGGAGCTGGGGGTTGAGGACAACGTGGTCTTCGTGGACAAGTACCTGAGCGACGACGAGCTCGTCACGCTCCTGCGCGCCACCGAGGTGTTCGTGACGCCCTACCCGGGGCGGGAGCAGGTGGTGTCCGGGACGCTGACCTTCGCCGTGGCGGCGGGCTGCGCCGTGGTGTCCACCCCGTACTACCACGCGGAGGACCTGGCGGGCTCGGGTGCGGTGGTGCTCGCGGAGTTCGACGACAGCGACTCCCTGGCACGAGGGATGACATCCCTCCTGGGTGACCCGGAGGCACTGGCCCGTGCTCGGGCCGCCTCGCACGCACTGGCCTCGCAGATGTCCTGGGACGTCGTCGGGCAGAGGACCGCCCGCATGCTGGAGAGGGCGCTTGACCGCGGGATGGTTTCTGCGTGAGTCGCGAGCCCGCTGACACACGGTGGGGGGCGCTTCTCGCGACTCGCCACCTTGACGTCCTGGTGGACGACGTGGGCATCCTGCAGCATGCGGATGGCTCCGTGCCCAACCTGTCGCACGGGTACTGCGTGGACGACGTGGCCCGCCTGCTGATCGTGGCCGCGGGGCTGCACAGGCGCCACCCTGCCCGGGATGTGCCCTGGAGGATGCTGAACAGGGCGCTGGCCTTCCTCATCGACGCCGAGTCCGGCGGTGTGATGCGCAACTTCATGTCCGTGGACCGTCGGTGGCTGGACGAACCACACATGGGCGACCACGTGGGGCGCACGGTGTGGGGGTTGGGTTCACTGCTGCAGCAGTGTCCGGACGTGTCGTCGCTGGCCGTGCCGGCGCGCGACCTCCTGGATCGCCTGCTGCCGGCACTGCACGAGCAGGACAGCATCCATGAATGGGCCTACTCCCTGCTGGGGCTCTCCCGCGTCCCCCGCGACCACTGGCAGCAGCGGCACAGCGACGTTGCGCGTGGGGGTTGCCGGTACATGATTCAGGCCAGGGCCCTGCACCCCGCTGACTGGCCCTGGTTCGAGGATCGCCTCACCTATGACAACGCGCGCCTGGCCCAGGGGCTCATGGCCATCGGCACCCGCATGGAGGACGATGAGGCGGTTGCCATCGGCGCGGAGTCACTGGAATGGTTCTGGGGCCTGTGTGACACCGGCGAGCACGTCGACACCGTCGGCAACCGGTGGCTGCGTCAGGGACAGGAGCACACGGCATTCAGCGGTGATGAGCAACCGATCGACGTCGGCGGCCTCACGGAGGCGTGCGTCGAGGCATTCTTGGTGGTGCAGGACGAAGCATGGGCGGTGAGGGCCACACGGGCCTTCACCTGGTTCCTCGGCGCGAATCGTCTGGGGCTGGCGTTGTTTGACCACAACAGCGGCGGCTGCAGGGACGGACTCGGGGAATCTGCCGTCAACAACAACCAGGGCGCCGAATCCACCCTCGCCTTCCTGCAGGCGGGGCTGGCGCTGGAAGGTGCGGGCATCACGGTGCCCGAGGTGACCACATGACCGATGAGCTCCTCATCCGCTCCCCCCACAACCCCATCCTCACGGCCGAGCAGTGGCCCTACCCCATGAACTCCGTCATGAACGCGGCCGCCACCATCGTGGGCGACGAGACGTTGCTCCTGGTTCGGGTGGAGGACCGTCGCGGCTTCTCCCACCTGACGGTGGCACGCTCAGCCGACGGCGAGACGGACTGGCGCATCGACGAGACGCCCCTCATCGCCCCCCAACACCACTACGAGGAGTGGGGCGTCGAGGATCCGCGGATCACATGGTTCCCCGACGAGAAACTCTGGGTCATCGCCTACACGGCATTCTCGCCAAGGGGAACCATGGTGGCCCTTGCGCGCACCACCGACTTCGTCACCATCGACCGGCTGGGGCCCGTCGTGGTGCCAGACGACAAGAACGCCGTGATCCTGCCCTGCCGCGTCGACGGCGACTACCTGATGTATCACCGCCCCTCCCTCCGCAGCGAGATGCCGGGCGTCTGGTGCTCCCGCTCCAAGGATCTGGTGACATGGTCCTCTGAGCGTCGGGTCATGGGTCCCAGGGCGGGAAACTTCTGGGACTGCAAGCGCATCGGGATGGGGACGCCGCCGATCTGGACAGAGCACGGCTGGCTGGCGTTCTACCACGGTGTCCGCGAGGCGGTGGCGGGGGACCTGTACCGGGTGGGGGCCGTGCTCCTCGACCTGGAGGATCCCGCCGTCGTGCTCCACCGCACCCAGGAGTGGCTGCTCACCCCCCGGGCCAGGTACGAGCAAATCGGTGACGTCCCCGGGGTGCTGTTCCCCTGCGGCGCGGTGGTGGAGGGGGACGCGCTGCGGCTGTACTACGGCGCCGCCGACACGACGGTCGGGATGGCGCAGGGATCCCTGTCGCGGATAACGCAGCATCTGCTGGGTTGCCCGCCGGACTGAGGCGGCCTGAATCGGTGCCATGATGCACGGGTGAGAGCCGGAGTCCTGTACAGCGCAGCCGCGTACGTCTTGTGGTCCCTGTTCCCGCTGTACTTCAAACTCCTCGCCCGCTCCGGGCCGCTGGAGATCATCGGGTACCGCGTCCTCTGTTCGCTGGTATTCTGCGTGCTCATCCTCGCCGTGGTGGGTGGATGGCGTGACCTCCGGCAGTTGCTGTCGCAGCGCAGGACGGCGCTCATGCTGGTGGCTGCCGGCGTGCTCGTGACGGTGAACTGGACGGTCTACGTGGTGGGGGTGAACTCGGGGCGCACGCTGGATGCGGCGCTCGGGTACTTCATCAACCCGCTGGTGGCGTCGGCTCTGGGGGTGCTGGTGCTGCGGGAGACCATGAGCCGGGTCCAGTGGGTGGCGTTCGCGGTGGGCACGGCGGCGTGCGTGGTGCTGGCGGTCGGCTACGGCAGGCTGCCGTGGATCGCGTTCGGTGTCGCGGGAAGTTTCGGGCTGTACTCGCTCGTGAAGAAGCAGGTGGGCGCCAAGGTGACCGCACTGTCCGGCCTGACGGTGGAGACGGCCACCGTGGCCCCCCTGATGCTGGCCTACCTGGTGTGGCTGTCACTGTCGGGGGGCTCGACGGTGAACGTGGCGTCCCCCTACGGGGCGCTGATGCTGGCGGCCGGCCCCATCACTGCCATCCCCCTGCTGCTGTTCGCCGCGGGCGCGCGGCGGGTTCGGCTCGTGACGCTGGGAATGATCCAGTACATCGCGCCCATCGGGCAGTTTCTCCTGGGCTGGCTGGTCTTCGGCGAGCCCATGCCGCCGGAGCGCTGGGTGGGGTTCGGGCTGGTGTGGCTGGCCGTCCTGCTCTTCGCCGGCAGCGCCCTGTGGCAGTTGAGCCGCCGCACCAGCCCGAGGTGACACCCGTTCCTAGCGGTGCCCCGTGATCTTCACGATCGTGCCAGGAGCGTGCGACTGCTCGTCGCCCATCGTCGCAGCCCACACGGACGAGCCGGATGTCTCCACGGCCACCACGCCGGGAAGCTCGACGAACGTGGACACCTTCCCCTTGTGGACCAGGGAGATCTTCCCTGCGAAGAACTCAGCCACGTAGATGTCGCAGTTGGGGGCCAGCGCCAGGTTGGTGGCACCGAGGAAGCCAGTGGCCACGACCTTCATGTGTCGGCCGCTGGCGTCCATCCGGTACAGCGACCCCCGTGCGCCCAGAACGGGGGACTCGGGGCCACCCGGCAGGGTGGTGACGTAGAGCCGGCCGTCGTTGCCGACCTCCACGTCGGTGGGGACGGGTTCGAAGTTGTACGTGACCCCCACGACGCAGGAGGGCAGGCCCAGGGCGCCCGCCTGGGCCTCCGTGATCTTCAGAGGCTGCGGGGGCAGAACCGCCAGCGTGCTGATGTGCCCCCGGCGGTCCACCTTCCAGAGCACGTTGGCGCCCGCATCCGCCACGATCCACCCGTCCCGGTAGGAGGTCACTGAATAGGCATGGGAATCCACCCCGCCCGTGTACGACACGGGCAGCCCGGCCGCCGTGAGCGCATCAGTGACGCATGGGCTGGGGTTGGTGACGCCGTAGTGGTTCACCTTGTCGGGATTGTGTTTCACCTCGAAGGCATGGGTGTCGGCGTAGGTCTTGTGGCCGTGGGGGCCCCAGATGTTCAGGCCGCTCTCCGAGTTCTCGTACGTGGCGGGGTCCGTCACGGTTGTGGTGAACGCCATCGCCTTCAGGACACGGGAGACCGCCACGCCCGAGGCGCCGGCCTGGTCCGTGGCCACGGGCTTGATGGAGCCGTCCCGCGCGAGTTTCCCGATCAGGTTGAGGCCGCCGTCGGCGACGAGGACGTCGTGGCGGGAAACCTCGAGGTTGAAGGGGGCCGCCACCGCGGTCGACACCACGCTCACGTGTGGCTCGCGTGGCGTCTTGCCGTGGGCCTCGGCCATCGTCGGTGTGGCGACGACCATGCCGAGCGCGGCGAGTGCCGCGACGGCGTTGCGCATCTTGTTCATGACACCTCCAGAAAATTTTGATGGCATGCATGGTCTGGGTCACGCTCCAGCGGGGGAAGCACGTTCACGGTGCTTGTCTGGGAACACATGGTGAGCCGTAGCCTGCCGTGGGTTTCCCAGTCTGCTCCTGTGAAATATCCGAAGTCAATAGAAAATGTGCGCGACGGGCACGACAAAGGGGGCGTCAGGTGTGGAAAACCCACACCTGTCGCCCCCTGGGATTGCTGTCAGAGACCCAGTTCCCCGCCGAAGTCGCCCTCCTCGAGGCGCGCCTTCAGGGTGCTGAGGAAGCGGGCCGCGAGCGCACCGTCGATGAGCCGGTGGTCGTAGCTCATGGACAGGTACATCATGTCGCGGATCGCGATGACATCGCCGCCGAACTGGTCCTTGACCACGACGGGACGCTTCACGAGTGCGCCGGTGCCGAGGATGGCCACCTCGGGCTGGTTCACGATGGGGGTGTCGAACAGTGTGCCTGCCGAACCGTAGTTCGTGATGGTGAACGTGCTGCCCGACAGTTCGTCCGGCCCCACCTTGCTGGCGCGGGTGCGCGCAGCCAGGTCGCCGATCTTCTTTGCGAGCCCTGCCAGGTTCAGGTCCCCCGCATCCTTGATGACGGGGACCAGCAGGCCCTTCTCGGTGTCGACGGCGATGCCGATGTGCTCACCGTCGGCGTAGGTGACGGTGCCCGCCTCGGTGTCGATCCGGGCGTTCACGACCGGGAACGCCTTGAGTGCCTCGATGGCCGCCTTGGTGATGAAAGGCAGGTACGACAGGGACGCGCCCTCGCGCTTCTTGAAGTCGTCCTTGGCCACGGCGCGGATGCGGCTGATGGCGGTGACATCCACCTCGACGGTGGCGGTCAGCTGTGCCGAGACCTGCAGGGAGTGGACCATGCGGTTGGCGATGGTCTTGCGCAGGCGCGTGAGCTTCTCCGTGGTGCCCCGCACCTCGGGGCCGGTGGCGGGAGCGGGCCTGGCGGCCGGCTTCTCGGTTGCTGCCGGAGCGGCGGCCTTGGGCTTGGCGGCTTCCTGCTTGGCGGCTTCCGCGGCGGCGAGGATGTCCTGCTTGCGGATGCGACCACCCACGCCCGTGCCCTTCACGGACGTGAGGTCCACGTCGTGCTCACGGGCGAGTTTGCGGACCAGGGGGGTGACGTAGGTCGCGTCACCGTCGGCCTCGGCTGTGCGGCGGGCCACGGCGGCCTTCACGGCGTCGGACTTCTCAGGCGACGGCTTGGGGGCCGGCGTTGAGGGTGCCTTCTCCTGGGGTGCCTCGTCGGCGACCTCGGCGGGCGGCGTCTTCTCGGGCGCCACGTCCTCGGGGTCAGTACCTGCCTGCGTCGTCGGTTCGGCCCTGGGTGCCTCTGCCTTCGTGGCGGGCTCGGCGGCGGGCTCGTCCTGCGCACCCGCGTCGGCCTCGCCCACAACGGCCAGCACGGCGCCCACCTCGGCGACGTCGTCCTCCTTGAAGCGGATCTCCAGCAGGGTGCCGGCGACCGGGGAGGGGATCTCGGTGTCGACCTTGTCGGTCGAGACCTCCAGGAGCGGCTCGTCGACGGCGACAGCGTCGCCCACCGCCTTCAGCCAACGGGTGACGGTGCCCTCGGTGACCGACTCGCCCAGAGCCGGCAGGGTCACCGACGTACCTGCGCCGCCGCCACCACCGGACGACGCCGCGGGCTGCGACTCCTCCTGCTTCTCCGGCTCTGCCTCGGGCTCGGGCTCTGCCT
>JBDSRF010000030.1:0-9738 GCA_039929445.1 Arachnia sp. | reverse complement strand
ACCTTCGCGACCACCACGCAAACCACCTGATCGTGTGACGAACGGGCGCCGGCGTCGAAATCAACACCGTCCGGACAATTTGCCACGGTGATGGTGTGGAATCACGGGTAGGCCCACCCGATTTCCGGGGTGGCGGGTTCGATGCGGGACACCATCGAGGAGGCATGGATGCCGCCGATCACGTTCGGCACTCAGGTGTGCGGGGACCTCGACGCCGGGAGCCAGCGGGAGTGGCTGCTCAGTGACGGGCTCGGCGGCTACGCCATGGGCACCGTCGGCGGGCTGCGAACCCGCCGCTACCACGGGCTGCTGACGATCGCGGAGACGCCCGCACGCCGCCACCTGGCGATTGCCTCCCTCGACGCCACGCTCATCCTCCCCTCCGGCACGAAGGTGCCCCTCGGAGTGCACGAGTGGCTGGGTGGCGCGGTCGCCCCCGAGGGTCATCGCCTGCTGGAACGCTTCGATCTCATCGACGGCCTTCCGCGATGGCGCTGGCGTGTCGGCGACGTCGTCCTGGAACGGGAGGTGGCCATGGCCCATGGCTCCACCGGCGTGGCCGTGGAGTGGCGCCAGCTCGCTGGTCCGGCCTGCGAACTGCTCATCCAGTCCCTGGTCACGTGGCGCGACAGCCACGCCGAGCGCCACGGCGACCGGGACCTCGCGGTGGAGCACGACGCTACGGGTGTGGTGGTCGAGGGCCGCTTCCGCGTGGAGGGCCCCGCCTGGGAACCGGACGGCCGCTGGTACCGGGATGTTTTCATGCGGGAGGAGGCCGCACGGGGGCTGACGCCGTCGGAGGACCTGTGGTCCGCCGGGTTCTTCCACGCCCACCTGGACGGGCCCGGCGCCCACGTGGGGGTACGGGCCTGGGGGGTCGACGGGCCGGTCATGGCCCCCGCATCACACGTCATCACGCACGCCCGTTCCCGGGCGCGAGACGTGGTCAGAAGGGCCGGGGCATCGTCAGCCGTCGGGGAGCACCTCGCTCTGGCGGCCGACGCGTTCGTGATCACCGGGCCCGACGTCGTGGCCGGCTACCCGTGGTTCGGCACCTGGTCACGCGACACCATGATCTCCTTCGAGGGGTTGTTCCTCGAGACCGGGCGCCACGCGGAGGGCCGCGACCTGCTCCTCGGCTATGGGCAGCGACTGGACGGCGGCATGCTCCCCAACACTGCCGACACCGGCAGCCTCGAGTACAACACCGTCGACGGCACGCTCTGGTTCGTCCACGCCCTCGACCGCCACCTCCACCGCACTGGGGACACGGACCTGGCTGCGACGGCGGCCCCCTGGCTCCGCGCGATCATCGACGCCCACATCGCCGGCGCACGGTACGGGATCCGGGTGGACTCCGACGCTCTGCTCACGCAGGGCCAGGACGGTGTTGCGCTGACGTGGATGGACGCCCGCATCGACGGCGTGCCCGTCACACCCCGGGTGGGGAAGCCCGTTGAGGTCAACGGGTTGTGGATCAACGCCCTGGCGGTCGCCAACGATGTACTCGGCCGGGCCGGCTCACCACACGACGACCTCCAGAGGCTGGAGCAGGCGGCACGCGACTCCTTCACCCGCCGGTTCCGGGCCCTCCCCGGGAGCGGGATCCCCGACCTCGTGGACGGACCCCACGGGGACGACACCAGAATCCGACCCAACCAGGTCATCGCGGCATCGCTCCCCCACGGGCCGGCCATGGACCCCGCCTGGCTCGACGCGGTCCGCGACCTCCTGACCCCCCTCGGATTGCGGACCCTCCACCCCGACGACGGCGACTACCGGGGAGTTCACGCCGGCGATCCCCGCGCCCGGGACCTGGCCTACCACCAGGGGACCGTCTGGCCGTGGCTCGTCGGCCCCTGGGTCACCGCCTCGTTGCGAGCCGGTCACGCGCCCACGGCGGCCCTCGCCGGACTCGAGACGCACCTTGGTGAGTGGGGCCTCGGTTCGGTCTCGGAGACCGCGTACGGGGACGCCCCCCACACGGCGACGGGCACGCCGTTCCAGGCGTGGTCCGTCGCCGAGGTCCTGCGCGCCCGCCGTCTGCTGGACCAGCACGCCACCCACCAACCCGTAGGAGAGGTCCCCGGATGAGTACCAGCGAGACCGCCCCCGACGCCGAAACGCTCCGCGTGCGCAGCACGCCCCGTGCCACCCAGCGCCCCACGAAGCCGCCAACGACGACCTGGGCCAGTTGGGGACCCTACGTTGCCGAACGCGCCTGGGCCACGGTGAGGGAGGACTACTCCCCGGACGGCACCGCCTGGGAGTACTTCCCACACGACCAGGCCCGCTCCCGCGCGTACCGCTGGAACGAGGACGGGATGGCCGCCGTCTGCGACGAGCAGCAGCGACTGTGCCTGGGGCTCACGCTGTGGAACGGTCGCGACCCCATCCTGAAGGAGCGGATGTTCGGCCTGACAGGGAACGAGGGCAACCACGGGGAGGACGTCAAGGAGTACTGGTGGTATCTCGACTCCACCCCCACGCACTCCTTCATGCGCTACCGCTATCACTACCCCCAGGCCGAGTTCCCCTACGAGCAACTGGTCCGGGAGAACGGGGCGCGAGGCCGCGATGCCCCCGAGTTCGAACTCGGCGACACCGGCGTGTTCGACGAGGACCGGTACTGGAGAGTCGAGGTCAGCTACGCGAAAGCAGGGCCCGACGACGTCCTCATGCTGATCACCGTCTCGAACATGGGACCTGAGCGGGCACAGCTGACGGTGATGCCGACGCTGTGGTTCCGCAACACCTGGGCCTGGGGCCGCGGCGACCAGAGCGAACCTGTCATCGAGGGCTGCGACGCCGGATGCCTGCGGGCCACCCACCCCGACCTCGGCGTCCACCACCTCGCCTTCGACGATGCGGCCACGGCCCTGTTCTGCGACAACGAGACCAACGCCGAGCGCCTCTTCGGGGCCGAGGGTCGCTCGAAGTACCCGAAGGACGGCATCAACGACCACGTGATCCACGGCGCCCCGACCGTCAACCCTGAGGGTCGCGGCACGAAGGCCAGCCTCCGACACGACGTCGACCTCGCCCCGGGGGAACGGGCACAGGTGCGGGTCAGGCTCTCGGCCGCACCCCGGCAGGGGCTCGGAGCGGAGTTCGATGCAGTCCTCGACGAGCGCGAACACGAGGCGGATGCGTACTACGCCGGGATCACCGCCGGGTTCACCGCGGCGGAGGCGCTCGTCATCCGGCAGGCTTTCGCGGGGCTGCTGTGGAGCAAGCAGTTCTACCACTTCGACGTCGCGGAGTGGCTCGACGGCGACCCGAGCGGTCCCCCGCCGCCGGCATCCCGACACACGGGCCGCAACGCGTCCTGGCGTCACCTGTCCGCCCACGAGGTGTTCTCGATGCCGGACGTCTGGGAGTACCCGTGGTTCGCCGCCTGGGACCTCGCCTTCCAGGCCGTCGCCCTTGCCCACGTGGATCCTGAGTTCGCGAAGCGGCAGATTCTGGTGCTCCTGCAGGACCGCTACATTCATCCCAACGGGCAGCTACCAGCCTACGAGTGGGCCTTCGGTGACGTCAATCCGCCCGTGCACGCGTGGGCTGCCCTGAGTGTCTTCCACTGTGCGGGCGATCAGGACTACGAGTTCCTCGAGCAGGTCTTCCACCGCCTGCTCATCAACTTCACCTGGTGGGTCAACCGCAAGGACGCGCGCGGGGACAACGTCTTCGAGGGCGGCTTCCTGGGGCTGGACAACATCGGCCCGATCGACCGTTCCGCGAGCCTGCCCGTCGATGGCCTGCTCGAGCAGAGCGACGGCACCTCCTGGATGGCGATGTACAGCCTCGACATGCTGGAGATCTCCCTGGTGCTGGCCGAGCACGACCCGAGCTACGAGTCCATGGCGTCCAAGTTCGTCCAGCACTTCGCCTACATCGCCACCGCCGCGCATGAGGCGGGTCTCTGGGACGAGGAGGACGGCTTCTTCTACGACGTCCTCGCCACCGCCGACGGCCGCCGGACCCCCCTGCGGGTTCGCTCCCTCGTCGGGCTCCTGCCCATCACGGCCACCACCACCCTGGGGCGCGGCACCCTGCAGCGACTGCCGGCGTTCGCCGCCGACCTGGACTGGTTCGCCAGCCACCGCCCCGAATACGCCGAAGCAGTCTGCTTCCGCCACGATCGCGGCGACGGCACCGGTCAGCTCCTGTCCTTCGTGACACCGGAGAACCTGACCCGCATCCTCACACGACTCTTCGCCGAGAACGAGTTCCTGTCCCCCTTCGGCGTCCGCTCCCTGTCCAAGGCCCACGCGGAGCACCCGTTCGTCCTGGACCTGCCCGGCCTCCACGCAGAGGTGGGCTACGAGCCCGACGAGTCCGAGACGGGGGTCTTCGGCGGCAACTCCAACTGGCGCGGCCCCCTGTGGATGAATGCGAACTTCTTGCTGGTCCAGTCGCTGCGGCGCTTCGCCCGGCTGTACGGAGGCGACGTGCAGCTCGAGTTCCCCACGGGGTCGGGGAATCGGTTGAGCTTCGCCGAGGCAGCGGACGCCATCACCGACCGCCTCGCCGCGGCCTTCCTGCCCGATGCGCACGGTCGGCGCCCCGTTCTGGGTGATTCGCCTGTGTTCGACAACCTCGTCTGGCAGGCGGACGCGCTCTTCTACGAGTACATGCACGGCGACACGGCCGAGGGCCTCGGGGCATCGCACCAGACCGGCTGGACCGCGTTGGTGGCGGACCTGCTCCTCCATCGCGGCACGTCGCCGGACACGCCCTGACGCGGTAAGCGGCCGGTGACGGATCCTCCACGCTGCGGGACCTCTGTGCATCAAGCGCGACCAGTCATCGTCCCCCGACCCATTCCGGGCCTCAGGCGCCACCGCGGGGCCGTGCCATCGCGCTGACCCAGCCCTCGGGCATCGTGCCGCTCTCGATGAACGCGTGGAGTTCACGCTTGGTGTCCTCGCCCAGCCTGGCATCGCCCGCGGGGTAGATGATCGGCTCCTCTTTGGCGTTGTGGGCCTCGAGCCGCGCCAGCAACTCACGGCAGCGCTCCGTCATACCGACGTTGTCCTGCCGGTCGGTCTCCTGCTCGAGGGCATCAAGGGTCCTCCAGATCTCCCCGTGCTCTCGGAGCATCACGAGCACCGGCCCCATCACGCCCGCCGCACGCAGTGGTGGGAAGAGGAACGCTTCCTCCAGGTAGATGTGGCGTCGCAACGCGGCGGAAGCACGATCCAGCTCCTCGAGCTTCACCTTGCCTGCCTCCACGCCAGCGACGAAGGCCTCCAACCCGGCATCAATCTCGTGGTGTTCGCGCTCCAGCGCGAACGTCAGCGTGGTTTCATCCATGAACGTGTCCACTTTCTACGACGTCTTCAGTCGTGCTTCAGTCGAGGTCGTCCGCCCAGGGTGCGAGGTCCACCTCGTTGCCCTCGGCGTCGGCCAGGGTCCACCAGTGCGGCGCGTTCGCGTCGTTCACCACATGACCACCCGCGGCCAGTGCGGCGGCGACGCGGTCGTCCACCTGATCTCGGGGTACGGAGACGTCGATGTGGATGCGGCTGCGCTCCGACCGCGGCTCATCCATCTGTTGGAATGTCACCACCGGCCCGTAGCTGAGGGGGTCCACGGCATCGTCGTCGCCGCGTTCCACGTAGCCCATGGCCGCGCACCAGAACGGCCGCACCTTCGCGATGTCGAGGGCGTCGATGGAGACCTGCATTACCTGCACCTTCGACGGGTCGGCAGGGATGCCCATTCCGCGCGCCGCCTCGGAGATCTGCTGCGCCAACGCAACGTCACGGTCGCTGATGTCGCCGATCTCATGGGTCACGGTGGTGACTCGAAGTCCCCCGTAGCGCAGGTCGACGTCCGGGTGATGGTTGGCCGCATCGGCCAGTTGGCCAATGGCCTCGACGAGCTCAACACCCTTGCTGAAGGACCCCGTGGCGAAATATGTCGTCGCGCCCCCGAACAGCACGCGCCAATCCCCCACGCCGTCTGCATCATGGAAGTGCTGTGGCGAAACACGCTCAACCATGAGCGCCTCCCATCGTTGACGCCCCCGTCGCTGGAGGCTGCTCCCACACTGCGCCCGCGAGGTGATCGTTGTCAATGGTTGCCCCGGCTCCCAATCCCAGCCAACACTTTTACATAATCTCCGACATCAATAGGCGCAGAGCCACATACTTATCAAACACCGCCATCGATGGCGAGGCGTAGGCGCGGAGGAGCACGTGAAAACGTCGCCAACGCCCTACAGATTTTCACCTCTGGCGCATCGACGCGCACGGAGGAGCAGGATTCACCGAGTCGCATGCGTCACGGCATGCACTTATGAGGGGGGCTTCATATGAACGACAAGGTCACGCAGTTCATCGAGACAGTCACGTTGGCTGAGCCATCCGGCTCGCTGCTGCTGAGCGATGAGGTTTTTCCACAACCACGGGGCACGGAGGCCCAGGCCGCCGTCGTTGACTCCAACCTGCTCACGTACGCCGAGGGGACGCCTGCGGAGGTAAAGAACTCGGTTGCCAGCTGGCTGCTCTTCGCACAGCGAGCTGCCAACGCGCAGGTGGCTGGCAGGGACGACGCGGCAGCATGGGTCACGGCCTACTACAAAGTACTCACGGACACAGGCTGGGTGATCCGCAACGATTACCAGGGCTGGCACGAGGAGAATGTCTTCGGCTCCCAGGTGCATCACAACATCCTGGCGTTCGCCAGCGTCGTGCTAGGACCCGGGGCTGTCGCACTCGCGATTCTGACCGCGGCAATAAAAAGTCTTGATGACATGGACAAGGACTCTCCGTGGATAACGCTCTTCGACC
This sequence comes from Arachnia sp., assembly GCA_039929445.1. Classification (GTDB taxonomy): domain Bacteria; phylum Actinomycetota; class Actinomycetes; order Propionibacteriales; family Propionibacteriaceae; genus Arachnia. The sequence goes on along the minus strand of JBDSRF010000030.1, from coordinate 2,941 downwards.
GTCGCGGACGGACCGCGAAGACCCTCGGTTTCTCCGTGGCCAACTGCACCTGGGCCGACGGCGAGGCAGGCGGCGCCGCCCTCGACTGTGTTGACTTCACCATCGACGCCAAGCAGGTCCTGACGAAGGTGTTGTTCTTCGAGTTCACGAGCAAGAGCGCCTCGATGGCACACCGCAAAATGGTGCTGGAGCTGTCTCCGGACGCGATGTCCACGTATGGGCCCACCATCAAGGCTCGCGTCGACAGCGACATACTCGAGAGCATCGCGGCATATGAATTGGCGGAGGCCTGAGCACCCCTGCTACAGCGGCTCGACCAATAGGGGTGGCACGATGAGGGTGTCCACGTCGCAGTGCACTGCGTAGAGCAGACCCAGCGGGTTGCGGTACTTGTCGAGCAGTTCCCTGCGCGTTTCCAGCATGCTTTGACCAACAGGGCACCCGTCGAGGAAGCGGTCGAAGAACAACTCTCCACATTTGATTGCCAGCAACGCTGGTGTCTTGCACTGCGTACCGATGACGCCTCGCGCCCCCTTGCCCATGAAATATGGAACGAAGCCCGTGTAGAACAGCGGTGTGAGGTCGGCGGACTCGCAGGCGTTGATGAAGACGAGGGGATGACCGGCCAGTGTGATGCCGCTGCGCGTGTTGTCCTTGAGGTAGTCAAGGGTCAGGCGGCCATTTGGCTCCATGGTGATCGTTGCTTTGCCAGTGTCGCCGTCGATCCCCTTGGAGGTGGCATGGCAGTAGAAATAGAGGATCTGGTCGGCGTTCTTCTTGTTGGCCAGCGCCTTCAGTACGTCGGCCGAGGAGTTCCGTGTGATGATCTCGAGCCGGGTGCGCTGCTTGACCATCTCGGTCCAGCGCGCCTGGTGCTCGGCAACTTCCGTTGTGAGTCCCTGGTCCACGTTGAGATTGACGTTCAGGCCAACGGTGAGATGGGGGGTGCTCTGAACGGACTTGGTTCGTTTGGGGCCCAGCTTGGCCAAGGGAAGCTGCTCGATGAGGTGCCGAAGACCGAGAAAATTGTCCCAGTCAAGGCGTGCGCCGTCGCGGACTTCGCCCACGTAGAGCAGTGCCCACGGGATGGGTGCCTCATTGTCCACCACCTGCAGCGTCAGTATCGAGTCCTTGTCGTTGGCGGCGGAGCGCAGGTAGGACCCAAGGTCTTGGGAGCCAAGATTGCTGCTGTCCCCGAAGAAGATCTCACGGAAGAGCCGCGCACCCGCGTGCGCCATCGTGCGCAACGCGGCTCGTTCGTGTTCCTTGGAGATCTGGACGGCGGCCTGGAAGACTTCGCGCCCGTCCTTGTCGAGCGTCCTGACCACCTCCATCAGTGACTTCTGTAGTGCGTCAACCTCCTGGGCCAGTCCCTCAGGAGTGATCGCGAGGCACACCGGCGGCGCCGCACGACCGTCCGCGACGACGTGGCAGTTGTAGCCCGCGCCCCTGTCGTCCCGTTCCAGCGTCAATGAGATGTCGCGCGGCTCCAAGTTGGCAAGACCCGCCGGCGATCGCCCAACGACGGTGAGGCTCGCCGTGCCCTTTCTCGCCGCCCAGACGGTGAAATGCAGAAGTGTGACGAAGTTGCCTCCCCTGTGAACCGTTGCCGTCAGGGTGCAGACGCCGGGCCGTCGGGCCCCGACTAGGAACCTCGCTGGCCCTGCAGTCGCACCCCGGATCGGTACCTTGAGGGGCTGGATCGGGTCGCTGCGGATGTCGAAGTCCTTGGAGCTCAACTGGACCGTCAAGTCAGCCCCGCTCAGAGATCGCTCCTGGAACAGGGCTGTCGCCAGGTGCGGTTGGTCCGACGTGCCCGCGTCGAACGACACCACGTAGTCAGCACCGACCTCAAGGGGCGCTTCCCTGTCCTGCTGTTCGACGTTGGCAAGCCACCTACGCGGCTTGCTCTTGGCGTTGCCAACCTTCTTGGCGGGCTTCGCTGCTGCTCCCGACGGTCGCCTTGGACTGTCATCTGCGTCCGCTGGATCGGGGATCAGTTCCATCACGAAGTCGTCACCCGCGCCGGGGGCGAACGCGTGCGAGTTTCCTCCACCAAATGGGCGGTACCACGGCGGCATCGCCTCCATCTTCCGGTATCGCTTGGTGAACGCCCCTACTCCTTTACCCCTTCCCCTCCCTCCCGCACCAGGCCGTCGGCGAGAGCTCGTCACCTTCGGCGTCGCAGGGCGCGCTTGGCCAGCTCCCGAGCCGCGGGCAACGGGGGCAGGTGGTGGCGGGGATTCGGCAGTCAACGCATCCAGTGCCTTGTTCAGCGCCCCGCCGCCGGATGAGACCCCGGCGACCGTCATGTGGAAGCGCTGACGCATGGCGATCAGTGCCGGCTGATCGGGCAGTGGTGCCCGCAGCCCGATCAAATGGGTGAGGGCATCCAGACGGCGTACTTGCCCATCAACACCGTCAGACGATGGCAGGCTCTCGATCACCCGAACCATGAGCGCACTCCAGTCCGCATCCGACAGCCCCGCAACCGCGTCTCCCGAAAGCAACTCCGGATCCTTCGCCCACGCAGTGGCGAATTCCTTCACCGTGTCCATCTCTGAAGTATCCACGTGCGCATCGTTCCGAGGGTCGTCCAGAGCCAACTGGCCGCTTCGGCCACCGAGACCAGCATGATGGAAGACGCGAAGGCCGAGGGTTTGGCGTGCGCTGGAGCGGTGCCGGCTTCATTCAGTTCAGCGACTGACGATTGAGGTGCTGACCGCCGCCCAACCCGCATCACGGGACGATGATGACCTTTCCCGCTGCATGACCATCCTCGACCTCGGCGATCGCCTCCGCTGCGTCGGCCAGGGCGTAACGGGAGGTCACGGTGGGATCCACGAGGCCGTACTTGATGACATCGGTGATCTTGCCGAGGCTCTCGTCCGTGCGCTTCACGACTGAGCCACCCACCTCGCGAGCGGTGTCGCCATCCGCC